>CANRLS010000010.1 GCA_947631545.1 uncultured Atopobiaceae bacterium
CGTCGCGCGCCTTCTCGATGCGAGTGGGGTCGTCGCCCTTCTCCTCGGCCTCCTGGTAGGCCGACAGCGCGTCGGGGAAGCGCCGGGTGGCGCCGGCCAGCGTCTCGAGCGGACGGGTGAAGCGGCTCTCCAGGTACCACAGGATCGCGCAGACGAAGAACCAGAGGATGAAGGCCGTCTGGCCGGCGTAGAGGAGATTGCTCGCCACGATGGAGATGAGGCCCGCGTAGCCCTCCGCCTCGAAGTCGAAGCCGTCGAGGTACGAGATGAACGAGAACAGGACCATGAAGGCCATGAAGAGCGCGAAGACGAACACGAGTCGCTGGGTGAGGTTCATGCGGGGCCGATGGACGAAGGTCGCCCCGACCCATCGCGGCGCCTGGGCGGCGAGGGCGCTCCGCTCGAGTCCGAGCAGGACGAGCGTCCCCAGCACGCTCGCGAGGTCGAAGGTGATGAAGAAGCAGAAGGACCAGAGCCCCCAGGCGGAGTCGGACTGGGCCTGCTCGTAGAGGAAGGCGGTCACGACGCTCGCCCAGACGAGGCTCGACAGGGCGAGGAGGATGAGGCAGATCGCGAGCTTGGGGGCCCTGTCGAGCCTTGGATAGGGATCCCTCGACCTGCCGTAGACGGCATACCAGAGCACGTAGGGCAGCGCATCGAAGACGAGCTCCGCCACGAGCGCGATCCAGTAGGCGCCGGGGGCGAGCGGCTGGGCGAAGACGAGCAGCAGCGCCTCGGCCGACACGCACCCCACGATCGCGGGCCAGCCCAGGTAGAGGCAGACGACGGGCGTGAGGCACTGGACGATGGAGAGCGGGAAGAACTGCTGATGCTCCGCCCGCAGGTAGAAGAGCCAGGTGAAGCCCAGATAGAGCAGGAAGACCGCTGCCCATGTGAGGAAGACCCTGGGGGCCCGGGAATCCGGGCCGCGCCCTTCCCGGGCCTCCCCTTCGGCTTCGCGTCCCGGATCTTGGACCCTGGCGTCCGTCATGGCTCTGGGACTCCCCTCTCGGCCGCGCCGATCGCTCCCGCTTCCCGCAAGCTTAAACGCTCGGGCGCCAAAACGATGCGCGCGAGCCGCTCGGAGCGTCTCGGACGAGCGCCTTGTCATTGGTGTCGCCAGAGGGCAGGTTTGTAACGCGTTGAGGACCCAAGATTGCCTTCATCGCCTTTCGACCTGCGAATATCCGTAGAATCGCCTCGAAAGCACGGAGCACGGCACGGCGCTCCGCTCAAGGGGGATACGAGCGAAGAGGATGCGATGGCGAGAAATTCCAAGAGGGGCACGGCGAGCGAGGCGGCAGGCGCCGGGAACGCTCGGGGAGGCGCGGGCCTCCCCCAGTTCTCCCCCGCATTCATCGCCGAAGTGGGCGCCTGCCAGGATGTCGACGAGTTCCGCGATCTCTTGGAGCGCAAGGGCCTCTGGCTGAACCGCAACGCCGCCGATGGGGTCTTCAGCTACCTGAGGTCGCTCTCAGACCACGCCCTCCACGATGACGATCTGGCGCTCGTCGTGGGAGGGGTGGAGAATCCCTTGTGGGATGAGTCCCTGCGGACGACGCTCCAGTTCCTCGCAGATCAGTTCAGCGATATGCGGCGTTGATCGCAGGGGGCCGGCGATCGCGGACGGCCTGGGGCCGGAAGCGGCCGAGGATGGCGATTCGACGGGGAAGCGGCGATGCCCGGGCGGGCATCGCCGCTTCTCGTCGGTCGAGTCGTTCGGAGCCGAAGCCGATCCGGACGCGTCAGCCCTCCACGGCGCGCCAGCCGATCCCCTCGCCCTTCCAGCCGAGGCCCTCGAGGACGCTCTCCTCGTTCTTCGACGTCGTCCAGAGATGGCTGCCGAGTCCGCCGTCGGCCGTCATGTTGGGGTTGTAGAGCCTGAAGACGTCGATGCCCCCCGCCACCGGACCGTACCAGGCGATTCCCTCGGACTTCCAGCCGAGGGCGATGAGCCGGTCGGCCTCGACGGCCGACGCCGTGAAGAAGTGGCCGCCGTTGCTGGGGTTGTAGAGCCGGTAGACCGCCTGCTCGCCCGTGCCCACGGAGGCGTACTCCTCGAAGCAGGTCCCCTCCTCATCCCAGCCCAGCCCGGAGAGCGTCTGGTACTCCACGAGGCTCGTCGTGAAGAGGTGCTCGCCGCTGCTCGGGTTGTAGAGCCGGTAGACCTTCACGGTCTCTTGCACGGGGCTCTCCGAGGTGGTGAGGGTGATGCGGCCCTGACCCGCAGGGTCGGCGTAGGCCTGGCCGATGGTGCCGCCGAGGTCGTCTCGCAGGTAGCGCACGAGGGCGTCGTAGTCGAGCCCCACGTCGGGCTTCACCGGGGTCGCATCGGCGAACATCGTGTAGTCGCCGCCGAGGATGATCGGGATCGTCGTCATCGTGTAGGTGGCGCTCGGGTCGATGGGCGCCCCGCCCACGGTGACGTCGCGCACGCGGCGCTCCATGGAGGGATCGACCGACTCGAAGCCGCCATCCGAATTCTCGATCACGGGCGTGGGGATGTCGACCCGTGCGGTGAAGCTCAGACCCGACACCTGCAGGAAGGAGCCCTCGGCCTCGGTCTCGTCATCGAAGGCGGGCGTGAGGGCGCGCACCGAGTACTCGAGGGCGTCGAGGATGTCCTGCCCTTTGACCTCCACGACCGAGAGCGTGTTCGCGAAGGAGTTGATGGAGATGAAGTCGTTGTAGGTGAAGGGGCCCGCGGCGAAGCCGAAGGTGCCGTTGGAAAGCGGTGTCACGGCCGTCTGGGGCGCGCGGATGCCGCCGCCGTTCACGAACGCCACGTCGGAGTCGAGGAGCGAGCGGTAGGCGTCCGCGACGTAGTCGCCGAGGTTCGTCTCGTGCATGCGGGCGGCCCACCACCAGGGGTCGCCCTCGTCGTTGGGGGCGTAGACGGAAAGGCCCACCTGGGAGGTGCCCACGACCTGCTTGAGCTCCTGGTCGAGGGCGTCCTGCTTGGCCTGGACGGCCGCGGCGACGGTCGGGTCCTGGGGCGCGGGCTGGTGCAGGTCGCTCGCTTGGACGATGCCGCTCTGGATGTCGTCGGGGCCGGGGTCGGCATCGGGATAGAGGTACATCTCGCCCATGGCCTGGAACTGCGTGCCGCACTGGGCGATGGGGATCTGCGCCCCGTCCTCGTTGGGGACGGTCGTGTTGTAGATCTGGTGGGTGTGGCCGTCGATGACCGCGTCGATGCCGGTGGTGTGGGCGACCACGGCCGTGGAGGTCCAGCGCTCGGGCACCGAGGAGCTCGCGTCCTTGCCGAGGTGCGTCACGGCGATCACGTAGTCGGCGCCCTCGGCGCGGGCCGCGTCCACGGTGGTCTGCACCTGGTCGTAGAGGGCCTCGCCGCTGTCGTCGCCGTAGAAGCTGTAGATGGTCTGGCCGCTCGCGTCCTCGAAGATCGAGGGGTCGGATCCCGTGAGGGTCGCGGGCGTCGTCACGCCCACGTAGGCGACCTCATACGTTTGGCCATCGACCTCGTAGGAGAGGATCCTGTAGCCGTCGAAGAGCGGCTCTCCCGTCTGGGTGTTCACGACGTTGCAGCTCACGTAGGGGTAGTCGGCCGTGCCCTCGAGCGCCTGGAGCTGGGCGATGCCGTAGTCGAACTCGTGGTTGCCGGGCACCGCGATGTCGTAGCCCGAGACGTTCATGAGGTCCACGAGGTCCTGGCCCTTGGAGAGCGTGCCGATGGGCTGGCCCTGGATGGCGTCGCCGGCGTCGACGAGGGTCACGTTGGCCGCTCCGTAGCTCTCCTTCGCCTCGCTCGCGTACTGGGCGATGCCGGGATAGCCGATGGCCGTGGCCGAGGTGGCGAGCCCCGAGCAGTGCACGTCGTTGGAGTGGACGATCACGATGGCGTGCTCGGCGGCGGGTGAATCCTCGGCCTTGGCGGCGAGGGGCGCTCCGACGAGCGCGGCGAGGACGAGGGCGAGCGCGAGGGCCACGGCGCCCTTGGGCGCATGGCGATGGCGGGCGGCGTGCGGCATGGGACTCCCTTGGATGCGACGGGCGGAAGGGTCCGATCGCGCCGGACCCAGCCCCGCATTCTAGCCCCATCCCGAACGCATCCCGCCCCCGTGCCCTGTCGAGCGGCACGGGGGCGGCGTCGCCTCTGTGGATCGTGAGGGTCTACTCCGCTGCGAGGGAGTGCCAGGCCTCGCCCTCCGGCCGCCAGCCGAGCGCGGTGAGGGTGTCCCGCTCGTTGACGCTCGTCGTCCAGAGGTGGTTGCCCAGGCCGTCGTTGTCCGTCTGGTTGGGGTTGTAGAGCCTGAAGGTGGGCGACGCGCCGGTCGCGTCGGAGAGCGCGCCGTACCACGCGATATTCTCGTACACCCATCCGATGCCGCGGAGCGCCTCCCGCTCTCCCTCGGAAGCCGTGTAGAAGTGGTCGCCGTTGTTGGGGTTGTAGAGCCTGAAGACCGGATCATCACCGCTTTCGGCGTCCGCATGGGCGCTGAAGTGGGCCCCCTCGTCCTTCCAGCCGAGGGAGGAGAGGACCTTCACCTCGTTCTCGTCCGCCGTGAGCAGGTGCGCTCCCGCAAGGGCGGGGTTGTAGAGGCGGTGGATGCGGAGGGTGGCGCCCTCGGACCCACCCGGCAGGTCGCCTTCGGGCTCGGCCGGCAGATCGGCGTCCGGCTCATCCGTTCCCTCGTCGGGCGTCTCCGTCGCCTCGTCATCGGTGTCGGGCGCAGGGGCGGGGGCGGATCCGCTGGAGCCGCCCGAGGAGCTGGAGCTACCCGAAGAGCTGGAGCTGCCGCTGGACGAGGCGCTCGTGATGACGATCCGACCCTCCGTGCCCTGGTAGCGGCTGTCGATGACCCCGTTCAGCCCCTCGAAGAGGTAGGTGGCCAGCGCTTCGTAGTCGAGTCCGTACTCCTCGCCCTCCACGCGGGTCGCCTGGGCGAACTGGCCGTAGCCGTCGCCGCCGTTCGCGAGGAACGAGGACGTCGCCACCGTGTAGGTTTTCGAGGGGTCGAGGGGAAGGTAGCTTCCGCTCTCCGTATCGAAGACGGACACCTGGATCGAGCCGCCGCGAGCGTGCATCTTCACGCCCGAGACCTGGAGGAACCTCTTGCTGCCCGCGCTATTGCTCGACTGGGCGAGAATGCTCCTCAGCGTCTCCCCCGTCATCTCCAGCTTGTGGATCTCGTTTCCAAAGGGGTTGATGTCCATCAGCATGGTCGTCGTGATGGCGCTGTCGGCGGGGATGGCGCCGCCCGAGGCGATGCTCGGGGAACCGATCCCGCCCGCGTTCACGAGGCCCACCTCCGCGCCGGGCACGACGAAGCGGTAGGCGTCGGCGACGAAGTTGCCGAGGTTGGTCTCGCGGCTGAGGGCGCTCACCTGTAGGGCGACGTCGGTCCTTCCCGTGGCGCCCTGCGCCGCCTCGTCCTCGACCTTCGCCACGAGGGCGCCGACCTCCTGGAGCGCCGCGTCCTTCGTGGAGGAGGAGGCGTAGGTGATCGTCGAGGCGATGTCGGCAGGGCTCGCCTTCCCGGACGGGGTGATCACCATCGTGCCGTAGGCCTGGAAGTACTGGCCGCTCTGCGCGATGCGGATCTGCTGCCCGTCTCCGTTTCGGGCGGTTCCGTTCACGACCGCGTGCGAGTGACCGTCGATGACGGCGTCCAGGCCGCGGATGGCCGAGGCGAGCGAGCCGCCCGATCCGTGGTGCATGACGGCGATCACGTAATCCGCGCCGGCCGCCTTGGCCTCATCGACGGACTCCTGCACCCGTGCGGCCAGGTCGGAGCTATGGAAATCCCAGGCGAGCTGGCCATCCTCCTGGAAGATGCTCGGGTTCTCCTTCGAGGGCGTCTCCGGCGTCACCGCGCCCACGAAGGCCACGGAGACGTCGCCGAACTCGAAGAGCTTGTAGCCGTCGAAGAGGGACTCCTGCGTGTTCATGTTCGTGACGTTGCTCGCCACGTACGAGAACGTCGAGGCCACGCTCGTCGCGTAGTCGCCCTCGCCCTCGACCTGGGCCAGCTCGTTCAGGGAGCGGAGCTGCTCGATGCCGTAGTCGAAGTCGTGGTTGCCCGGCACGGCGAGGTCGTAGCCCGAGGCCTTCATGAGCTCCACGATGTCCTCGCCCTCCGAGAAGGCGCCCAGGGCCGAGCCCTGGATGGTGTCGCCGGCGTCGACGAGCACGACGTTGCCCTCGCCATAGCGCTCCTCGAGCGCCGCCTTGGCGCCGGCGATGCCGTCGAAGCCCACGGCCGAATCGCTGGCCGTGAGGCCCTTGGCGTGGATGTCGGTGGTGTGGAGGATGACGATGGGCTGCGGGGCGTCCGAGCCGTCCTGGGCCTCGTCCGCCAGGGCGACGCCCGGCGTGAGGCCCAGCGTGAGGGCGAATCCGAACAGCAGCGCGAAAAGGGCAAGGAGGGCGCGTCCCTTTGGATGCGTCGACCTGGTGATCACAGTGCCTGAACCTCCTCGTCAGACAGATGCGACAGGCATGGCGAAGGCGCCAGCGCTATCGCAGCGCAGTGAAGATGACGTGGGTGATGGTGAGGATGCGGTGCCTGATCTCGATGAAATCCGAGCCGTTGGCAACGAAGGTCCGTTGCGGTCCCGCCGCCTTCCCTTCGTGCGAGATGGAGTGTATCGAAGACCTCGAAGGCGCGCTCCGATGGAGCCGCCCGTTCAAGGATCCTCCATGTTCAGATGGAGGATTCGTGCAGGTCAGGCCCCCTGTTCGGCTGCTCGGCGGGGCCGTGTCCCACGCCGTCTCGAAGGGGCGCCAAGACTCGGGCGCCTCGCGCGAGGCCCGGCGTCAGAGAAGGGAGGCCACGCGCTGGACGAGGCGTTCCGCCACCTCGTCCTTGGGAAGCGTCGGCAGCCGCTCCACCCCCGAGCGCGAGATGACGGTCACGCGGTCGGTCTCCGAGCCGAAGGTGGAGTCGGCGCGCGAGACGTCGTTCGCGACGATGAGGTCGCAGCCCTTCTCGCGGAGCTTCGCTGCGGCGTTCGCCTCGAGGTCGTTCGTCTCGGCGGCGAATCCGACGACGACGCGACGGCCCTTCCCGGCCGAGAGCCTGGCGAGGATGTCGGCCGTCTGCTTGAGCGAGATGGATTCGAGCCCGCCCTCGGCCTTCTTGAGCTTGTGGTCGGCGACGGAGACGGGGGTGTAGTCCGCCACGGCGGCCGCGAGGATCGCCGCATCCATCGAGGGGAAGGCCCGCTCGCAGGCGTCGAGCATGTCGGCGGCGGAGACCACGGGCACGACCTCGACGCCCGATGGGGCCGCGAGGGCGACCGGCCCCGAGACGAGCGTCACCTCGGCGCCGGCGTCCCGCGCCGCCCGTGCGATGGCGTAGCCCATCTTCCCCGAGCTCGCGTTGGCGAGGTAGCGCACCGGGTCGATGTGCTCATGGGTGGGCCCGGCGCTCACCAGGATCCGCTTGCCCTCGAGTGCCCTCTGCCCGACCATGGCCGCTCCTCGCGCTCTCCGTCCCGCTCCACGGGTCTATGACCGAGTTCATGCCCAGAGAGAAAGGGCCCGCCGTGCCCTCGGGCGATCGGCGGGCCCTCACGGGCCGTCAGGCGTTTGCGCGATGATCGCCGTCGCGCTTCAGCTCGTCCAGGCAGGCCCGGACGATGCCGTCCACGGGGGCGAGCTTGCCCTCGCCCCAATCGCCGCAGACGAGATAGCCCTCGGTGGGCTCCATGACCATGATGCCGCGGTCGCGGAGCGTCTTCACGTTGGCCTGGGTCGCCGCGTTCTTCCACATGTGCACGTTCATAGCCGGGCAGACCATCACCTTGGAGGTGGCGGCGAGCACGGTGGCGCACACGCAGTCGTCGGCGAAGCCATGGGCGATCTTGGCGATGGAGTCGGCCGATGCCGGGGCCACGACGATGAGGTCGGCCCAGTCGGCGAGGTCGATGTGGGGAAGCTGCGAGACCGACCAGTCGAAGAGGTCGATGGCCACGGGGAGGTCCGTCAGAGCCGCGAAGGTGGACTGCCCCACGAACCTTTCGGCGGCGGGGGTCATGGCCACGGCCACGTCGCAGCCGCCCTTCTGGAGGCCGCGGACGATCTCGGCCGCCTTGTAGGCGGAGACGCTCCCTGTGACGCAGACGGCCACGCTCGGGGTCTCGGCCTCCTCGATCATCTGCTCGAGAGCGGCCTCGGCGACGGCCTCGGCCGCGCTCGGCGCCTCGACGACGACCTCCTCGACGGTCTCCACGGTCTCGACGGGCGCGGGCGCCGCGTCGGCGGCCTCGGCCTTGCGGGGACGGCCGCGCCTCTGGGCGGGCTTCGCCTCGGCTTCGGCGCCCTCGGCGACCGTCTCGGACGTGGGCTCTTCGCCTGCGGGGCTCTTCCCCTCATCGGCATCCTTCGGCGCGCTCTTCGGCTTGGCGTCGTCGGCCTTGGTTTCGTCGGCCTTCTTCGGGGCCTCCGCCTTCTTGGCCGCCTCGGCCTTGCGGGGACGGCCCCGGCGGGTCGCCTTGGCCTTGGGGGCATCGGCCACGACGCCGGTCTCGCGCACCTCGATGATGCCCTTGGTCCTGTCGGTGCGATCGGTCTTCACGCTCACCTTCATGGCGAGGTTCTTGGCCACGGTGCGGGCGCGCTGGGTGAAGCGGCTGAAGTGCTCCTGCTCGTCGGGCTGGAGATCGAAGACGACGCGGTCGCCCGCCTCCTTGTTCTCGAGCTCCGCCTTGATGGCGAGGCTCCGGGCCTGCATGGGACGTCCGTTGGGCATGGTGTTCCTCTCCTTCTCGCCGTCGGTTCCGTCTGTCGCTTCGCGTCGTTCGCCTCTCTTCGCCCCTCCTTCGCCTGGAACCGTTCGGGCACCGGAGAGGTCCAGATCCCATGGATCAGCCACCGCGTCCGATGACGAGGATCCGCTTGCAGTAGGGGCATTCGGTGATGGGCGCCTCGCGCTCGAGCTCGGCGATGACGCCAGGCTGGAGCGAGACCCGGCAGATGCTCGGGCTCTTTCCCCGAAGCTCCTCCACCGCGAGCCCGTCGAATCGCTCCATCGCCCTCTCGTAGGCCAAGAGCGCGTCGCCGTCGAGGCCCTCGGCGAGGCGGCGCCTCTCCTCGCGGAGCTTGGAAACCTCCGAGCGCGCCTCCCCCACCGTGGCGCGGGCCCGCTTCGCGATGGCATCGACCGCCTGGCCGGCCCTTTCGAGCGCGACGTTGGCCTTGGCCTCCCTGCCCTCGATCTCGACGAGGGCGACCATGGTGCTCTCGCTCGTGAACTCGACCTTCTCGAGGCGCTTGGCGAGATTCGAGTACTGCTCCCGGATGCTCTCCTGGCTCCGATAGTCCATCGGGCCGCTCTCGCTCCGGGCCTTCACCTCCTCGATGGCGCTCTCGAGGCGCTTCCTGTCCTCGTCGAGGTCGGCGAGGGCCATCTCGAGGTCCTTCCGCTGGCCCTTGATCGGCCCCATGAGCGATTCGACGCGCTTCCTGGCCCTCACGGCCTTCTCGAGCGCGGCGAGCTCGGGCGGGTTCTGGGCGCGCTCGCTCGCGCGGGCGATCTGGAGGTCGAGTTCCTGGAGGGAGAGGAGCAGCTCCGCCGTATCCATCGCGCTCCCTCCCTTTGCCATAAAGGCGCGCTTGTCAGATCACGCCCCCAGCCCGTGCCAACGCAATTCCCCATCGAGGGCCTCGATGGGCACATCATTCAAGATAGCTGCGGCGACGCTCTTCAGAAGCTGCGAATAGGGCCGTTCCGAGACGTCGTGCCCAATTATAATAACTTTCGTTTTCGCATTTCCAGACGATTTCGCGTCGAGCAGATCGAGAATGCGATGGTAGGACGCCTCCCCCGTGACGATGCACTCGGCGCCGCCCGCGACGGCCGAGGCGCCGAGGCCCCCGAGCGACCCAGAGAGATAGGCGGCCCTCGAGAGCGGTTCGTCGCCATCGCCCCAGATGATCGGCGATGCGCCGAGCCGCTCGCGAAACCGCCGGCCGAGGTCGTCCGCCGTGAGGCCCGAGGCGTCGAGGAGCGCTCCGTAGCCCTCGGGCGTCGCTCTCCCGAGGAACGGAAGGCCGATGAGGTCGGCGAGATATGGTAAGGCGAGCTGCGATCGATCCAGGTTCGTATGCAGGGCGATGAGCGAGACGCCCTCCTCGATGGCCTTCCAGAGAAGGGCGCCCGCGGGCGAGGAGTCGCTCGGATCCGGGGTGAGGCGGCTCGGCGCATCGAGGAAGGCGGGATGGTGCGTGAGGAGGACGTTCGCCCCCATCGAGGCCGCGCGCTCGATGCCCTCCCGGGTGGGGTCGAGGGCGCAGAGGACGCCCGTCACCTCGGACGACGGGTCTCCGACAAGGAGCCCGGGACGATCCCAGTCCTCGGCGTCCGTCGCGGGGAACCTCTCCAAGAGCGCCCCTTCGAAAGCCCTGACGTCCATGCTGGCCTCCCCTTCCTCGGCGATCGTGCCCTGCGGCCCCCCGCCGCCGCATGGAGGATCCTTTGGCTCCCTCAGGCGAACGCGACGCTGGAGATCGTCCCTTCGCCGATGACGACGTCCTCCGAGTACAGCGCGGCGGACTGCCCCGGGGCCGCGAGCACCGGGTCCTCGGTGAAGGTCGCCTCGGCGGTGCCCAGGGACCCGCGCCTGAGGGAGACGGGCCTCGCGGTGGCGCGGTAGTGCGTCTGCACCGCCACGGGGATCGCTTCCAGCGCCCCCTCGTCCACGTTCAGCGTGACGTCCACGAGCTCGAGCCGAGCCACCTTGGGCTGGTCGCCATGGCCGACCACGATGGTCGCGTCATCCGCGACGATCTCCTTCACGAACCAAGGGCCGCCGGAAAGGCCGAGGCCCCGTCTCTGGCCGACCGTGTAGCTGGCGATCCCCCTGTGCGTGCCGAGCGCCTTCCCCTCCTCGCTCACGATGGGACCGGGCTCGAGGCTCTCCGGCGCGAGGCGCTCGAGGACCTGCCGGTAGTCGCCATCCGGAGCGAAGCACACCCCCTCGGAATCGGCTTCGGAGGCCGCCGGCAGCCCGTGGTCGAGCGCGCGCCGGCGCACCTCCGCCTTCGTCTCGTCTGCCAAGGGGAATGCGAGCCTTTCCGCCTGCTCGGGCGAGAGGCGCGCAAGGAAGTAGCTCTGGTCCTTGGCGCCGTCTCGCCCCCTGGCGATCCTCACGACCCCGTCTTCGCCCTCCACGAGGCGCGCGTAGTGGCCCGTCGCCACGCGATCGGCGCCGACCTCGTCGGCGGCGCGGATGAGCTCCTCCACCTTGAGGGCCCTGTTGCAGAGGGTGCAGGGGTTGGGCGTGAGGCCGCGCGCATACGCCGTCGCGAAGGGCGCCATGACCCGCTCGAAGAAGGCCTCGCCCACGTCGCGCACCATGAAGGGGACGCCGAGCCCCTCGCAGGTGGCGCGGGCCCTCTCGATGGCCCTGGGCGATGGAACGGGGACGTCCGGCCCCGGGGCGCGCATGACCAGGAGGCAGCCCACGGGATCGAAGCCGCGCTCCCTCGCCCAGAGGATGGCCACCGACGAATCGACCCCGCCCGACAGGCCGACGAGGAGCCTCATGACCCGAGCCTTGCCGCCAGGATCTGCTCCAGGCACGCCGCGAAGGCCTCGAGCTCGGCGTCGCTCACGCGCTCGTCGAACGAGATCCGCAGGGCGCCGAAGGCGAGGTCTTTGGGGATGCCCATGGCCGTGAGCACATGGGAGGGATCGAGCGAGCCCGAGCTGCAGGCGGAGCCCGCCGAGACTTCGAACCCCGCCTCGTCGAGCGCCAAGATCATGGTCTCCGATTCCAGGCCGTCCACGCAGACGTTCACGATGCCCGGGAGCCTCGACGAGCCGTCGTAGGGAAGCGGGCTCGTCGCACGGACGCGCGGGTGCTCGAGCAGGCGCTCCGCGAGCCGCTCCGCCTTGCGGGAGGTCTTCGCCATCGCGGCGTCGAGGCCGGATCGGAGCTCCGCCGCCGTCTTTCCGAAGGCCACGGCGCCCGCCACGTCCTGGGTTCCCGCGCGCCTTCCGCCCTCCTGCCCGCCGCCGAAGGACTGCGGGGCGAAGGGGGTCGCGTTCCTCATCGCCAGGGCACCGACGCCGGGCGCGGCGCCGATCTTGTGGGCCGCGAGCGAGACGGCGTCGACGGCCGAGAGGTCGAGCCGCACGTGGCAGAACGCCTGGATCGCATCGGTGAAGAAGGGGGCGCCGCACCTATGGGCGCTCTCCCCCAGCCGGCGGATGGGCTGGGCGGCCCCGGTCTCGTTGTTGGCGGCCATGACGGCGACGAGGGCCACGTCGTCTCCGAGGAGCCCTTCGAGCGCCTCGGGCTCCACCACGCCCTCGCGATTCGGCTGGACCCAGCTGACGGTGAAGCCCCGCTGCCGCAAGGGCGAGGCCAGGTCGAGCACGGAGTCGTGCTCGATGGAGGAGAGGATCGCGCGCGAGCGGCGCCGGTCCCGGAGGCGCATGCCCTCGGCCATCCCGAGGACGGCGATGTTGTTGGCCTCGGTGCCGCCGCCGGTGAAGGCGACGTCGCCCGGCCTGAACCCGTGGCCGAGGGCGCTCGCGATCTGGCGCCGGGCGCCGTCGAGCGAGCGCGCGGCGGCCCTGCCGAGGCTGTGCGTGGAGTTGGGGTTCGCCTTCGCCCAGGGCTCGCGCCTGTAGGCGGCCTCGGCCTCGAGCGCGGCCCTTCGGAGCGGCGCCGAGGCGGCGTAGTCGAGGTAGATCTTGGCGGCCAGGTCCATCGCGCTCACGGCTCAGGCGCCCATGCCCTTGCCGAGCCTCGCCCTCTCCCTGAGGAGGGCGATCGTCCGGGAGCGGTCTTGCGTCTTGAAGACGGCGCTCCCGCACACCACCACGTCGGCTCCGGCCCTCACGACGTCCTCGATGTTGGCGGGGCCGATGCCGCCGTCCACCTCGATGAGGGCGGTGGGATTGCGCCTGTCGCGGAGCTCCCTCACCCGGCGGATCCGCTCAAGGCTCTGGGGGATGAAGGTCTGCCCCGAGAACCCGGGCTCGACGCTCATCACGAGCACGTAGTCGACGTAGTCGATCACCGCCTCGAGCGACGAGACGGCCGTCGCGGGGTTGAGCGCGACGCCGGGCCTCGCGCCCGCGGCGCGGATGCGCTGGCACATGCGGTAGGCATGGGGACAGGCCTCGAGATGGAACGAGAGGGCGTCGGCGCCCGCGCCCAGGTAGAAGTCGGCGACGGCCCTCGGGTCGGCCACCATGAGGTGCGTGTCGACGACGAGGTCGCTCCGGCGCTTGCAGGCGGCCACGACGTCCGGGCCGAAGGTGAGGTTCGGCACCCAGCGCCCGTCCATCACATCGACGTGGATCCAGTCGGCGCTCGCGATGGAATCGAGCTCGGCGCCCATGTTGAGGAAGTCGGCCGAGAGGATGGACGGCGCGATGCGTACCTCATCTATCATGTGCGGCTCCCTCGCTTGGCGACCGGTGCCCCCAGCTTAGCCCTCCGGACGGTTCAGGCCATAGAACTCGGTCCTCGGCTCCCGCGAGAGCAGCCCCGCCACCTCGCCGTCGAGCGGCGCGTCCTCGTAGAGCGCGCGGTAGACGGAGTTCACGAGCGGCGCATCCACGCCGAGGCGAAGGGCGAGGTCATGGGCGCTCGCGGCCGCCCGGTAGCCCTCGACCACCATGCCGGTGCGGCCCTCGTAGTCGGCGAGGCCCTCCCCCGCCGCGAACGCCCTGCCGAAGGTGCGGTTCCTCGAGTGCGGCGAGGTGCACGTGGCCACGAGGTCGCCCATGCCGGCGAGCCCCATGCAGGTGATCGGATCGGCGCCGAGGGCGTAGGCGATGCGGGTCATCTCGGCGAGCCCTCGGGTCATGAGCACGGCGAGCGTGTTGTCGCCGAGTCCCATCCCGCTCGCGATGCCGCAGGCGAGCGCCACGACGTTCTTCACGGCGCCGCAGGTGGCCACGCCCACGCGATCGCGAGAGCCGTAGATCCTGAAGTGCGGACCGCCGAGCACCGCCCTGAAGAGCCCAACGAGGTCATCGTCGGCGGCGCCCACCACGGCGGCGGCGGGAAGGCCCTTCACCACCTCCTCCGAGTGGTTCGGGCCCGAGAGGATCGCGACTCGCCGGTCGTTGCCGAGCGCATCCGAGGCCACCTGGTGGACGAGGAGCCCCGTCTCGCGCTCGATGCCCTTGGCGAGGACGAGGAGGGGCGTGGACGGCGCAACGAAGGGCCGGAGCCTCTCGCAGGTTCCCCTGAGGTAGGCGGAGGGCGTGGCGATGAGGATCGCCTCGGCGCCCGCCACGGCCCCTTCGATCGAGGAGGTGGCCCTGACGTTCGCGGGAAGCTCGTAGCCCGTGGCGTAGCGGGGGTTGCGGTGGGTGGCGTTCACCCCATCGACGACGTCCTCGAGGAAATCCCAGGCGACGACCTCGTCGACGTTTCTCGCGCAGAGGCCCGCCACGGCCGTTCCCCACGAGCCGAGGTTCACGACGGCGACGCGCTTCGGGGCGCTCCCAGCCATGGCGGCCCCGCTAAGCCTCGTCGTCGTTCGCGTCGGCCCTGGGGCCGTCGCCCAAGAGGCTCGCCTCGAAGTCGTCGACGGCCTCGTTCAGCTCGTCGACGTCCCGCTCGGTGGTGTCGACCTCGCTCTTCACGCTCCGCTCGTCGCCGAAGGTGTAGGTGGCGCCGGCCTGGGGCCGCCTCGCCGCATCGGCCTCGGCGGCCTCGATGGTCGCAGCCTCGACGTCGTCCGTCGTGTAGTCGTAGCGGCGCTCCTCGCCGTCGCTCAGGTCCCGGCTCTCGTCCATCACGACCTCCTCGGTGCCGTCGGGCTCCGTCTTCAGGCTGAATTCCGATTCGACGCCGTCCTTGAGCCTCCGGACGTTCACGCGATGGGCCCAGATGGCGCAGAGGGCGGCGAGGATGAGCGGTATCTCGAAGCCCCAGAAGATGAGCCAGCTGCCCGGCAGCCCCGAGGGCCAGAAGAGGAAGACCGCCGCGACGGGGAGCGCGACCGACCCCGCGATCGATCCGGCGGAGACGTAGCGGGTGGGGACGGCCACCACGAGGAAGACGAGGAGAATGACGAGGGCGAGCCAGACGTTCAGGCCGAGCGCCGCCCCGAAGCCGCAGGCGATGCCCTTGCCGCCCTTGAACCCGAGGTAGGGAGAGAAGATGTGGCCGCAGACGCAGGCGAGGAAGACGCAGGAGAGGCACCAGCCGAAGGGACCCATGGGGTCGAAGGGCGCGGTGTCGCCGCCGGTGATGAGCAGCGCGAGCACCAACCTCGAGACGATGACGCAGACGAGGCCCTTCAGGGCGTCGAGGCAGAGCGTCGCCGCGCCGGCCTTGGCGCCCACCGTGCGGGCCACGTTCGTCGAGCCGATGTTGCCGGATCCCACATGGGTCACGTCGACGCCGGCGCTCCTCTTTGAGATGAGATAGCCGAACGGAACGCCGCAGAGGGCGTAGGCCCCCAGCATGAGCGCGAGCGTTGCGATGAAGATCGTCACGATCGCCTACCTCCTCTTGAATCCGATCCTGAGAGGGGTGCCCGTGAGGTCGAAGGCTTCCCTGAAGCGCCGTTCCAGATAGCGCCGGTAATTATCCGTCACAAGGTCGGGATGGTTGCAGAAGAGCGTCAGCTGCGGCGGTGAAACGGCGGTTTGGACGCCGTAGAGGATGCGGAGCCTGCGTCGCCCCTCGCCCACCGTGTGGCCCGACTCGCGCACCTTGGCGAGGACGTCGTTCACCCGGGGCGTCGGCAGGTGCGCCTCGTGGTGCTCGACGGAGCGCTCGGCCGCCGCCCAGAGCTTGTCCATGCCCCGGCCCGTGAGGGCCGAGATGGCGACGACCGGCGCCCAGGCGCAGAAGGCGAGCCTTCTCTCGATCGAGAGCCTCACCCGCTCGCGCTCGTCCGCATCGTGGACGAGGTCCCACTTGTTGAGCAGCACGACGAGCGCAGAGCCCCGCTCCACGGCCATGGAGGCGAGCTTCTGGTCCTGCTCGGTGATGCCATCCTGGGCATCGACCACGAGGAGGCAGAGCTCGGCGGCCTCCATGGCGCGAAGGCCGCGCACCATCGAGTAGTACTCCACGTCCTCCGTAACGTTGGGGCGCTTGCGCATGCCGGCGGTGTCCACGAGCCTGAAGGGCGTCTCCCCATGCCAGACCACGACGTCGATGGCGTCGCGCGTGGTGCCGGCGACGTCGCTCACGATGGAGCGCTCCTCGCCCGAGAGGCGGTTCACGAGCGACGACTTCCCCACGTTGGGGCGGCCGATGACGGCCACGTCGACGGTGCCGGGGGGATAGGGGTCCTGGCCGTGCGCCGCCTCCTCGGGCAAGAGCTCCACGAGCTCGTCGAGGAGGTCGCCCGTCGCCGTCCCATGGGCGGCCGAGACGGGCCTCGGCTCCCCCACGCCCAGGGAGAGGAAATCCCAGAGGCCGTCAGCGCTCCCAGGGTCGTCGACCTTGTTCGCGACGAGGATCACGGGCACCTCGGACCTCCTCAGGAGCCGCGCCACCTCCTCGTCCTCGGCGGTGGGGCCCGACCGGGCATCGACGATGAAGAGCACGGCGTCGCTCTCGGCGAGCGCGGCCTCCGCCTGGCTCCGGATGGCGCCGGAGAAGCGGTCGTCGGTCTTCAGGCCCTCGATGCCCCCGGTATCCACCAGCACGAACTCCCTGCCGTTCCAATCGGCCTCGTGGTAGGAGCGATCCCGGGTCACGCCGCGGGCGGGGTCGACGATGGCCCGACCCGTCTCGGAGAGGCGGTTCACGAGCGTGGATTTGCCCACATTCGGGCGACCGACGATCGAGACGATGGGCTTGGGCACCTACACCATCCCCTCAATGGCGCTGACGACGGACTCGATCTGGCTCGCCGGCGTCGAGGCGCCGGCCGTGACGCCGACGAGCCCCGTATCGCGGAACCAGCGCGGGTCGAGCTCCCGGGTGCCCTCGATGTGGCGCGTGGGGCAGACCTCCGCGCAGAGGGCCGCCAGGCGGCTCGTGTTCGCTGAGTTCCTACCCCCGATGACGATCATGAGATCGGCCCGGGAGGCCAGCTCGAGCGCCGCCTCCTGGCGCTCCCGCGTGGCAAGGCAGATCGTGTTCGCGCGGGAGACGTCGACGCCGCGCTCCCTGAGGGACCTTGAGACCCGCTCGTAGCGCTCGGGGGTCTGGGTCGTCTGGGCGACGAGTCCGACGCGACCTTCGATGCCGAGCGCCTCGGCCGCCTCCGCGTCGGCGACGGCGATGGCCCCGGGAGCATGGGCGAGGATCCCCTCGACTTCCGGATGGCCCGCCTCCCCCACCACGACGACCGTCCGCCCCTCGCGGGCGAGCTCCTCCGCCGCTCGCTGGGCCTTCTGCACGTAGGGGCAGGTGGCGTCGACCACCGTGAGGCCGGCCGCGAGGGCCTCGGCCTTCACGTCGGGCGCCGTGCCATGGGTGCGGAGCACGAGGGTAGAGGGCGTATCGGAGGGCACGCGATCGACGGCGTCCACGCCCCGGGCCTCGAGCTCCCGGACGACTTGCGGGTTGTGGATGATCGGCCCCAGCGTCCTCACGGGGCCGATCGAGCTCGCGACCGTCTCCTCGAGGAGCCGCAGGGCCCGCTCGACGCCGAAGCAGGCGCCGGCCTTGTCGGCCACCTCGATGCGGACGTCGGCCGCGGGCGCCTCGCCCGCGTCGCCATCCCGGCGGGCCCGCTCCTCCTGGCGCCTCTCGAAGGCCAGCCACCAGGATCCCATGGTCAGACCTCGCCGGGGTGCTCGAGTCTCAGCTGGTCCCGCAGCTCGTAGACCTTCTCCATGGCCCTCTCCTCCATGGCCTCGAGCTGTCGCCTCCGGCCCTTCACGCCGAGCATCCCGAAGGCGATCGCATCGCCGATCTTGAGGAACACATGGCGGCGATGGAAGAGCTTCTTGCCGGGCGCATGACGGCGGGCGCCGACGACCGCCGAGGGCGTGACGTCGGTCTTCCCCATCCTGGCGATGAGCGCGAAGCCGCCATGCCGCTCGGCCTCCTGCGCGTCGTCCTGGATGCGGGTCCCCTCCGGAAACACCAGCACCGACTCGCCGCGTTCGATGGCGTGCTGGGCGCGCCGGAGCGCCTTCATGTCCGACGTGCCGCGGCCGACGGGGATGCCGCCGACCCGCGAGAGCACCCATTCGAAGACGACGTGCTCGTTGACCTCGTCCTTGTAGATGGGCCGGATGCGCTGGCCATGGAGCCAGAAGATGACGGAGGGAAGCGCCGTCTCCACGAAGGAGATGTGGTTCATGATGAGGACGGTGCCCCGATCCTGCCTGCCCAGCCGAGCGAAGAACCCCTCCTCGTCTTCGAAGCGCCAGGGCCAGAGGAGCTTGGTCACGCAAAGGACGCCGACGCCGATGAGGTTGTAGAGGAGGCGGCTCGGCAGGGGATAGTCCATGAGCCCGTGGTCGAAATAGTCTTCGAAGTCGTTGCCGAAGGGGCGCATCGGCTCCAGCTTGGCGTCGTAGGCCGTGCGGGGACGCTCGGCCGCCTTGGGGCCGGGCCTGTAGAGCCCCTTGCCGCCGACAGGGGCGGTGGCGCCCTCACCGAGCTTTCGGGACTGCGCCTCCTCGGCCCTCCGCCTTTGGATGAGGACGTCGATGGCGGCGATGACCTCGCCCACGGAAAGCCCGGTCGTATCGATGACCGTCGCGTCGTCGGCCTTGGCCAGGGGCGCGATCGAGCGGGTGGCGTCGGTCTCGTCCCTCGCGGTGAGCCCCTTCAGCACCTCGGCCTCGAGGGCCGGATCGGCCGTGGCGCCGGCATCCTCCGCAGTGTCGCCGCCCGACTTCTGCACGGCCCTCCTTCGGGCTCTGGCTTCGAGCGATGCATCGAGGTAGACCTTCACGTCGGCGTCGGGGAAGACGACCGTGCCCATGTCGCGGCCCTCGCAGACCACGTCCCGGCTCCGGGCGACCTCGCGCTGGAGCTCGGTCATGGCCTCCCGCGCGGCGCCCACCTTGGCCACGTGGGAGACGGCCGCGTCGACGGCATCGGTGCGGATGCGATCCGTCACGTCCTCGCCGTCGGCGAAGACCCTTGCGGAGCCGTCGCTCGCGGACTCGTAGCCGATGCGCACGGAACGAGCCGCCTCCGCCACCGCGGCCCCGTCATCGACGTCGATCCCCCGCTCAAGGCAGGCCACGGCGAGCGCCCGGTAGGTGGCGCCGGTATCGAGGAAGAGGAACCCCTCCTGCGCCGCGAGGCCATGGGCGACGGTGGACTTGCCGGAACCAGCCGGTCCATCGATGGTGACGATCATGGCCTCTCCCCTCTCGGCGCCGACGGACGCCCGTCAATGATAGCCGCGCGGCGATATCTCCTCTAAAAGCGCCCGCTCGCCGCCCGTGAGCTCCCGCCAGGTCCCAAGGGGCAGATCGCCGAGTTCGAGCGGGCCGAATGATACTCGATGGAGCCGTGCCACCGGATGGCCGACGGCCGCGAGCATGCGCTTCACCTGGTGCTTCCGCCCCTCGTGGATCTCGAGCTCCACGATCGAGCCGCCGGGACGCCCGCTCCCTTCCAGGACGGCTGCGGCCTCCGGGTCGCCCGCGGCCACGATGCGGGCCCGCGCGGGCGCCGTCGGCCCGTCATCGAGGACGATTCCCTCCTCGAGGGCGCGGAGCGCCTCGGCGCGCACGGTCCCCTCGACGAGGGCGATGTAGCGCTTGGCCTTCTCCCTCGACGGGTGCAGGAGGGCCTGGGCGAGGTCGCCGTCGGTGGTGAAGAGCAGGAGCCCCGTGGTATCCCTGTCGAGCCGCCCCACGCAGAAGAGGCCGGGATGCTCGCCTACGGGCACGAGGTCGGCCACGGTGGGCCTCCCCTTGGGGTCTTTCATCGTCGAGAGCACGCCGACCGGCTTGTTGAGCATGAGGTGGAAGGGCCGGGCATCCCAGACGACGGGCCGTCCGTCCACGGTGACGACGTCCGCGAGGGGATCGACCTTGCTGCCGAGCTCGGTCACCGTCAGGCCGTTCACCTGGACCCGCCCTGCGGTCATGAGGTTCTCGGAGCCCCTTCGCGAGGCGACGCCGCTCCGGGCGAGGAAGCGCTGGAGCCGCATCGGCACGGCGCGCGGCGCCGCCTGGTCCGGGCGGCGATCCGCCTCACCCATCGAAGGATCGCCCCCCATCCGCCCCATCGGCGCCCTCGATGGGTCCGGGGGCGCTCGCGGCCGCCTCCTCGGCGGCCGTATCGCTCGTGCCCTCGATCCTCAGACCCGAGAGGCGCTCGGCGATGAACCGCCTGGTCTCCTCGTCGGGCGCGAAGTCCTCGAGGGGCGGCAGGTCCCTCACGCCCCTCAGCCCGAAGCGCTCGAGGAAGCTCCGGGTCGTGCCGTAGAGGATGGCGTTCCCGCGCGCCTGGTCGCGCCCCGCCTCGCGAACGAGCCCCTTGTCCACGAGGGAGGCGATGGTGCCATCGGAGTTCACGCCCCTCACGGCCCTCACGCCGTCTCGGGTCACGGGCTGCAGGTAGGCGATGACGGCGAGCGTCTCGAGCGCGGCCTGGGTGAGCTTGCGGGTATCCCAGGAGAGCACGAGCGCCTCCACCTGGTCGTGGTAGGCGGGCGGCGTGAAGAGCCTCCAGCCGCCGGCCACTTCACGGAGGGCGAGGCCGCGCCCCTTGTCCTGGTATTCGGCCGAGAGGTCGCCGAGCGCCTCCACCACGTCGCCGGGCGCGACCCCCAGCACCCGGGCGAAGTCCGTGGCCGGCGTCGGGTCGCTCGAAGCCACGAGCATCGCCTCGAGGGCGCCCTTCAGCTCGTTCGGATCGAGCGCGTCGAGGTCCTCCATCAGATGGTCTCCTCCCAGAGGCTCACGTCGCTTTCGTAGGGCACGGCGCCGGGAAGGCGCCTCACGGCGATCTCGCCGAAGGAGCGCCGCTGGCGCACGTCGACGTTGCCGATCTTGTAGAGCTCCAGCAATGCGAGGAGCGTGACCACGATGTCCTCGGGGTCGTCGCTTCCGGCGAGGAGCTCCGAGAAGGTGGTCTTCGGATGGGTCTGGGTGTAGCGGTCGACGCTTCGGGTGGTGAGCGCCACCGGCGGCCTCGGCGCGGCGACGTGATCGGCCTCGAGGAGGAAGGACTGGCGCCTTCCGGCGAGGTCGGCGGCGATGACGGCGAGGCCGCGCAGGGTGATGTCGCGGAGGAAGTCGGGCATGAGGCCGAGGAACTCGGGATCGGGGCCCGCCACGCGCGGGTGCATGCGCGCCTCGGTCTCCCCCCGCGCTTCGAGCGATGCCGCGGCCGCCCGGAATTGGCGATAGGCGATGAGGCGCGCGACGAGGACGTCCCGGGCCTCATCGGCCGAGAGGAGATCGCCCGGATCCTCGTCCCCCTCATCGAAGACGGGCCTCCCCCTCTTCCAGTCTCTGGGCAGAAGGGATGCCGCCTTCAGTGCCAGGAGCGAGGCGGCCACCTCCATGAAGTCGCTCGCCACCTCGAGGTCGATCTCCCCCATGGCCTCGACTTCGGCGAGGTACTGGTCGGCCAGGTCCGAGATGGAGATCGCCGAGACGTCGAGGCGCTGACGGCTCACGAGCGAGAGCAGGAGGTCGAAGGGCCCGTCGAACGCCTCCGTCACTACCCGATAGGCCACAGGCCCTCCCTTCGTCCGTGCCATTCTAGCGGGGCTCAAGGGACGGGCCCTTCCGACGCGGAAGACGGAAGGCGCCGGCCCCTGGGCCGGCGCCGAAGAGCTTCGTTTCCACTATTCGGTATGGCTACATGAGACCCATGCCGAGGAGGATCATCCAGATGATGAAGTAGGCGCCCGAGACGGAGAGGCCCGCGATGGCGAAGGCCCTCGGCGGCCTGAAGACCGCGATGAACGAGATGACGAGGCCGACCGCCCACGGGAGCCACCCCAGGAAGTAGAACCAGCCGCTGCATATGGACACGATGGACACCACGAAGCCGATGATGCCCCAGATGTTGGTGTAGTCGTTTGCCCTGTGGAGCGGGACGCCGAGCGTGCCCTCGTCGTCGGCCTCCATCTCGGCGGCGGCGTCGAGGGGCTGGTCGGCGAGCACTTCGTCGTCGGCGTAGGCGAGGGCGTCTTCCGGAGCGGGGGCGCCTCCCACGAGGACGTCATCGACGGAATCGGGCACTCTCACCCCCTTGAGGACGTCGTCTTCCCGATCGAGCACGGCCGCGCTCTTCACGGGCCCGTCGTTCTTCTTCGCGTGCTTCATAGCGCATCTCCTAACCTCGCAGCGCCTGAGCCCACAGGCGTCGGCCGAGTGGGGCCGTCTTGAACGTCACTCGTTTCGATGCCCCTTCCGGGTCGCGGGAATCAGCTGGTAGTCCGAGATGGACGGAAATCCACGCAGTCGGCAACAGCCTGATAGCAACGTGAAAGGCACCTATACTTGGCCTTCAGCGAGAGTGCGGCGACGAAGGGAGCACCATGCCAGGCAAGAGCGGCGACCCCGTGAGGGATCTCGGACTCCGCATCGCCCATGTGGGGATCAACGCGCCCACCTCCAAGGAGGCCGAGGCCATCGCCGAGCGCTTCTCGGCCCTCATGGGGCTCGAGCGAAACGAGACCGCGCCCATCTCCGTCTTCTCGGGGACGCTCGTTGAGACGATGCGGGGCGGCGGTCGCGGGGAGCACGGCCACATCGGCTTCCACGTCGACGACATCGATGCGGCTGAGGCCTGGTTCGAGGCCCGCGGCTTCAAGATCGACCAGGGCTCCCGCGTGCTCATGGACGACGGCTCCACCCGGCTCGTCTACTTCGAGGAGCCCATCGGCGGCTTCGCCATCCATCTCACGCAGGACGACTAGCGCTCGGGGCTCGCCGCCGTGATCCTCACCGTCGACAGGGTCTCCAAGTCCTTCGGGCCCCAGCTCCTCTACTCCCAGGCATCCTTCCAGCTGAATGCCGGGGAGTCGTGGGCGCTCGTGGGCCCCAACGGCGCCGGCAAGACGACGCTCCTCAAGATCGTTCTCGGCCAGGAGGCGCCCGACGAGGGATCCGTCGTCGTGGCCAAGGGAACCAGCATCGGCTATCTCGAGCAGGAGGCGCTCTCCGCCAACGGCAAGAGCGCCCTCGAGGAGGTCATGGATTCGGCCACGGAGGTGAGGCGGCTCGGCGAGCGCATCGCGGAGCTCGAGGCGAGTATGGCGGTGGAGAGCGGCGCAGCCCTCGAGGAGGCCATGGAGGCCTACGGGCCCGCGCGCGATCGCTTCGAGGCCCTCGGCGGCTACGAGCTCGAGAGCAGGGCCCGCGCGATCCTCTCGGGCCTGGGCTTCTCCGTCGCGGACTTCGGGAAGGAGGCCGCCGCGTTCTCGGGCGGCTGGCAGATGAGGATCGCCCTCGCCAAGCTCCTGCTCTCCCGGCCCGACCTGCTGCTCTTGGACGAGCCCACGAACCACCTCGACCTCGAGAGCGTGCAGTGGTTCGAGTCCTACCTCTCCGCCTACACGGGAGCCGTGCTCCTCGTCTCCCACGACCGCGCCTTCATGGACGCCTGCGTCGACCATGTGGCCGCCCTCGAGAACCGCCGGCTCCAGACCTACGCGGGAAACTACTCCGACTACCTGGCCCAGCGGGAGGCCAACTTGGAGCAGCTCCGCGCCAAGCGGGCGGCGCAGGAGCGCGAGATCGCCCATATGCAGGTCTTCGTCGACCGGTTCCGCTACAAGCCCACCAAAGCGCGGCAGGTGCAGGAGCGCGTGAAGCGCATCGAGAAGGTCGAGAGCGAGCTCGTGGTGCTCCCCGAGCAATCCAAGCGCCCGCACTTCGACTTCCCCAAGCCGCCGAGGACGGGCGACATGGTGGTGGCCCTCTCCGACGTGTCGAAGGCCTTCGGTGGGAACGTCGTCTACCAGGACGTCTCGTTCACGCTCTACCGGGGCGACCGGGTCGCGCTCGTGGGGCCCAACGGGGCCGGCAAGTCGACGCTCCTCAAGCTCGTCGCCGGCAGGCTCTCCCCCGATGCCGGCGGCATCGAGCGGGGCAAGAACGTGACGAGCGCCTACTACGCCCAGCACCAGCTCGATGAGCTCACCCGCGAGAACACCGTCCTCGCCGAGCTCGACGCCGTGGCGCCCGGCTGGTCGCAGGGCGAGGAGCGCAAGCTCCTCGGCGCCTTCCTCTTCGGGCCGGACGACGTGGAGAAGCGCGTGTCGGTGCTCTCGGGCGGCGAGAAGTCGAGGTTGGCCCTCGCGAAGATGCTCGCCCACCCCGATCCGCTCCTGCTCCTCGACGAGCCGACGAACCACCTCGACATCGATTCCGTCGACGTGCTCGAACGGGCCCTCTGCGCCTTCGGCGGCACGATCCTCCTCGTCTCCCACGACGAGCACCTCGTGAGGGCCATGGCCAACAAGATCATCGACATCCGCGACGGCGCCGTCACGGTCTACGAGGGCGATTACGACTACTTCCTCTGGAAGCGCGCCGAGATCCTCGCTCGCGAGCAGGGTGACGAGGGCGAGGCGGCCATCGCCTGCGCCCATGCCGCCGCGGCCGAGGACGAGCGCTCCCGCCGCCGCGCCGTGAGCGGCAAGGAGAGACGGCGGCTCGAGGCCGCCGAGCGCAGGGAGCGCGCCAAGAGGACCGAGCGCGAGCGCAAGCGGCTCGCCGAGGTGGAGGCTATCCTTAGCCCTGCCCACGAGCGCTACGCCCAGCTCATGGAGCTCATGGCCTCGCCCGAGCTCTACGGCGACGCGGACCGGTTCAATGAGGCCCTCGGCGAATACGAGGAGCTCAAGCGCACCATCCCTCCCCTCGAGGAGGAGTGGCTCGAGCTCTCCGAGGCCATCGAGGCGGCGGAGGCCGAGCCCGTGGAGCTGGACGCGAAGGACCTCAAGCGCACGCCGCGGGAGCTGAGGGAGGCGGCGGATGGCCATTAGGAACGTCATCTCGGTGCTCTTCGTGGCGCTCTCCTGGATCTGCCGGATCCTCGCCATCGGCTTCGCAGCGGCCACCGTCGTGCTCTGCTTCTCGCCCCTTCTGCAGATAACGCCCGTCGCGGACGTCGTGTTCTGGCTCAACGGCTCCATGCCCGACGCCATCGCGGGCCTCTACGTCGACTCGAGTGCCTTCGGCGGGGCCTTCCGGGGAGATTTCGCCATCGTCTCCGTCCTTCTCTTCATCGGCGATTGGGCGTGCCTTCGCGTGGCGTCCGTTGCGAGATAGCCATGTTCTCGAGCCTCTTCAACTTCGATTTCATCGAGATCGCGCTCACCGTCCTCGCGCTCCTCATCTCCATCGTCGTCCATGAGGTGTCCCATGGCTACGTGGCCTACCTCTGCGGCGATCCGACGGCCAAGGAGGCGGGTCGCCTCTCGCTGAACCCGCTCGCGCACCTCGACCCCTTCGGGTCGGTCCTCCTGCCGCTTCTGCTCCTCTTCCTGGGAGGGCCGGTCTTCGCCTATGCCAAGCCGGTGCCCTACGACCCGCGCTATCTGCGCCATCGGCGCCGCGACGAGCTCCTCGTCGCGCTCTCGGGGCCGGCGTCGAACCTCGTGCAGGCGCTCGTCGGAGCGGGGCTCTGGCAGCTCCTCTGGCGCGTCGCGCCGGAGGCCACGGTGGCGGGCTTCGGCTGGTACCTCGCGGATTTCCTGCTCACCTACGTCTACGTGAACCTCGTGCTCATGTTCTTCAACCTCATCCCGCTCCCGCCGCTCGACGGTTCGGCGATCATCGGGTGGTTCCTGCCCGAGCGCGCCCTTCGCACCTACTACCGAATCCAGCAGTACTCGATGCCCATCCTCATCGGCGTGCTCTTCCTCGTGCCGATGGTCCTCCATTGGGATCCGGTGGCCCTCTACATCGATGTCACGGCGGCGCCCATCTACGACTGGCTCTGCTTCGCCTGACGGCGCACCCGCCCTTGCGGCGCTCCCATCTGCCGAGGTGGGGCATAAACGGCTCATACGGGCAGTCGTCGCCCACGGCGCGCGCCGTCTCGCCCATGACCGGGCGACAGGATCGGCGCCACAGGTCGCGGGCGACGGGCGCGCGGTCGAACAAGGACGCACCTCACGTGTCGAAAGGATCCCCCATGGCCATCTCGAGCCCCATCGCCCGCCGCACCTTCCTCAAGGGATCCGCCGCCGTCCTCGCCATGGGCGCCCTCGCGGGCTGCGGGGGCACCGACATGAACGAGGCGCTTCAGGAGAACGCCGCCAAGGAGGAGAATCCCGCCCTCGGCGAGGGCGATCCCAGCGTCGTGGCGCGGGCGTACCTCGCGAACCCCACCTGCATCGACCCCTACGACGTCCAGGAGCGCTACGGCTTGGAGGTCACGGCGCAGCTCTTCGACCCCTTGACCTCCTACAACTACGAGACCGGCGAGCTGGAGCCCCTCGCCGCACGGGAATGGACCTCCAACGAGGACGCCACCGAGTTCAACTTCCATCTGGTCACGGGCGCCACCTTCGCCAACGGCGAGCCGGTGACGGCCGAGGCCTTCAAGCGCGCCTGGACCCGCATCGTCGATCCCCAGACCAACCCCACGACCCCCTCCGCCATCGCCTACCGTCTCGCGATGGTGAAGGGCTACCAGGAGCTCGCCGACGGCGAGGCGACGGACTTCACGGGCGTCCTGGCCCCCGCGGACGACCTCCTCGTCGTGATGCTCTCCGCCCCCTACGCCGACTTCCCCTACGTCTGCAGCCTCCCCGCGCTCTCGCCGGTCCCCCAGGCGGCCCTCGACGACCCCGGCGAGTTCTGGCTCGCGCCCATCGGCAACGGCCCCTTCATGATGGACGGGCGCTGGGAGGACGGCCAGGAGATACGCGTCGTGCGCTACGACGGCTACTACGGCTTCACCAAGGCCACCATCCAGGGCGTGGACTTCAGCATCAAAAGCGACATGGAGACCGGCTGGCGCTCGTTCAAGGCCGGCAACCTCGACCTCTGCGAGGTGCCGGCCCAAGAGATCGGGCAAGCCATAGAGGACTACGGCGAGTCGGAGGACGGCTACACGGTGACTCCCGGCCATCAGGTGCTCACCGGCGAGGAGATGGGGACCTATTTCCTCACCGTGAACAACGAGGATGGCAAGCTCTCCGATCCCGAGCTCCGCAAGGCCATCTCCCTCGCCATCGACCGCCAGGCGATCTGCGACGCG
The DNA here is from genome assembly GCA_947631545.1 of uncultured Atopobiaceae bacterium. Lineage (GTDB taxonomy): Bacteria > Actinomycetota > Coriobacteriia > Coriobacteriales > Atopobiaceae > CANRLS01. The sequence goes on from CANRLS010000010.1 coordinate 27,055, forward strand.
ATATTCCATGGGAGCAGGACGCCGGCCGACAACATCGTCCCGCCGTCGATGGCGGGCTACGAGCCCGAGGCCTGGCCCTATGCCCGCTATGACAAGGAGGAGGCCGAGAGGATCATCGAGGAGAACGGCTTCGAGGGCACGGACATCGAGCTCGTCTGCGACGCCGAGGGCGGCCACGAGGAGATCATGGCCATGATCCAGGCCGACCTCGCCGCCGTGGGCATCAACGCGACCATCGATACGCGGGAATGGGCGGCGATGCTCGACGACTACGCGGCGGGCGACTACCAAGTGGGCCGCCTGAGCTGGTACGCCGACTATCCCCTCCTGGACGACTTCCTCTATCCGCTCTTCAGCTCGGAGAGCGCGGACAACCGATCGCGCTACGACAACCCCGTGGTGGACGGGGCGATCCGAGACGCCCGCTCCATCGTCGACGACGACGAGCGCACGGCCGCCCTCCAGGAGGCCAACCGCCTGATCGGGGAGGATTGCCCGGTCATCCCGATCATGTACTTCAGCGCGGGCCTGTGCGGATCGAACCGCATCATCGACCTTCGCTGCGATCCGAACGGGATCGCCCGCTTCGCGCTCGCCCAGATGCGCGCCTGACGAGGGAGCGACCGGAGCGCGGTGCGCGCTGAGGGGCCACCGGCATCGAGCCGGTGGCCAGCCCCGTGGCGCGCGGGGCGACGCCGACGCCGACACCGGCGTGCTCCTCAAGGGCGAGCCGGGCTTCCGCAGCTTCGACATCTTCGGCGTGGGCGAGGAGCTCTCCGCCGCTTCGGGCAAGCGCGTCGACGTCCACGGAGTCTCCGAGCTCGTGGACGGCCCTTCTACGACACCGTCCCCGCGGAAGCGGTGGCGCTTCGAGGGACGGCCGCAAGAGGCCCGAGCAGCCGCGCGGCCCGGCGTCCCAGTGAGGGCCTTTCTGCGATGCGCCGCCCACCTGCGCGGACGTGGCCGCGCGAGGAGAGAGGCCCTTCATCAACGTCCCGTATCCCGTAACGAACGCATCGGAGCCGCGCCGCAGCCCCTTCGCCGCCGATCCCCAGAGTGGCAGGGGGATACTATTCGCCAAGCGGCTCGCAGTGAAAGGAGCATGACGATGGGCGAGAACCTGAAGGCGATCCTCAAGGCGATCATGGCGGACGACGACTTGAGGAGAGCCTACGAGGCGGATGTCCTCGACGTCTCCGGCAGGGCCTACGCCGAGGCGCTCCTGGCCTTCGCGAGCGACCATGGATTCGAGCTCACCGCGGCCGACCTCGAGGGGGCGGGTGCGCCGGCCGGCCATGAGCTCGCAGAGGACGAGCTCATGGCCGTCACGGGCGGCGGCGCGGCCAACGACTCCTCGCATGGCTGCGGCGAGGCGTTGGCCGCCGTCGACGACATCTCCCAGGGCTGCGGCACGCCGGCGGTCATCAGCGTCATGCAATCCTGCGGCTTAAACGTGTTGAAGGTCTTCTTCCCGGAATCGTAGCCCCGATGCGATCGGAGCCCGGTGACTGCCACACATTCCGGGGGCGGAATGATCTCTTCCGAGCTGGATCCCGGCGGTCATCGGAATCGCGTCGCCGCCCCTTCGCCGCCGATCCCCAGAGTGGCTGGGGGATACTATTCGCCAAGCGGCTCGCAGTGAAAGGAGCATGACGATGGGCGAGAACCTGAAGGCGATCCTCAAGGCGATCATGGCGGACGACGACTTGAGGAGAGCCTACGAGGCGGATGTCCTCGACGTCTCCGGCAGGGCCTACGCCGAGGCGCTCCTGGCCTTCGCGAGCGACCATGGATTCGAGCTCACCGCGGCCGACCTCGAGGGGGCGGGTGCGCCGGCCGGCCATGAGCTCGCAGAGGACGAGCTCATGGCCGTCACGGGCGGCGGCGCGGCCAACGACTCCTCGCATGGCTGCGGCGAGGCGTTGGCCGCCGTCGACGACATCTCCCAGGGCTGCGGCACGCCGGCGGTCATCAGCGTCATGCAATCCTGCGGCTTAAACGTGTTGAAGGTCTTCTTCCCGGAATCGTAGCCCCGATGCGATCGGAGCCCGGTGACTGCCTCCCGCCGAATATGCCCGACGAGAGGCTACTGGAGGAACAGGTGAGGAGAACGATCGAGGCAAACGAGCGAAGGCTGTTCGAAGAATCGGTCGTAGGTGGAGCTATCTCGTAGATCGGGCTGTATGGTCGCTCGCAGATGACGCCCGGAAGCGCTTGCGTCGACTCGCCGACGGGCAAGATGAAAGGAAGGCTCTTCGGCAACGATGCGAGGCTCGTCTACGAGGTGGCCCTCAGACCCCACATGGTAGGGGCATGGACCTTCCAACCCTGGGCCATGCGCGCGTCCACCTCGGACTTCTGGATCGTCCAGAGGTGCGTGTCCACGTCCGCGTTCGGGTTGAAGAGGGTCGTCACCTCGACGTTCGCGGAATCGTCGGCGGCGCTCCAGATGGCGCTCGTCTCGCCGTCCATCTGCCAGCCGAGACCGGTCAGGACGGAAATCTGATAGGCGTCGCTCTCCTTCACGAAGCAGTGGTCGCCGTTCGAGGGGTTGTAGAGGCGGAGGACTTTCCAGGCCGCGGCCTCGCTGCCGCCCTTCGGCGCGTACCAGGCCGGCTTGCCCTCGAAGTCGACGTCCCAGCCGGCTGCCCTCAGCTCGGAGACCTCGTTCGTGTCGGTGGTGTAGAGGTGCTGGAAGCCGTGCGGGTTGTAGAGGCGGTAGACGGCCAGGGGCTCCCCAGCCGTCTCACCGGTGAAGTGGATCGCGTAGGTGACCGTGGCCATGTCCTTGCCTCCCTTGCCGGCGGTTACGACTTGGAAGGAGGCCGTCCTGCCGATGAGCTCGCCGATATCCGCAACCGTCGGCGTCTCGCCGTCGGTCTGAAGGGACGCGGTGGGCACGGCAGCGACCAGGCAATCGATGCCGAACCGGTCGATCTGCGCGGCGGTCGCGCCGATGAGGTTCAACGTGATGGCGCTGTCCTGGAGGCTGGTCGCGGTGGCCGTCACCGCACCGGCGACGCTCACCTTGCCGAGCATGGTGCCGATGACGGCGGTGGCCATCTGCGAGATCGTGGCCTTGCCATCGATGACCTCGACGCTCCATCTGACAGTCGCCACGCCCGTGGACGGGTCGACTGTGGAGACGGCGGCGGCCACCTCTGCGTAGTCCCTGGTCGCATCCGCGATGGCCCCTTGGGTGGCGGAGCTGGTGGTCGCGCTGGCGATGCTCTCGACGGTCGGGGGCACAGGCTTCCCAGTCCCGGTGCCGGGGCCGCCCGACCCGCCCGAGCTGCCGCTTCCACTCGATCCGCCGGCTCCGCCATCACCCGAACCCGACTCGGGCCGCGCGAGAGTGAGCCCGCCGACGGCGGCTTCGAGCGCGGCATCGACCCTCGCGATGTCATCGGGCGTGGCCAGCGGATCATCGAGAACCTTCACGGCGTCATCGAGAGCGCTCCTGTAGGCCCGCCACGAGCCCTCCGTGTACCTTCCGTCATTCTCGATGCCGTAGGTGCGCATGCATTCGTCCACCAAGGCCCGCACGCTCGTCTTGCTGGGCTCCTCCACGTGGACGATCGCCGACTTCACGGTGAGCGCCGGATAGAGGGGCGCGAGCGGGCTCCCAACGGAGAAGGTTCCCGTGATGGTCCCCGAGGTCGCCGTGTCCAAGACTTTGAAGCCTCCGACGCCATCGGCCGTCGCCGCGCCCACGGGCGAGAGGGCGAACTCGCCCGGTACCGAGGCTTTGAGCTCGGTGAAGGGACCGTCGATGCCCTTGAAGCTATGGTCGAGCGCAAGGGCGAAGGCACCTCCGGGTTCGACGCTCGACGGCTCGGCGCTCACCGTCAGATCCTCGAGCGGCTGCGGGGAGATCTTCACCCAGCGCTGGGTGCCCAGCGCGGCGTACTCCTCGCCAGAGGCGGCGCCTTGCGCGATCGCCCCGGCGAACCCCTCGAGCACGTTCCCGTTCGTCTCGAGGCTGTCGGGATCGGTCGGGATGGCGCCCGTCGTCAGCCCTGTCGCCGCATCGGCGCCGTCCGTATAGCTCTGTGCGAGCCAGGGATAGAACGTCTCGCCGCTCCCCGTCGCGATGGTCGGGTTGACACCGACGGGCCCTCTGCCCGACCCGTATATCGAACCCTCCGTCTTGCCGAAGGCCGGTCTCGGAGACCCGTTCGTGGACCCGCCGACGGCTATGACGGTCGGACCCTCGGATGCCGCGGCCGGCTCCACCGACTTGTCCGGACTCCCCTTCTGGATCGTGATCCTGTCCGCGTGGATGCCGTTCGCGCCCCATGTGTCCCCGGACGCGTTCTTCCCGACGGCCACGGTGGTGCCGCCGTAGAAGTTGGCGCTTCCGTATTCGTTCACGTAGACGCCGTCGGTCGGGTTCCCGCCGGCCCTGCCGAGGGCGAAGAGCCTCCCACCGTAGACGTTGAGGGCGCTCGCCCGATCATGGCCGTCGATGATGATGCCCGCTCCGCCGGAACCGCTGTCGGGAAGGTGCGTCGCGGTGAGGTCGCCCGGCCCGTAGACGTTGACGATAGCGACGCCCTCGCCCTGGGGATACTGGGGCCCGAGGTGGATGGTGCCGTTGCAGTTTGCCCCGATGAGCGTGAGGCTGCCAGCGCCGCGGAAGTTCAGCGTGATGGTCTCCACGTCGTTGTAGGGGCTGATGATCGGCCAGTTGTTGTAGCCGTTGTTGTTCCCGTCGCTCACGATCTCGTTGCTTCCCACGCTCTCGATGGTGAGGGCGCCTCGGTTGCCCGGATTGATGACGGCACCGAAGAGCTCGCCAGCGTCCTGGCTCTGGCCGAGCTCCGTCTTGCCGTTGATCGTGGAACTGGTGGAGATGGACGAGAGGTCGCCTTGCGCCACGCCGTCGAGGACGATCGTGCTCCCCCACTCGCCCGTCGGGGCCGCCTTGTTCGCGCCCCGGATGGCGTAGCTGCCTCCGCCGTGGATCCGAGATCCGTTCTCGACGACGAGGGTGCATCCCGGTATCCCCTCGTTGGTGAGCTGCACGGCGGGATGCGTGCCGTTTCCCTCGAGTGTGATGCCGTCCAGCGTCAGCCTCCCGGAGTATCCCGAGAGGTCGAGGTTCGTCACCGTGGCGCCGGAGGCGCCTGTCGCGTCAGGGGCGGCCGTTACCCGTATGTCCGCCGCCGGGAACCCGCCGCTCGGGTTGTCCACCGTCGCGATGCCCGTCTTCGCGTCGAACGCCACGCTCGTTGCAGTGGCGCTCGGAACGTCGGAGAGCTGCCCGCCGTCGGAGCGGAACGAGAGCTGGCCCACCCGGAGGTCGGCTGCGGAGGCCGATGCGAGCGTCGGCGCGATGAGAATGGTTGCGAGCAGGAGCGTCGCGACGCAGGCGAAGACCCGGGCGACGTCCAGTCCGCGCGTCCTTCCCATGGCGCCCCTTCCGGCCGACTGCCACCGATGCCAAATCGGCAGCCAGTCTAGATGGAGCCGCCGGGCGCGACCGTGCGATGCCGCCCGGGCACACCGACGACACAACCCTTGACGGCTTCCAGTCGATGCCCGTACGTCGCCTCGCGCCCCGCACGAATACCCGCCAGAGACGAACAGGCCACCGGGATGACCCCAGTGGCCTGCGGTTTTACTGGTGGGCGATGCTGGATTCGAACCAGCGACCCCATCCGTGTGAAGGATG
>CANRLS010000011.1 GCA_947631545.1 uncultured Atopobiaceae bacterium
GCGTCGCCATCGTCACCGAGGTGACGATCGGCAGCACGACGCCGCTGAACGTCTACGCCGTCTGGGCCATCGATTCGAACGGCAATGGAGAGCCGGACTACAGCGAGACGGTCACGCTCGCCTACGACGCGAACCAGCCGGCCGATAGGGATTGCTCTGTGGCGGGCGTGCCCAGCCCCCAGACGGCGGCCCTCATCGACGGTTCGGTGACGGTCCCGAGGACGATCCCCACGTGCACGGTGACGGACGGCAAGGCCGCGCTCGTATTCCTGGGCTGGTCGTGGACGGATCACGACGCCGTCTACACGAAGACGAGCGAGGCGCCGAAGGACTACATCAGCGCGGCTGACGTGCTCGCAGGCAAAGAGATCAACGTGAGCGATATCACGTCTGGCCACAACACGCTCCACGCGCTCTGGGCCGAGGACACCGGCCCGTGCGGCGCACCTGACGGCACGCCCGACGTGCTGCAGTACAGCCGCTCGCTCACCTACACGCCGGGCATCGGCACGGGCGACAGTAAAGCCGAACCCGTCACCGAGGGCACGAAGGTGCAGCTCAAGAGTGCCACGGGTAGCGATGGCCTGGGCATGACCGCGCCTGCGGGCGATGCGGGCAGCACGGTGATCTTCGCCGGCTGGACCGAGGACGTCACCGACTACATCCTGGGCAAGGACATGACCGCGCTCCAGGTGCAGGTCATGAGCGCCAAGCTCAAGCGGACGGGCGAGCTCTTCACGATGCCCGGCAAGGACACGACGCTGAACGCTGTCTGGGCCTACGACACCAACGACGACGGCATTCCCGACTTCAGCCAGGATAAGGCGTATCTGAACTACGTCTACGACTACTCGCTGGCGGAGAGCCTCGGTGCGAGCGCTCCGCCGCAGAGCGTGCAGTTCCTCGTGGGGCAGACGAACATAGCGCTCTGGAACATTGCCGAGAACAATGACGGCAAGTCCTGGACATGCACGCTGGTCGAGGGCCCGAGCGTCTTCGTGGGCTGGACGCTGCACCGCGACTTTGGCTCTCAGGTGCTGGGCGAGGACGCGGATCCGGGCGATGACGGCTTCGGTGGGAAGCTCATCACAACGATCGAGAAGATCGAGCACGATACGACGGTCTACGCTGTCTGGGCGCTCGACACGGATGGCGACGGCACGCCCGATCACGGCGAGCGTGATGTGAAGCTCGAGTACTACCAGTGCACGAGCGATACCCCCGCTTCCGAGTACACAATAGTTAAAGAGGTCACTGGTCTCGTGAGCGGCAAGAGCTATCCACTGCTTCCCGGCAAGGACGATGGCGGCGCTCCGCTGAAGAAGACCTACACGATCATCGATGCCGATGGTGAATCAGAGACGTTCACCGCCGTCTTCGCCGGGTGGAGCGACAAGAACCCGACTGAGGACACTTATGCGTCCGTGACGGATGCGGACGCCAAGGCCCTCTACGCCAAGGGCATCATCCCCGAGAACGAGTACGAGCTCGGGCAGGTGCTGAGCAACACCATCGTCGGCAAGAACAGCAACACCTACACCATCCCGGTGACCTGCAACGCTGATACGCCCGCCAAGCTCTACGCCATCTACGCGACGGACCAGTGGGGCTCCGTCGACGAGGGCCCCGACGGCATCCCCGACTACCTCGAGACGGCGCAGCACGTGGAGTACTACGCAAACGGCGGCGTGGCCGTGAGCGCTGGCACGCAGGTCGATCCCTCGACGGGCCTCTTCTTCACCTGCATCGACCACCACCAGGCGGGCGGGCGCTACGACCTCATGTCCATCAGCGAGGGCCGCGAGCTCATCTACCACACCGATGGCGCGAGCTCTGCGAGCACCTATGGCGCGGCCGCCCCGCGCGCGATCGCCCGGGATGACGCCGTCCTCATCGGCTGGAGCCCCACGGCGTACGAGGGCTTCGTGGAGAGCGAGGCGCAGCTTGACGGGCCGGGCTTCGCCTACCCGCATACGGGCACGGGCCTGGGCATGACGTTCCAGATCGCGAGCTTCCCTGCCGAGGGCAACGCCACGGCCTATGCGCTCTGGGGCGCCGATGCCAACGGGAACGGCACTTGGGATGCGCGCGAGACGCGCTTCACCGTGGCCTACGACCTCAACGGCGGAACGGGATCCACGGGGACGCCCGCGAGCCAGACGGGCTACGCGATGCAGGCCATCACCACCGCGACGGGCGACTGGACGAGCCAGATCAACCGCATGAGCGGCGTCTTCTGCGGCTGGACGACGACCCGGATCCCGGGCATCGTGAGCCGTGACGGCCTGTACCTGGCGGCGGATGGCAGCACGGGCAGCATCGGCTCCGGCGACGTGATCGCGGGCGGCGCCGAGTTCACGATTCCCAACAGCGGCGGTGACACGCTCACGCTCTACGCGGTCTACGGCGAGGACCTGAACGGCAACGGCACCGCAGACCTCTTGGAAGACGGCTATCGCGTGGTCTACCACGCCAATGGCGGCACGGCGGAGACGGGTTCGGACTTCACGCGAGATTCAAGCGGAGGCTTCTCTTACATCTGCTCGCACCATCACGTGGCGGGCGAGAAGAACGTGGCGCTGCTCTCCGTGAGCGAGCCGCCGGCCTCGCAGCTGACGAGGAGCGGGTACGTGCTCATCGGCTGGTCGGAGGATTCGGATCCGAAGCTCTGCGAGAACATTGCCGACGAAACCGCAATCCATCTCATCGGCCCCAACGCGACCATCACGATGCCCAGTCCCGGTAAGGATCTCGACGTCTACGCCGTGTGGGCCAAGGACGACAACGGCAACCATGTAGCCGATTACCGCGAGGGCCACGACCTGGGCGTCGAGTACTACGCCAACGGCGGCACGCTGCAGGATGGCGCCTCCGCGGAGTTCTGGAACGCAGCGAGTGGGCTCTTCTACATCGACTACGGCCACTACCAGCCGGGCGAGACGGATGTGCCGCTCATCTCGGCCAACACGGGCGTGACCTGGATCCATCGCCAGGGCGCGACGCTGCTCGGCTGGTCGCTAAAGCCTGGCATTCGCGTGTGCCAGAACGAGGGTGACGAGCAGCTGGCCAGGCTCATCGGTGCCGTGCCGAAGATGCCCGACGACTCGAACGCCCAGGTCTTCGCCGTGTGGGCGGTGGACGACAACGGCAACTTCGTGCCCGACTACGCGGAGCCGAAGAGCCCGGATCCCGGCCACGTTGACGATGGCGGGCTCACGCCTGGCCCGGACAACCCCGATAACCCGGACAACCCCGATGATCCCGACAACCCCGACAATCCCGACGAGCCCGGCGGCGAGGACTCGACCTTCCCGGTGCATAGACTCTACAACCCCAACACCGGCGAGCACCTCTTCACCATCGATGCCAACGAGGTGCGCGTGCTCGCGGGCGCGGGCGGCCGCGGCTGGAAGTACGAGGGCTACGCCTGGGTCTCGCCCGCGACCTCGTCGCAGCCGGTCCATCGCCTCTACAACCCCAACACCGGCGAGCACCTCTACACCCGCGACGAGACGGAGGTGACGGCGCTCTCGGGCGCGGGCGGCCGCGGCTGGCAGTACGAGGGAGTGTGCTGGTACAGCGACGAGGCCAAGATCGCTCCGATCTATCGCCTCTACAACCCGAACAACCCCGGTGCCGGCGCGCACCTGTACTCGACGGATGCCCACGAGTACGACGTGCTGCAGCCCAGGGGCTGGAAGGGCGAGGGCATCGGTTGGTACGCCGCCGGCCCCGGCACGCCCGGCTGGTCGGGCGATCCCGCCTTCCCCGCGTGGGCGCGGGCGATCCTGAGGGCCCAGGGCCAGTAGCCGGGCCAAGCCGATTTCGCTGGAAGGCGGGGCGGGGCGATCGCGGCTCCGTCCCGCCTTCTCGTTCGCGCCGATCGCGAAGCCAAAGCGCAGGCGGCGGGGCTGCGCCCAGAGGAGTTTCCTCATACCGACGGGCGCTCGGCGGCGGGGCCGACGGGCATCCTCGTGCGAACGGGTAAGCGGGGGGGCGGGCGGGGCGTGCGCCGACGCAAAAAGGGGAAGACCGCCCGCGCGTCCGCTCCGGCATGAATGAGCGCTCCGGTGCGACGAATGCCGCCGCTGTCACCGCTGCGCGACGGATTCCATGCCGGCACCACCGGCGCGGCTATCCTCTGGGGTGGGTCGCAACCTACGAGCCGGAACGCATCGGCTCACAAGAAGGAGGGATCGTCCATGAACGAGAACATGAAGGCCATCCTCGAGGCCATCTCCGAAGACGAGGAACTCAAGGCCGAGGCCACGACCCTCATGAGCGAGCTCGCCGCCGCCGACGAGGATCGCCCCGAGGTCGTCGCCCGCGTCCTCGTCTTCGCCCACGACAGGGGCTTCGAGCTCTCCGAGGAGGACCTCGTCATCGAGGCGCCGGCGGAGGGTAGGGTCGAGGACGAGGAGCTGGCGGCCGTCGCCGGCGGGTGCGGTTCCTGCGGAAGCAGCTCCACCGCCATCACCTCCCTCACCTCGAGCGTGATGTAGCGCTGCGGCCTCTCTGGGAGCGTTCGCGCCGCATCGCGCGGCGAGACCCGTCGGGCGCTCCATGCTCGCTGCTACACTGGGCCCGATAGCGGTCGAACCCACCTTCGTCGTTACCGGGAGGCCCCGTGGATCCACGTCCCATAGGCGTCTTCGACTCCGGACTCGGCGGCCTCACGGTGGCCCGCGCCATCGCCACGACCCTTCCCCATGAATCGATGATCTACCTGGGCGATACGGCCCGTTGCCCCTACGGCCCGCGTCCCCAGGGCCAGGTGCGCGACTTCGTGCGCCAGATCGTCGCCTGGTTCGCCCATAAGGACGTGAAGCTCATCGTCATCGCCTGCAACACGGCGACGGCGGCGGGGCTCGACCTGGCCCAGCGGACGCTCGACGTGCCGGTGCTGGGCGTCATCGTGCCAGGTGCCCGCGCGGTGGTGCAGGCCACCCGCACGCGGCACGTGGGGGTGCTCGCCACGCAGGGCACCTGCGATTCCCTGAGCTATCCGGAGGCCATTCGCGCGCTCGACGCGGGCGTGAAGGTCTGGCAGGCCCCCTCCGCGCGCGGCGTGGAGGTGGTGGAGGAGCGCCTGGCGTCCCCGGCCGCGATGGGCAGGGACTGGATGAGCGATCGGGGCGCCTTCGACACGCCCCTCGTGCGCGCCATCGCCGAGGAGGATACGGCGCCGCTCAGGGGCCAGGGCATCGACGCCGTCATCCTGGGCTGCACCCATTTCCCGCTCTTGAAGGACGAGTACCAGCGAGCGCTGGGGCCGGGCGTTCGGGTCGTGTCGTCGGCGGAGGAGACGGCGTCGGAAGTGGTCGAGTACCTGGAGCGGGGAGAGGCCTTCGCGCCCGCGATCATGGACGATGCCGGCGGCGGCGAGCCCGCCTACCACTTCGCCACCACGTCCGATGAGCTGGGCTCCTTCGCCGTGGCGGGGGAATACGTCTTCGGCCGCAAGCTCGCGCTCGTGGAGCATGTGGACGAGGGCCTGCTGGAGCGTCTCGGCTAGCGCCGAGCGGCGCCAAGTCGGTGGATCCGTGCGACGGATCCACGCGAAGGCGCCGCGTCGGCCCGTCGATTGCTGGAAGGGAACCTACATGAGCGAGCCATCACCCGACGCAAGGAAGCGCCTGGACCTCGGCGACACCGTGGTCGTGGCAACCGGGAATCCCCATAAGGTGACCGAGATCGCGGCCATCCTCGGCAGGGCCCTGCCAGCGGTGCGCTTCGTCGCCATCTCGGAGCTGGGGGACTTCCCCGAGCCCGTGGAGGATGGCGATACCTTCGCCGCCAACGCCCGCATCAAGGCGCTCGCCGCCGCGCGCGAGACGGGCCTCGCGGCCGTGGCCGACGACTCCGGGCTCTGCGTGGACGCGCTCCGCGGCGAGCCGGGTGTGATGAGCGCTCGCTGGGCCGGCGTCCATGGCGACGATCCCCGCAACAACGCCAAGCTCATGGCCGCCATGGAGGGCGTGCCCGAGGAAGAGCGCACTGCCCGTTTCCGCTCGGCCGTCTGCCTCGTGGCGCCGGATGGCGAAGAGCTCATCGGCGAGGGGGCCTGCGAGGGCATGGTGGGGTTCGAGCCCCGGGGAACGGGGGGATTCGGCTACGATCCGCTCTTCTGGCCCGACGAGACGCCCGGGAAGACGATGGCAGAGCTCGCACCCGACGAGAAGAACGCCATCTCGCACCGCTTCCACGCCCTCGAGGCGCTCGCGGCGCAGCTCGCCTAGCGCTCAGCACATCGAGAGGGCCGCCTCGTCCGCCACCACGACGCAGTTGGTGTGCAGCTGCAGGATGGACGCGGTGCAGTGGGGCGTCACAGGGCCCTTCAGCATGTCGTAGACCGCTTGGGCCTTGTCCTCGCCCGAGACCGCCATCACGATCATGCGGGCCCGCATGATGGTCTGCACGCCCATGGTGTAGGCCTGGCGCGGCACTTGGTCGGCGTTCTCGAAGAGGCGCGCGTTGGCCTCGATGGTCGATTCGGTGAGGTCCACGCACTGGCAGCCCTTTGAGAAGCTCTCGCCCGGCTCGTTGAAGCCGATATGGCCGTTTCGTCCCAAGCCAAGAAGCTGCAGGTCCATGTAGCCGGCGTCGCGCACGAGCTTGTCGTACTCCGCGCAGGCCACCTCGGCGTCGAGATTCGCGCCCTCGGGGATGTGGGTGTTCTCGGGCTTGATGTCGATGTGGTCGAAGAACGTATGGTTCATGAAGTAGCGGTAGCTCTGGGGATCGTCCTTGGTGAGGCCGCGGTACTCATCGAGGTTGTAGGTGGAGGTCTCGGCGAAGGTGACGTCGCCCTTCTCGTACCATTTGATGAGCTGCTCGTAGGCGCCGATGGGCGTGGTTCCGGTGGCGAGGCCGAGGTTGCAGTCGGGCTTCAGGATCACCTGTGCCGAGATGATGTTGGCGGTCTTGCGGCTCATATCGTCGTAGTCGCGCGTGCAGATGACCTTCATGGGGGCTCCCCTCAGCGCTTGGCGGCGCAGATCGCAGATGCACTTAGGTAAGGTATTCCCCATAGCCGCCCGCATCCGCTCGCCTCCGAATGGTCGTTCGGCCATGGCGGCGAGTCCCGAGCAATGGAACCGGGATAGCGCCTGAGTATCCGCTGTCGTTGGCGCAGGATCGGCACCGCTCTGGTAACGTAGGAATTCTTGGAAGGTACTCGACTGTTTGGAGTCCCATGGAGAGCGACACCAGCTCCGTCAATCGCATCGATGCCATCCGCGAGGAGATCGCCTCGCTCACCGGATCGAAGGTATTCGTCAAGGCCAACCTCGGCCGCTCGCGCATCATCGAGCGCACGGGCCAGCTCATCGAGTCGCATCCCTCGCTCTTCGTGGTGGAGGTCGAGGAGGGGCGCGGTCGCAAGGCGCGCCAGTCCTATCAGTACGTCGACGTGCTCACCAACACGGTGGAGCTCACGGATCCCGAGACCGGCGAGTCGCTCCTGGAGGCCATGAAGAGCGAGTAGACGCCGTTCGCGCTCGCTGGCGACGCCACCGCCCTTCGCCATGGAAACGGTCATCCTTCGCGCCCCGGCCAAGGTGAACTTGGTCCTCTCGGTCTCTCCCGAGAGGGACGCGACGGGATATCACCGGGTGCGGACGGTTCTCGCCGCGCTCGATTTCGCCGATCGCGTGACCTGCGCGCCATCCGACGCGCCAGAGCTCTCATGCTCGGCGGCGATTCCCGTTCCCTGTGACGAGAACCTCGCTTGGAGGGCGCTCATGGCTATGGCCGACGCCTTCGGCCGAGAGCCGAACGTCCGCATCCGGCTCGAGAAGCGCATACCCATGCAAGCCGGCCTCGGCGGGGGCTCGAGCGATGCCGCCGCCGTCATCAGGGGCGTGGCCGGGCTCTGGGGCATCGGCGCCGACGACCCCGAGCTCGTGCGGGTGGCGGCGAACCTCGGGGCCGACGTCCCGTTCTTCCTGGGGCCCTCCTGCGCGATCCTGGGCGGAAGGGGCGATGCGCTCGAGCGGGCGCTGCCGAGGCCCGAGTGCTCGGCGGTGCTCGTGCGCGCAGAGGGCGCCGGGGTCTCCACTGCGGCCGCCTATCGCGCCTTCGACGCCTACGCCGTGGAACCGGGCTTTCGCCCGGCATCCTGCGAGGCCATGGTCGAGGCTCTGGAGGGCGCCTCGCCCCGTGCCATCGCGGCCTCCCTCGCGAACGACCTCGAACGGGCGGCCGTGACCCTTGACCCCACGGTGGCCGAGGCGCTCGGATGGCTCCGCGGCCAGCCCGAGGTCCTCGGAGCCCAGGTCGCGGGATCGGGGAGCGCAATCTTCGGCCTCGTGGCCTCCGCCGATGGGGCGCAGCGCCTAGCCGAGGCGGCCGCGGCCGCCGGCTATTGGTCCCAAGCGACAGCCTTCGTCTAGCCCGAGCCCTTGGTTCGGGTTTTGGCCAGGGCGTTCCGCTTTGGTTTTCGCGAACGGGCCCCGGTCCTCGCGACCGGTCTCCTACGCGCGCACGATGACGGCTCTGCCCTCGGTTCCGAGGCGCCCGTCGCGCACGGTGACCGCGCTTCCGTCGATGAGGTTCTCGTAGGCGCCGTCCTCGAGCACCCGCTCGCCCTCGCCCATGCGCATGGGCTGGATGAGCGATGCCTCCGCATCGGCTCCGGTGAGCGGGAAGACGCCCACGGTGCGCTTCCCGGCGCTCTCGGTGCCCGGCAGGCCGTCGCGCACGCATACGGCCACGTCGTGCTCGTCGTCGGCCCAGCCCCTGAAGGCGTCATGGGCGCCCAGCGCCTCGTGCTTGATCTCCCAGAGGCGCCGCATGAGCGGCGTCAGATCGTCCTCGCCGCCCAGGGGCGACCAGTCCACCGGGTCGATCTCGAAGAGTTCGGGCAGGTGGGCGGTCGAGGTCTCCTGGCCGCCGTAGATGAGGGTCGCGCCCTTCAGGTAGTACAGGAAGGCGGTGAGCGCGCGCAGGCTGAAGGCCGGCCTCCCCTCCCTCAGCGAGAGACGCCCCGCGATCCTGGGGAGGTCGTGGTTCTCGAGGTAGCGGAGCTTGTTGTAGTTCTCGCGGTAGGCGCTCTCCTCGAAGCTCAGCAGGTCGAGGTACTGGGAGAGCGACGCCGTGCCCTCCAGGTAGCCGTCGAAGCACTCCTGGATGTCGTAGGCGTACTCGATGTCGAAGGCGTCGTACTCCTCCGTATCGCGGCAGCAGTAGAAGCCGAGCCGGCGAGCCGCCTCGCCGAAGCCCCGGTGCACCGTCTCGGCGAGCCAGATGGCGCCGGGCCGCACCTCCTCCACCTGGCCACGCGCGCGCTTCCAGAACTCCAACGGCACGAAGGAGGCCACATCGCAGCGGAAGCCGTCGACGATGCCGGCCCAGCCGCGAAGGGTTTCGGCCTGGTACTCCCAGAGGGCGGGCACGTCGTAGTCGAGGTCGATCACGTCGGCCCAGTCCCCGATCCTGTTGCCGGGCTCGCCCTCGGCGTCGTGGTAGAAGAACTCCGGATGCTGCCCGTAGAGCACCGAGTCGGGGGAGGTGTGGTTGTAGACCACGTCGATGATCACCCGCATGCCCAGCTCGTGGGCGCTCTCGACCAGGCGCGCCAGGTCGTCGCGGGTCCCCATGCTGGGATTCACGGCACGATAGTCGCGGTTGGCGTAGGGGCTCCCGATGGTGCCCTTGCGCCCCTTCTCGCCGATGGGGTGGATGGGCATGAGCCAGATCACGTCCACCCCCAGCCCGCGGATGCGGCCAAGGTCTCTCTCAAGTGCGGCGAAGGTGCCCTCCGGCGTGTGGTTGCGTACGAACACTTCGTAGATCACGGCATGCTGAAGCTCGGGATTCGTGGTGTCGGCCATGGTTCGCCTTTCGTTTGCGGGTGCGTGGGGCAGGCCGATGATACTGGAATCTCCGAGCGCTCCGGCGCTCGCGTCCCGGGGCCCGGCGAGAGCGTGCCGAAGCCAAAGGAGCGCTTCGGATTGCGTCCGTAGCGCTCCAATGAGCGTGGCATATATCTCTCACCGCCTATTTCGCGCCGATTGCAGGTGTTTCCTTGCGTTGGCGCGAGAGATGGACGTTTCATGGACGGTGACTGACAACCGCTCGACATCCCGGGGCCACCGGGGCCGGGAGGGTGTCTCCCAGGCCCGGAAGCACCGGGTCGCTGTCGAGCAGGCATCCCCGGGATGCCTGAAGAAAGGGGTAATGGCTATGAGCACGAAACTCACGCGGAGGGCTTTCCTGGGCGCCACCGGCCTCGCGTCGCTCTCGCTTGCCGCTTGTGGCGGCCAGCCGAGCTCGAGCAGCGGTGACTCCGGCGAGCAGACCGCGTCTGGCAAGGGCTCGGTCTATTGGCTCAACTTCAAGCCCGAGATCGACGAGACCCTCCAGAGCCTCGCGAAGAGCTACACCGATCAGAAGGGCGTTCCGGTGAAGGTCGTCACGGCTGCCTCCGGCACCTATGACCAGACCCTCACGTCCGAGATGGACAAGTCCGAGCCGCCGACCCTCTTCGTCATCGGCAACCAGGCCGCTGTGAAGACGTGGGGCGACTACGCGATCGACCTCTCCGGCACCAAGATCGACGAGGAGTGCAACACCGACGACTTCAACCTCTATGACGCCGACGGCAAGCTGGTCTCCCAGGGCTACTGCTACGAGTGCTTCGGCATCATCGCCAACCCCGACCTCATCACCAAGGCCGGCCATGACGTGAACCAGATCACGGACTTCGACACCCTGAAGACCGTCGTCGAGGACATCCACAGCCGCGCCGGCGACCTCGGGTTCGATGGCTTCGCGCCCGCCGACATGGACGATTCCAACAGCTGGATCTACACCGGCCACCTCGCGAACCTCGACTACTACTACGAGTCCCGCGATGCCGGCGGCTGGAAGGAGACCCCGGCCACCATCACCGGCCAGTACCTCCCCAACTACAAGAACCTCTACGACCTGATCATCAACAACTCCACCGTGGCCCCCAACACGCTGGCCACCGGCGGCCATGACCCGCAGACCACCTTCATCGATGGCAAGACGGCCTTCATGCTCCAGGGCTCCTGGTCCTATCCCGATGTCTCCGCCAAGGTGGCCGACGCCCAGATGATCCCGTACTACGGCGGCGTCGAGGGCGAGCAGAACGCCGGCCTCAACTCCGGTACCGAGAACTGCTGGGCCGTGAACAACAAGGTCTCCGAGGACGACCAGAACGCCACCATGGACTTCATGGTCTGGCTCGTCACCGACCCCGACGCCTCCAAGCAGATGGTGGCCCAGCTCGGCACCATGCCGTTCACGAACTCCCAGCCGGGCGACAACACCTTCCTGAACGACGCTGAGGAGCTCAACTCCGCCGACAAGTACACGATGACGTGGGACTTCAACTACCAGCCCAACGTCGACGAGTACCGCAAGGCCCTCGTGTCCGCGCTGAACCAGTACGACTCCGATCCCTCCGACGCCAACTGGAGCTCCTTCCAGACCGCGTTCGTCGAGGGTTGGGCCAAGAACTACCAGGCGGTCAACGGCTAAGATCCGCAAACCTCGGTCCTGAAGCCGGGGCGGGCCCTCGGGCCTGCCCCGGCTTTCTCTATCAGGCCATTCTCGTGAGAGGAGTACGTGCATGGCCAAGTCGCTCAAAGCGAACTCCATCCGGAGCGCGACGCGACGCTGGTTCTGGCTGTTCCTGGGCCCGGTCGTGGCCGCCTTCATCATCGGTTTCGTCTGGCCCTTCATCCAGGGCATTTACCTGTCGTTCTGCAACTTCCGCATCACGGCCGACGCCGAGTTCGTGGGCATCGACAACTACGGGAGGGCGCTCTCCGACCCCGCGTTCCAGTATTCGTTCTGGTACACGGCGCTCACGGCCATCGTGAGCCTCGTCATCATCAACGTGCTCGCGTTCACCGTGGCCTACCTGCTCACCAAGAAGATCAGGGGCGCGAACCTCTTCCGCACGGTGTTCTTCATGCCCAACCTCATCGGCGGCATCGTGCTCGGCTACATCTGGTCGATGATCTTCGACGGCATCCTCTCGGCCTACAACACATCGATCCTGCTCGACACCACGCTCGGCTTCTGGGGACTCATCATCGTCATGTGCTGGCAGCAGATCGGCTACATGATGATCATCTACATCGCCGGCCTGCAGGCCGTGCCGGCCGACATGCTCGAGGCGGCCGAGATCGACGGCGCCACGAGCATGCAGACCCTCTTCAAGGTCACCATCCCCAACGTCATGCCGTCGATCACGATCTGCGTGTTCCTGTCGCTCACCAACGGCTTCAAGCTGTTCGACCAGAACCTCGCCTTGACCGGCGGCCAGCCCTACATCATCCAGCCCGATGGCTCCACCATCAACACGACGCAGATGCTCGCGCTCACGATCTACAACACGTTCTACACATCGAGCACGGCATCGCGAGGAACCGCCCAGGCCATGGCCGTGATCTTCTTCGTCCTGGTCGCGGGTCTCGGATTGGCGCAACTCGCCTACACGAGGAAGAGGGAGGTGCAGCAGTAAATGCCTGAGAGGATCAAAACGCTGGCCTCCAAGCACCGCGGCCTCGTCGTGGTCTCGGTCATCATGGCCATCGTCTGCGTCATCTGGGTGCTCCCGGTCGCGGCCGTCATCCTGAACGCGTTCAAGTGGAACACCTTCGTCAAGACGGATACCTTCGCGCTCTGGAACGCCGAGAACTTCGCCGGATGGTCCAACTTCATAACCGGCGTCACCTTCGGCAACTACAACTTCTGGCTCGCCGCTTGGTACTCGACGTTCATCACCATCGTCTCGACGTTCCTCATCCTGCTCTTCTGCTCGATGGCGGCCTGGTACATCACCCGCGTGGACTCGATCTGGTGCAAGATCATCTACTACCTGTGCATCTTCTCGATGGTCGTCCCGTTCCAAATGGTCATGTTCACGCTCTCGAGTACGGCAGACCAGCTCAAGCTCAACACCCCGTGGACGATCCCCATCGTCTATCTGGGCTTCGGCGCGGGCCTGGCCATCTTCATGTTCGTGGGCTTCGTGAAGTCCATCCCCGTCGAGATCGAGGAGGCCGCCTCCATCGACGGCTGCGGCCCGGTGCGCACGTTCTTCTTCGTGGTGCTGCCGATGCTGCGCTCCACGCTCATCTCCGTGGGCATCCTCGAGATCATGTGGGTCTGGAACGACTACCTGCTGCCGGTGCTCGTGCTCGACATCAACCAGTACCGTACGATCCCCATCCACATCCAGTACCTCAAGGGCTCCTACGGCACGGTCGACCTCGGCGCGACGATGGCGCTCATCCTCATGGCCATCATCCCGGTCATCGTGTTCTACCTGGCCTGCCAGAAGTACATCATCGCCGGCGTGGCCGCCGGTGCGGTCAAGGGCTAAAGGGGGAGCGTCCATGGAGAGGTCCAGCGGCATCGTCCTGCCCGTCTCGTCGCTCCCGTCGCCCCATGGCGTGGGGACGTTGGGGCAGGATGCCCGAGACTTCATAGACTTCCTGTCCCAGGCCGAGCAGGCCTGGTGGCAGGTGCTCCCGGTGGGGCCGACGAGCTACGGCGACTCGCCCTACCAAAGCCCCTCGGCCTTCGCGGGCAACCCCTACTTCATCGACCTCGACTCGCTCGTCGATGCGGGGCTGCTCTCAAAGCGCGAGGTGAGCGCCTACAAGTGGGGCGATGACCCCGCCAAGGTCGATTACCAGGCGCTCTACAAGAGCCGCATGAAGGTGCTCGCGAAGGCCTGCGAGCGCGGCTGGGAGGACGACCGCGAGAAGGTCGAGGCCTTCGCCAAGGACAACGAGAACTGGATCTACGACTACGCGCTCTTCATGGCGGTGAAGAAGCACTTCGGCATGAAGTCCTGGATCGAGTGGCCCGAGGAGGACATCCGCCTCCACAAGCCCGAGGCCATCCGCGCCTACCAGGAACGGCTCGCCGATGACGTGAGGCTCTACACCTACGTGCAGTACCTGTTCTTCTCGCAGTGGGAGTCGCTCAGGGCCTACGCCCGCGGCAAGGGCGTGGGGATTATCGGCGACCTCCCCATCTACGTGGCGCTCGACTCCGCCGACGTGTGGGCCGAGCCCTCGAGCTTCCAGCTCGACGAGAACAACATCCCCACCGAGGTGGCGGGCGTGCCGCCCGATCAGTTCACGGCGGACGGCCAGCTCTGGGGGAACCCCCTCTACGACTACGACGCCATGCAGGATGACGGCTACAGCTGGTGGATCCACCGCATGGGCGGCGCCTCCAAGCTCTACGACGCGGTGAGGGTGGACCACTTCCGCGGCTTCGAGAGCTTCTGGGCCGTTCCCTACGGCGAGAAGACCGCTCGCGTGGGCCGTTGGGTCAAGGGCCCCGCCATGAAGCTCCTCGGCGTGCTCAAGGCCCACTACCCCGACCTCGTGGTCATCGCCGAGGACCTGGGCTACCAGACGGAGGAGGTCCACCAGATGGTGGCCGATTCCGGCTTCCCGGGGATGCAGGTGCTGGAGTTCGCCTTCGACGCGCGCGATGGCGACGGCAACCTGCCCTTCACCTACGAGCGCAATTGCGCCTGCTACACCGGCACCCACGACAACGTGCCGGTGATGGGCTGGGCGCACGAGGCCGCACGGAGCGACGTCGAGTGGGCGCTGGAGTACTTCAACTGCGCGGACGAGGACGAGATCAACTGGGCGTTCCTCCGCGGCGGCATGGAGAGCGTGGCCGACTTCTTCGCCGCTCAGATGCAGGATTATCTGGGGCTCGGGTCGGAGTCCCGCACGAACACCCCCGGCATCCTGGGGGGCAACTGGCAGTGGAGGCTCCTACCGGGCCAACTCACGTCCGAGTTTGCCAATCGGATCGCCGACCTCACCCGACTCTACGGCAGAAGCGCGAAGCTCTATGGAAGGAGCGCGAGGCACTGATGGCTGAAGTGAAGCTCGAGCACATCGAGAAGATCTATCCGAATTCCGAGCCCACGAAGAAGAGGAAGAAGAAGGGCGACGCGCCCGAGAGGAAGTCCAACCTGAAGATCACCGATCAGGGCGTCGTGGCGGTCGAGGACTTCAACCTCGACGTGGCCGACCGCGAGTTCGTCGTGCTCGTCGGCCCATCGGGCTGCGGCAAGTCGACGACGCTGCGCATGGTGGCGGGCCTCGAGTCCATCACCAATGGCACGCTCACCATCGGCGGCGAAGTCATGAACGACGTGGCCCCCAAGGATCGCGACATCGCCATGGTCTTCCAGAACTACGCGCTGTACCCGCACATGACCGTGCGCGACAACCTGGCCTTCCCGCTGAAGCTCCGCAAGGTTCCCCAGGCCGAGATCGACCAGAAGGTCGATGAGGCGGCCGAGATCCTCGGCATCACCGAGTACCTCGATCGCCGCCCCAAGGCCCTCTCGGGCGGTCAGCGCCAGCGCGTGGCCATCGGCCGCGCCATAGTGCGCGAGCCCAAGGTTCTGCTCATGGACGAGCCGCTCTCTAACCTCGACGCCAAGCTCCGCAACCAGATGCGCGCCGAGATCATCAAGCTCCGCAAGCGCATCAACACGACCTTCATGTACGTGACCCACGACCAGACCGAGGCCATGACCCTCGGCGATCGCATCGTCATCATGAAGGACGGCGTCGTGCAGCAGATCGGCACCCCGCAGGACGTCTACGACCACCCGCACAACATCTTCGTGTCGGGCTTCATCGGCGTCCCGCAGATGAACTACTTCGACGCCCGGCTCACCAAGGAGGGCGACGATTACAAGGTCGAGCTCGATGGCGTGACGGTGGACCTCGACGGCGAGAAGGAGCGGGTCCTTCGCGAGCGCAACGTGGAGCCCCAGGACATAATCCTCGGCTGCCGCCCCGAGCACATCTCCCTCGACAAGGTCGAGGGCCAGATGATCACCGGCCTCATCGACGTCTCCGAGATGATGGGCTCCGAGGTGCACCTGCACCTGGACGTGGACGGCAAGGACGTCATCGTCATCGTCCCGAGCGCCGACGTGAACCGCAAGCACGGCGCGGGCTCGCTCGACGTGGGTCAGCACCTCGACTTCACCTTCACGGGCGACGTGCTGCACCTCTTCTCCAAGGTGACCGAGGAGAACCTGGTCTACTGAGCCCTGGGAACGCAGACCTCGGGCCGCGAACGCGGCCTTGAGGGGCCCGCTCCAGGGGGCGGGCCCCTCCCTTATGGAACGGCATCTGCTACGATGCTCACTGTTGGCGAGGGTCGCTCCTGTTTGTCAACGAAACGGGTTGTGGCTCAGCTTGGTAGAGCGCTCGGTTCGGGACCGAGAGGTCGCTGGTTCAAATCCAGTCAACCCGACCAGCCAACACCAGGGGCCCGGGGCTTCGCGCTCCGGGCCCCTTCGCGTGGAAGGCGCTTGGCCAGGGCGCTGGGCTAGACTTCAGGGCGGTGACGCGGGGGCTCCGGCGCTCCCGTGCGGATCGAGAGGCGAGAGGACGCTTTCCATGGCACAGAACCTTCCCCAGGCGGAGATCGGCATCTTCGGGGGCTCGGGCTTCTATTCGCTCTTCGATGGCGATTACGAGGAGGTTCTCCTCGACACCCGCTTCGGGCGCCCCTCCGACGTCTACACCATCGGAACCATCGCCGGCCGCAGGGTGTGCTTCCTGCCTCGCCACGGACGCGACCACTCCATCGCGCCCGCCGAGGTGAACTACCGGGCGAACCTCTACGGCATGCGCGAGCTCGGCGTCAGCCAGGTGCTGGGGACGTGTTCGGTGGGATCGCTCTCGCTCGACGTGCATCCCGGCGACGTCGTGGTCTGCGACCAGTTCGTGGATCGCACGAACGGCCGGAGGGACACGTTCTTCACCCACGACCAGACGCTTGCCGTACAGCACCTCTCGTCGGCCGATCCCTATTGCCCCACGATGCGCAAGGTCGCCGTCGAGTGCGCCCGCCGGCAGGGGCTCCAGGTCCATGATGGCGGCACCGTCGTGACCATCCAAGGGCCGCGCTTCTCCACCAAGGCCGAGAGCGAGTGGTTCTCCAAGATGGGCTGGACCGTCGTCTCGATGACGGCCTATCCGGAGGGGTGGCTCGCCCGCGAGCTGGGGATGCACTACGCCAACGTCTCGCTCGTCACCGACTACGATGCCGGCCTCGGCGAATTCTCGGCGGTGACCTGGGAGGACGTGCAGAGGGTCTTCGCCGAGAACATCGAGCACGTGAAGGCGCTCGTCGCAGCCATCGTGCCCGAGCTCCCCGAGGCGCCGGCCTGCGACTGCGCCGCCTCCCGCGACCTCATCCCATAGGGCGTGGGGCGCGCTCGCTGCCTCGGGCGCCGGCGCGGCAGAGCGGGCATCGGGGCGCAGGCGGCGTCCGGGGCCGACGGGGGAGCGAGCGGATTCGGCTCGTCCCAAAATACCTATGGGTTTATGGGGATTATGGACGGTCGGCCATCCACTTTGATGTGTTTGTGATGCCCATCTGGGCTTTGTATACTATGCGACGCAAGAAAGCTGCTGGCCCTGCAATCCGGGGCCGCTTTGCAGAAGGAGCATTCATGTTTGGTGGACTCGGCGTCCCTGAGCTGCTGATCATCCTCGTCGTGGTGCTGCTCATCTTCGGCCCCAAGAACCTTCCGAAGCTCGGCTCCTCGCTGGGCAAGACGGTCAAGAACATCCGCGAGGGGATGAGCGCCGGCTCCGACGCGCCCGAGCCCGCCAAGATGGAGGCCACCGACGCTGCGGCCGACGCAGCCACCGCCGCCTCCGCCGACACGTCTGACGAGGCCTAGCCCATGCCCGACCAGCAGGAGTTCCTCCTCACGCCCCAGGGCCATGCCGAGCTCAAGGAAGAGCTCGCGTGGCGCGAGGGCGAGAAGACCAACGAGATCACCGAGGCCATCAGCACCGCCAAGGCCTTCGGCGACCTCTCCGAGAACGCGGAGTACGACGCCGCCCGCGACGAGCAGGCGCGCAACGAGGATCGCATCGCCGAGATCAACTACATCCTCAACCATGCCCGCGTGGTCGATACCACCGACATCTCATCGGTCTCCCTCGGCTGCAAGGTCACGGTGAGGGAGGGCGAGGGCGAACCCGTGGTCTTCGAGATCGTGGGCACCACCCAGACCGATTCGCGCGCTCGGAAGATCTCGAACGAGTCCCCGCTCGGCGCAGCGCTCATCGGCCGTTCGGTGGGGGAGACCGTGGAGGTCGCCACCCCCAGCGGCGCCCTGCGCGAATACACCGTCGCGAAGATCGAGCGTTAGGACGGCCAACGAGGCGCAACGGATACAGAGACCGCATCACGAGGCGCCCCGGACCTTAGGCTCTGGGGCGTTCCCTTAGGCAAGCGGAAGCGAACGAATGGAGCGGAGAGCCGCCATGGCCAACGATACGGAGAACCGCCAAGCGATGCCGGACGCCCAAGGGGGCGCCGCGGATGAGCGCGCCATGCGCCGAGCCAAGCGCGAGGCGCTCCTGGGGGCCGGCGTCGATCCCTATCCCGCCACCTTCGACCGCGGGCTCGCCGGCGACGGCTTCGGCGCCGTGAGCGCGGAGCTGGAGGAGCGGTTCGCCTCGCTCGCCGACGGCGATTCGTCGGGTGATGACGCCACCGTGGCCGGCCGCGTGCGCGCGATCCGCAACCAGGGGAAGGTCATGTTCATCGTCCTCGAGGATGCCACGGGGCAGATCCAGCTCTTCTGCCGCAAGAACGTGGCGAGCGAGGCCGCCTGGGCGCTGCTCTCGGACCTCGACGTGGGCGACATCGTGAGCGCGACGGGCGAGGTGGTGCGCAGCCGCAGGGGCCAGCTCTCCGTGAGCCCCCGCGAGGCGACGCTCCTCTCCAAGGCGCTCCGCCCCTTGCCCGAGAAGTTCCACGGCCTCGCCGATCCCGAGACCCGCTACCGCCAGCGCTACGCCGACATGATCAGCAGCCCCGAAGTGCGCGAGACCCTCGTCAAGCGCTCGAAGATGATCTTCGGGCTCAGGGCCTACATGGATGCCCAGGGCTACCTCGAGGTGGAGACCCCGATGCTCCAAGAGACCCTCGGCGGCGCCAACGCCAGGCCCTTCAAGACCCACCACAACGCGCTCGATACCGACTTCTACCTGCGCATCGCCACGGAGCTCCACCTGAAGCGCCTCGTGGTGGGCGGCATGGGCAAGGTCTACGAGCTCGGTCGGCAGTTCAGGAACGAGGGCATGGACGCCACCCACAACCCCGAGTTCACGAGCCTCGAGGCCTACCGCGCCTACGCCGACCTCGAAGACATGAAGGCGCTCTGCCAGGGGATGTTCGTCGCGGCCGCGGAGGCGGTGAACGGCACCTCGAAGATCGTCTACCAGGGCACCGAGATGGACCTCGCAAGGCCCTGGGAGAGCCGGAACCTCCTCGACCTCGTGAGCGAGCGCGTTGGGTGCGCGGTCACCCTCGACACGCCCGTAGGGGAGCTCCGCGCCCTGAACGAGCGCTTCGGCCTGGAATGGCAGCCCTCCTGGGGCGCCGGGCGGCTCGCCTTCAACCTCTACGACGAGCTCGTGGAGGCCAACCTCACCGGCCCAGTCTTCGTCTGCGGCTACCCGGTGGAGGTCTCGCCGCTCGCCAAGCGCCTTGCGGAGGACCCGCGCCTCACCCACCGCTTCGAAGCGGTCATTTGCGGGCATGAATACGGCAACGCCTTTGCGGAGCTCAACGATCCCGTGGATCAGGAGGAGAGGTTCCGGGCGCAGGTGGCGGCCAAGGCCGCCGGCGATGAGGAGGCCATGGAGTACGACGCCGACTACATCCGCGCCCTGGAATACGGCATGCCGCCCACCGGCGGCATCGGCGTGGGCATCGACCGTATGGCGATGCTCCTCACCGACCGCCCATCCATCCGGGACGTCGTGGCCTTCCCCGCCATGCGCCCCGAGAAGCGCTGAGACTGGAATCAACCGTCCATAAGGGGGGACGAAGGAATATGTTCGACAAGTTCACCGAGAAGGCACGCAAGGCCATGTCCCTCGCGCAGGCCGAGGCCCGCTCGCTGGGTCAGAGCTTCGTGGGGACGGAGCACCTGCTCCTGGGCCTCATCAAGCAGGAGGACGGCATCGCCGCCCAGGCCCTGGCCAAGCTCGAGATCACCTACGACGAGACCCTCGCCGTCGTGCGGGACATCACCTCCACCGAACCGGAGGAGGTGCCCGGCGGCCACATCCCGTTCACCGCTCGGGCCAAGCACGTGCTCGAGGGGGCCTTCCGCGAGACCATCGCCCGCGGTCAGACCTACATCTCCACCGAGCACTTGCTCCTGGGACTCGTGCGCGAGGGCAGCGGCGTCGCCATGGAGGCGCTCTCGCGCATGGGCGTCTCCGGCGATGCCGTGCGCAACGCCGTGAACGAGCTCATCGCCCAGTCGCCCGACGCCCGTGGCCAGCGCCAGCAGCCCACGAACGTCCGCATGGATCCGGTCATGGGGCCGGGCCAGGCGCAGGACGACGGCAAGAGCCTCCTCCAGGAGTTCGGCCGCAACCTCACCCAGCTCGCGAGCGAGGGCAAGCTCGATCCCGTGATCGGGCGCGACCTCGAGGTGGAGCGCGTGATGCAGGTCCTCGCCCGTCGTCAGAAGAACAACCCGCTCATCCTGGGCGATCCGGGCGTCGGCAAGACGGCCATCGCCGAGGGCCTGGCGCAGCTCATCGCCTCCGGCACGGTGCCCGAGGTCCTGCGCGGCAAGCAGATCTGGACGCTCGACGTGGCGGCCATCGTAGCCGGCTCCAAGTACCGTGGCGAATTCGAGGAGCGCCTGAAGAAGGTCATCGCCGAGGTCATGGAATCCAAGACCGATATGCTCTTCATCGACGAGATCCACACCCTCATCGGCGCCGGATCGGCCGAGGGCTCCGTGGATGCCGCCTCGATCCTGAAGCCGCCCCTCTCCCGCGGCGAGATCCAGGTCATCGGCGCCACCACGGCCGACGAGTACCGCAAGCACATCGAGAAGGACTCCGCCTTCGAGCGGCGCTTCCAGCCCATCAACATCGGCGAGCCCTCCATCGACGACACCATCGTCATCCTCCAGGGGCTCCAGGAGCGCTACGAGCAGCACCACCATGTGCGCTACACCCCGGAGGCCATCGAGAGCGCCGTCCTGCTCTCGAGCCGCTACATCCAGGATCGCTTCCTGCCCGACAAGGCCATCGACGTCATCGACGAGGCCGGTGCCCGCACCCGCGTGCACAAGGTCATCGTGCCCGACGAGATCCAGGAGGTCGATGCCGAGCTGGAGCGCGTGCGGGAGGAGAAGGCCCGCGCCGCGAGCGCCCAGGAGTTCGAGCTCGCCGCGCGCCTTCGCGACGAGGAGAACGAGCTCACCGAGCGTCGCGACAAGCTCGAGGAGGAGTGGCACGCCGAGCTCGACGCCAATATCGCCGAGGTATCGGCCGAGGACATCGCCGACGTGGTCTCGTCGATCACCGGCGTGCCCGTCTCGAACCTCACCGAGGCCGAGACCTCGAAGCTGCTCCGCTGCGAGGAGGTTCTCCACGAGCGGGTGATCGGTCAGGACGAGGCCGTGAGCTCGGTGGCCCGCGCCATCCGTCGCTCCCGCTCGCCCCTGAAGGATCCCCACAGGCCCGGCGGCTCGTTCATCTTCCTCGGCCCCTCGGGCGTGGGCAAGACGGAGCTCGCCAAGAGCCTCGCCGAGTTCCTCTTCGGCTCCGAGGACGCCCTCATCACCTTCGACATGTCGGAGTACATGGAGAAGTTCAACGTCTCCAAGCTCGTGGGCGCGCCCCCGGGCTACGTCGGCTACGACGAGGGCGGCGAGCTCACCAAGGCGGTGCGCCGCAAGCCCTACTCGGTCGTCCTCTTCGACGAGATCGAGAAGGCCCATCCAGACGTCTTCAACGTGCTCCTGCAGATCCTCGACGAGGGGCGCCTCACCGACGGCCAGGGCCGCAAGGTCGACTTCTCCAACACGGTCATCATCATGACCTCCAACATCGGCGCCCGCGAGATCGCCACCACCACGCCCATGGGCTTCGGCGCCACGGGCAGCGAGGGCCTCTCCCACAAGGAGATCAAGTCCCGGGTGAACGCCGAGCTGAAGCGCCTCTTCCGGCCCGAGTTCCTCAACCGCGTGGACGAGATCGTCGTCTTCTCCTCGCTTGGCAAGGACGAGCTCCGCAAGATCGTGGACCTCATGGTCTCCGACCTCCGCGACCGCCTCATCGCCGAGGGGATGTCGATCGAGCTCACCGATGCCGCGCGCGACAAGATCGCCAAGGACGGCACCGATCCGGTCTACGGCGCGAGGCCGCTGCGCCGCGCCATCCAGACGCTCGTGGAAGATCCGCTCGCCGAGAGCCTCCTCGAGGGCAAGTTCGGGCCCGGCAACGTCATCCTCGTGGACGTGGCCGACGGCGAGCTCGCCTTCGAGCCCACGGAGGGAGAGATCCCCGAGCGCCGGAAGCGCGAGACGCTCTCCAAGCAGCAGGCCCGCGAGACCTGGCAGCCCAACCCCACGAAGCCCGCGGCGGCGCCGGCCCAAGATGGCCAGAGCGCCCAGGAGTGACGGGGAAGCACGGTGCCCGTGAGCTACACCCAGCAAGACGGAGCCGCGCTCGCCGCGCGCTTCGACGTCGCCAAACGCATGACCGCCCCCGGGACGCCGCTTCGGCGCGCGCTCGACATGATCGTCGCCGGGCACCTGGGGGCGCTCATCTGCGTTGGGGACGTCGAGAGCGTCATCGCCGCCGGCCACGACGGCTTCCCGCTCGACATCCAGTTCTCGGCCAACCGGCTCTTCGAGCTCTCGAAGATGGACGGCGCCATCGTCATCGACGATGACCTCACGCGGATCTATCGCGCGAACTTCCACCTCGATCCCGATGCCTCCATCCCCACGGCCGAGACCGGCATGCGCCACCGCACCGCCGCCCGCATGTCCGAGATCACCGATGCCGTCATCATCTCGATCTCGGAGCGTCGCCAGGTCGTCCACGTCTACATCGGCGGCACGCCCTTCGAGATCCGCACCGTGGCCGAGAACATGGCGCTCGTCAACCAGCTGCTCGTCACGCTGCAGTCCACGCGCCAGGCCCTCGACCGCAACCTCCTGCGCCTCACCTCGCTCGAGCTTGACAATTACGTCACGCTCGCCGACGTGGCCCAGATCTTCAGCTACTTCGAGGTGCTCATGACGGCCGCCGACGAGCTGGACGACCTCATCAGCCAGCTCGGCGACGAGAGCCGCATCATCGCCATGCAGAGAGAGCAGCTGCTGGGAGGCATGGACGAGGAATACGACCTCATGATTCGCGACTACGCCCGTGATTCCTCCGAGGCCAACGCCCGCAAGGTCAGAAACGCCTTCCATGCCATGGACGACCAGGCGTTCCGCGACCTCGCCCTCGTGGGAAGGATGCTCGGCTACGAGAACCTCAGGGAGGATTCCATCGTCTCGCCGCTGGGGCTCCGCACGCTGAACCGCGTGTCGGTGGTGCGCCATGGCCTGGCCGACAAGATCGTGGACGAGTACGGATCGCTCCAGGAGCTCCTCGACGACATCGACAACCCGGCGCGCCTGAGGGACACCGGCGTCCGCGAGCCCACGATCCTGGCCGACAGCCTCTTCCGCATGAAGGAACGGCGGGGCTAGGCCGTGGCGTCGCCCCAGGCCATGCCCGAGCTCCGGGCCCTGCAGGAGACGGGCCCAGCCGATGCCGCGGCCATCGTGGTCTGCGGGGGCGACGGCATCCGGTTCGGCCGCATGGGCGGAAAGACCCTGGCGCCCCTCTGCGGGCTTCCCTTGGCGGCCTGGGCCGTGGTGGCGGCAGCGAGCGCCCCGTCGATCGCGCGCGTGGTGGTGGTCTGCCGCTTCGGCGACGAGGCCGAGCTGGTCGACGCCTTCTCCGGGCTGCCCATGGTGGGGGAGCTGCTCTTCGCCCGCGCCGGGAGAACCCGGCAGGAGAGCGTGCGCGCGGGGCTCGCCTGCATCGGCGCGCAGACGGAGCTCGTCTCCATCCACGATGGCGCTCGGCCCCTCGCGAGGCCGGCCCTCTTCGAGTCCACGCTCTCGGCCCTTCGCCACGATGCGGCCCTCTCCGGCGCCATCGCCGCCTATCCGGCCACCGATACGCTGAAGCTCTGCGAGCGCGGCATCGTCCTCGACACGCCCGACCGCTCGCTCTTCTGGTGCGCCCAGACGCCCCAGAGCTTCCGCGCGGAGCATCTGCGGCGCGCCTTCGAGGCGGCCGACCGGGAGGGTTGGCAGGTCACCGACGACGCGAGCCTCGTCGAGCGCTGGGGAGGCCGGGTCCTCTGCGTCGAGGCTCCCCACGAGAATCTCAAGGTCACGTATCCCGAGGATCTGGCCATGGCCGAGGCGCTCCTCTCCGAGCGCCTGAGCGGCGAGTGGGGGGCGGGTCTCTGATGCGCATCGGCACGGGCATCGACGTCCACGCGCTGGTCTACAACCGGCCGCTCGTCTTGGGCGGCGTGAGGATCGACTCGCCGATGGGCCTCGAGGGGCACTCCGACGCGGACGTCCTCACCCACGCCCTCATGGACGCCCTGCTCTCGGCGGCGAGGCTCCCCGACATCGGCGAGCTCTTCCCCGAGGACGACGACGCCTACGAAGGCGCCGACTCGCTCGAGCTCCTCAAGCTGGTCCGCCGGATGGTGGCCGAGGCCGGCTTCGCGATCGGGGACGTGGATCTCGCCCTCTGCGCCCAGACCCCCAAGGTCTCCCCCTACAAGGAGCGGATCCGCGCCACTCTCGCAGGCGCGCTGGACGTGCCCGTGGCGTCCGTGGGACTCAAGGCCACCACCTTCGAGCATCTGGGCTTCGTCGGCAGGGGGGAGGGGATCCTCGCCATGGCGGCCTGCATCCTCTGCGACTCGCTCGGTGGGGGCGAAGGGCGCTAGGGCCGTCGCCGCCTCCGGATTCGGGCGCGGCGCTTCGAGCGGCTACACTGGGTCCCATGTTCAAGCGCATGAAAGAGGACATCGCCGCCTACCGTGACCGCGATCCGGCGGCCACGGGCTCCAACCTCTACATCTACCAGAACGCGCCCGGCATGCGGGCCATCTGGGCCCATCGACGCGAGCACTGGCTCTGGGAGCATGGGATGAAGTCGCTCGCGCGCTACCTCTCGACCCGTGCCCGTCGCAAGTTCGGGGTCGAGATCCACCCCGCCGCCACCATCGGGCGCCGCTTCGTCATCGACCACGGCATGGGCATCGTCATCGGCGAGACCACCGTCATCGGCGACGATTGCATGATCTACCAGGGCGTCACGCTGGGAGGCACCGGCAAGCAGACCGGCAAGCGCCATCCCACGCTCAAGAACAACGTGGTGGTGGGCGTGGGCGCGTGCGTCCTCGGCGATATCACGGTGGGCGACAACGCCAAGGTGGGCGGCGGCGCCGTGGTGGTCAAGGACGTGCCCCCCAACTGCACCGTGGTGGGCGTGCCGGGCCATGTGACCACCAACTGCGGCGTGCGCGTGCGCCGAGCGATCGACGACATGCCCGGTCCCGAGACCCATGGCCATCGCCAGTACCTGCCCGACCCCATCGATCAGACCATCACGATCCTCGAGGCCCGCATCCAGCAGCTGGAGCGGCGCCTCGCCAGCTACGAAGGAGAGGGGAGTGGCGATGATGCCGGCGTCTAGCCCCGAGGGAGCGGCACTCAAGATCTTCGATACCCAGCGCCATGCCAAGCGAGAGTTCGTCCCGCGCGAGGCGGGCAAGGTCGCCATGTACGTCTGCGGCCCCACGGTCTACGACCAGATCCACATCGGCAACGGCCGCACCTTCGTGGCCTTCGACGCCATCCGTCGCTACCTCGAGGCCAAGGGCTACGACGTCACCTTCGTCCAGAACCTCACCGACGTGGACGACAAGATCATCAACCGGGCGAACGAGGAGGGCCGGAGCGCCGCCGAGGTGGCGAGCGAGTACTCCGAGGCCTTCCTCGAGCAGATGCGCCGCATGGGCGTGGAGCCCCCGAGCATCCAGCCCCGCGCCACCCAGGAGATATCCGCCATGCAGGAGCTCCTGACGGAGCTCATCGAGAAGGGCAAGGCCTATGTGACCGATGCCGGCGACGTCTACTTCTCGGTCTCGTCCTGCCCCACCTACGGGGAGGTGTCGGGCCGCAAGGTCGAGGACCTTCGCGCCGGCGCCCGCGTGGAGGTGGGGGAGGATAAGCGCGCGCCCGAGGACTTCGCCCTCTGGAAGGCCGCCAAGCCCGGCGAGCCCTCGTGGGAGAGCCCCTGGGGCCCGGGCCGTCCCGGCTGGCACACCGAATGCGTGGCCATGGCCAATCGCTACCTGGGCGTTCCCATCGACATCCACGGGGGCGGATCGGACCTGGTCTTCCCCCATCACGAGAACGAGGACGCCCAGGCCGAGGCCGCCTGGGGAACGCCCCTGGCGAACCTTTGGATGCACTCGGGCATGCTCCGCGTGGACGGCGAGAAGATGTCCAAGAGCCTGGGCAACTTCCATACGCTGAAGGAGGTGCTCGACGCCTACCCGGCGGACGCCCTGCGCCTCCTCTTCCTCCAGACCCATTACCGCTCGCCTTTGGACTTCTCCTTCGAGAGGCTGGACGGCGCGGTGGGCGCCTGGGAGCGCATCAGGAACACGGTCTCCGCGCTTCTCTGGGCCGGCCGAGACGATGCGCCCGAGCCGCCCTCCGAGGAACCCGAGGGCTCAGAGGCGCCGACGGTGGATCTGGCCGATGCCACCGCGGAGGCCCGCGAGGCCTTCTTCCGCGCGATGGACGACGACTTCAACACCGCAGGCGCCCTGGGGGCGCTCTTCACCCTCGCCACCAAGGCCAACACCTACCTCGGAGAGGTGGGCGACGGCGCTCAGCCCAACGTCGCCCGAGGGGCGGCCGAGACCCTTGTGGAGCTCTTCGGCGCGCTTGGCATCGCCGTGGGGCCCGCCGAGGCGGAGCTTCCCCGGGAGCTCGTCCCTCTCGCCGCCGAGCTCGCGGACTTCCGGGGGGCCTCTCCCGAGGCGGCCGGACAAGCGCTCATCGAGGCTCGCGCCGCGGCCCGGCGGGCCAAGGACTGGGCTGCGGCCGACGCCATCCGCGACCGCATCGCGGCCCTCGGCCTCGTCGTCGAGGACACGCCCTCCGGCTCGCGTATCGTCGCCAAGGGGGCCTGAGCATGCCGGCGAAGCGCGGCACGGGAAAGCGGGGACGCGGGAGCGGCCCCTCCCACGGCAGGCCCGGGGGGAGGCCGCCCGTCAAACGGACTCGCCAGAACCCTCGGCCGCGGTCGGCCGGCCAGCGCCCGAAGGGCGGCCCGCTCGGTGTGACCGGTGACATCGTCGAGGGGAAGCGGGCCGTCGCCGAGGCCCTCGAGGCGGCCGTTCCCGTGCGCCGCGCCTTCGTGGCCGCCCGATCCCATAGCCAAGACCCCGCCATCGCGCGGATGCTGAGGGAGCTCGAAGAGGCCGGTATCGAGGTGGAGGAGGTCTCCCGGGCGAGCCTCGACGCCATCTCCTACCACGGCGCCCATCAGGGAATCGCCCTCGAGGTGGAGCCCTACGGCTACGCCGACCTCCACGAGCTCGTAGCGCTATCGGGAACGGGCGATGCCCTCATCCTCTGTCTGGACCACGTGGTGGACGAGGGCAACCTCGGAGCCATCGTCCGATCGGCCGAGTGCGCGGGCGCCTCGGGCGTGGTGATCCCCAACCGAAGGGCGGCCGGTGTGGGGCCCGGCGCCTACAAGACGAGCGCCGGCGCCCTCGCGCATCTGAAGGTGGCCCAGGTGCCCAACATGGCCACGGCTCTGGAGGACCTCAAGCGCGCCGGGTTCTGGGCCGTCTGCGCCACCGAGCATGCCGAGGAGACGCTCTGGGACGCCGACCTGTCCGGTCGCGTCTGCGTGGTGATGGGCTCCGAGCGCGACGGCGTGAGCCGGCTCGTGCGGGAGCACTGCGATGACGAGTGCCGCCTGCCGCAGATGGGGGCCATAGA
The DNA here is from genome assembly GCA_947631545.1 of uncultured Atopobiaceae bacterium. GTDB lineage: Bacteria > Actinomycetota > Coriobacteriia > Coriobacteriales > Atopobiaceae > CANRLS01. The sequence goes on from CANRLS010000011.1 coordinate 27,938, forward strand.
GTCGCTGAACGTGGCCCAGGCGGCGACGGTCTTCTGCTACGAGTGGCTTCGGCAGACCGTCTGGGCAGAGCCCGCGGCCGATGGGCTCCGGGGCGCCGCGCCAGAGGACTTGGGATAGGCCCCGGGACGGGCCTTCGCGAAAGGGCGATCGGATGGCCAGAGGCTCCAAGCTCCCGCTGCTCGTGGTGGACGGCTACAACGTCCTCCACGCCTCGGACGCCTACCTCGGGCTCGTGGACGAGGTGGAGCCCGGCGTGGGCCAGCTCTCGCTGGATCCCTTCGACAGGGCCCGCGAGCGGCTCCTCGCCGACGTGGCCTCCTTCGCGGAGGGGAGCTACGAGGCGGTGATCGTGTACGACGGCGCGTCCAATCGGAGCCGAGAGCCCCGAGAGCGCCTCTCGGGCGGCGTCAGGGTCGTCTTCTCACGGGCGGGGAACTCGGCCGATTCCGTGATCGAGGCGCTCGCCACCGAGGCCCGCGAGGCGGGCAGGGAGGTGCTCGTCGCCACCTCCGACGCCACCATCCGATCGACCACGTTCGGCCCGGGCGTCTCCTACCTTTCGAGCCGCTCGCTCGTGGGCGAGGTGGCGGCCATCGACGCCGAGCGCGAGCGCGACCGCGACCTCGCCCCCCACATGCGCATGGCGCTGGGAGACCGCCTGAGCCCGGAGAGCCTGGCCGCCCTCGATCGCTTCATCGAGCCGAACGGCGGACGGGCGAGCGGGAAGGGGCGCTAGGGGAGGAGCCGTCGATGCCGGATGCCGCTCGAGCGCGCGATCCGGCCATGGGCGCAGCGCCCCGCTCCCCCGCATCGATGCGCTACCATTCGCTCCGCGCCGATGTGGCTCAACGGTAGAGCAACTGATTTGTAATCAGTGGGTTGCAGGTTCGATTCCTGTCATCGGCTCCAGGGCCTCCGACGGGTCGGGCGACGGCGCCCGACCCGTTTTGTCGGTTCTGTGGAGTATGGATACGCCCGGCTGGGTGGTCTACGTTGACTTGGACTCGGCGGCACCGTATCATCGTCCGTTGCGCTGGCGGCGGGATTTCGCCCGGACGCTGGCGTGGAGCTTGAAAGACGGAAACAGGGGAGCGTGCCAGAGCGGCTAAATGGGACGGGCTGTAAACCCGTTGGCTTTGCCTACCTAGGTTCGAATCCTAGCGCTCCCACCATCCGTGCCCGTGTAGCTCAGTCGGTAGAGCACCTCGTTGGTAACGAGGAGGTCACCGGTTCAAGTCCGGTCGCGGGCTCCATCAAGCTTCAGACCATGGCGGTGTAGCTCAGTTGGTCAGAGCACGCGGTTCATACCCGCGGCGTCACTGGTTCGAATCCAGTCACCGCTACCAGGCAACGAGCGGCACGGGCGAGAGCCCGTGCCGCGGACATAGCACCAGGGGTTCGAAGGGCCCCGCCAGAAGGAGGTTCGGCTAATGGCCAAAGAGAAGTTCGAACGCACCAAGCCGCACGTGAACATCGGTACGATCGGTCACGTCGACCACGGTAAGACCACGCTCACGGCCGCCATCACCAAGGTCCTCTCCGAGACGCCCGGGTGCAAGGCCGACTACACCGCCTTCGAGGAGATCGACAAGGCCCCCGAGGAGCGCGAGCGCGGCATCACCATCCAGATCGCGCACGTGGAGTACGAGACCGAGAACCGTCACTACGCTCACGTCGACTGCCCCGGTCACGCCGACTACATCAAGAACATGATCTCCGGTGCCGCCCAGATGGATGGCGCCATCCTCGTCATCGCCGCCACCGACGGCCCGATGGCCCAGACCCGCGAGCACATCCTTCTCGCCCGTCAGGTGGGCGTGCCCTACATCATCGTCTACCTCAACAAGTGCGACATGGTCGACGACGAGGAGCTCATCGACCTCGTCGAGATGGAGACCCGCGACCTCCTCTCCGAGTACGACTTCCCCGGCGACGACCTCCCCGTCATCCGCGGCTCCGCGCTCGGCGCCCTCGAGGGCAACGAGCTCTGGGTCGACTCCGTCCGCGCGCTCATGACCGAGGTCGACAACTACATCCCGACCCCCACGCGCGACAACGAGAAGCCCTTCCTGATGGCCGTCGAGGACGTCATGACCATCTCCGGCCGCGGCACCGTCGCCACCGGCCGCGTGGAGCGCGGGCAGCTCCGCCTCAACGACCCCGTCGAGATCGTGGGCCTCAAGCCCACCGAGACCTCCGTGGCCACGGGCATCGAGATGTTCCGCAAGACCATGGACTTCTGCGAGGCCGGCGACAACGTGGGCATCCTGCTCCGCGGCATCAAGCGCGAGGAGATCGAGCGCGGCCAGGTCATCTGCAAGCCCGGTTCGGTGACCCCGCACAAGAAGTTCACGGCCGAGGTCTACGTCCTCACCAAGGAGGAGGGCGGCCGCCACACGCCGTTCTTCAACGGCTATCGCCCGCAGTTCTACTTCCGCACCACCGACGTCACCGGCAACATCTCGCTCCCCGAGGACACCGAGATGGCCATGCCCGGCGACCACGTGACCATCACCGGCGAGCTCATCTACCCCATCGCCATGGAGCAGGGCCTGCGCTTCGCCATCCGCGAGGGCGGGCACACCGTGGGTGACGGCCGCGTCGCGACCATCATCGAGTAGAGGCGGGAAGGCAAACCATGCGAACCCTGGTCACCCTTGCCTGCACGGAGTGCAAGCGTCGCAACTACACCACCACCAAGAACAAGGCGATCACGCCCGACCGCCTCGAGCTCAAGAAGTACTGCCGGTGGTGCCGCACGCATACGCTCCACAGGGAGACCCGTTAGCATAGGCAGCGCAAGGCACGCACACCCCAGTAGCTCCAATTGGTAGAGCGGCGGTCTCCAAAACCGTTTGTTGTGGGTTCGAGTCCTACCTGGGGTGCCAGCTAGTACCACCGGTCTCCCTGAGTCAAACCAGGGAGACCGGTTTTCATCAGCGAGGATCGCGAAAGGCATCGAGGCGATGGCGAAGAGCAAAGGCGGACAAAGGGCGAGGCGCCAGGCCCGGCAGGCCAAGAGGGCCAGGGCCGAGCAGCAGCTCGCCAACGTGGCCGCGGCGCAAGGGAGCGCGGAGGGATCCAAGAAGACCGCCGTGCGGAAGCAGCCCAAGGCTCAAGCGCCCAAGGCGCAGACGTCCGATAAGCCCGGTGCCGGCAAGCGCTTGGGCAACTACCTCCGCGAGGTCAAGACGGAGCTCCGCCGCGTCGTGTGGCCGAGCCCGAGGGAGCTGCGCAACTACAGCATCGCCGTCATCTGCCTGCTCATCGTCTTCGGCATCGCGGTCTGGCTCGTGGACTCCGGCGTTGTGGCCGTCCTCATCGGATATTCGGGATTGAGGGGCTAGTCCCATGGCCAAGCGCTGGTACGTCATCCACACCTATTCGGGCTACGAGAACAAGGTCAAGGACGACCTCAAGCATCGCATCGCCAACTACGGCATCGAGGACCAGGTGGTGGACATCAAGATACCCACCGAGACGGTCACCGAGATCAAGGAGGGCGGCAAGCGCGAGGTCAAGGAGGCCAAGGTCTTCCCCGGCTATGTGCTCGTGCGCATGCAGGTGGACGACAACTCGTGGTCCGTGGTGCGCAACACGCCCGGTGTGACCGGCTTCGCCGGCATCAACGGCAAGCCCACGCCGCTCACCCGCGAGGAATACAACAAGATCATGCGCCGGACCGAGCCCGCACATGCCGTCCAGCCGCGCCAGACCACCATCGACTTCGAGGTCGACGACCCCGTCCGCGTGGTCTCGGGGCCGCTCGAGGGCTTCGATGGGCTCATCTCCGAGGTCAACCCGGAGTCCGGCAAGCTCAAGGTCCTGCTCACCATCTTCGGGCGAGAGACGCCCGTCGAGCTGGGCGTGGAGCAGGTGACATCGCTCGTCTAGGGTGCCACCGGCAGCAACGAGGAAATCACCACCCGTCCGGTGAGGGACGCTTCTGGGTGGCCGAGGGAACGAAGAGACGTACAGGAGGGCTCAGATATGCCCAAAGAAGTAGTGGCCTTCATCAAGCTGCAGATTCCCGCAGGCCAGGCAAACCCCGCGCCTCCCGTGGGCCCGGCGCTCGGTGCCGCCCAAGTGAACATCATGCAGTTCTGCCAGGCCTTCAACGCAGCCACCAAGGATCAGGTCGGCGACATCATCCCCGTCGAGATCTCGGTCTACGACGACCGCACCTTCGACTTCGTCACCAAGACGCCGCCTGCGGCCCAGCTCATCAAGAAGGAGCTCCACCTCGAGCATGGCTCAGGCGTGCCGCAGACCGACAAGGTGGGCCAGCTCACCCAGGAGCAGCTGACCAAGATCGCCGAGATCAAGATGCCCGACCTCAATGCCAACGACATCGAGGCGGCCAAGAAGATCGTGGCGGGGACGGCGCGCTCGATGGGCGTCACGATCGCCGAGAACTAAGGACTGGGGAGACCGGCGGACGCGTCCTGAGCGCATCCGGAACGTCTGTACCGTCTACGGAAGCAAGGGACGTTTCGGGGTGCCTTAGATTGGCGGGATATCGGAGGCGCGGCGTACTTGGTACGTGAGCCT
>CANRLS010000012.1 GCA_947631545.1 uncultured Atopobiaceae bacterium
AGTAATTGGTCGCCCGGACCTCGAAGTAGCTTTGCGGGTGGAAGCAGACCGGGCACACCTTCGGCGCCTCCTTGCCCACGTGGAGGTGGCCGCAGTAGGTGCAGTACCAGACCGTCGTCTCGTCATCGCGCTTGAAGACCTCGCCGTTCTGGAGACGCTCGAGGATGACCTGGTAGCGCTCCTTATGGGACTTCTCGATGGCGGCGATGCGCTCGAAGATGTTCGCGATGGGGGCGAAGCCCTCCTCGCGGGCGGTCGCGGCGGCCTCGACGTAGAGGTTGTCCTCGCGATCCTCCTCGGTGGCGGCGTCCTTGAGGTTGTCCTCGGTATGGGTGAGCTGCCACTTGTCGTCGATCATGGCCTTGAGGAACATCTCGGCATGGCGGAGCTCGTTGCCGCCGGTCTCGCGGAAGACCTCGCCGATCTCCACATAGCCGTCCTTCTCGGCCTGCTCGGCGTAGAGGCAGTACTTGGCGAAGTCGCGGCCCTCCGTGGAGACCGCCTGCAGCAGATTCTGATAGGTCTTGGAGTCTTTCAGATCCATGGTCGCTCCCCTCGGGCGAAGTCGATGCGTGCCCGTCCATGGTCGCGCCATCCGCTGGCCTCGACCAGCACGATTCGGCCAGACGCCGCAGTGCGGACGCGTGCCGCGGCCACGCCCGAGACGAACCGAGGCGAGGAATCCTCTCCCAGCGCTACCCGAGGTCGGCGAGCTGCGCCTCCAGGCGGACGATCGTCTCGGCGAGCTCCTTCGCGCGGATGCGCTTGGCCTCGACGACCTCCGTTGCCGCCTTGGCGAGGAAGCCCTGGTTGGCGAGGGTCCTCTCGGTTCCGGCGAGCTCCTTTCGGGCCTTGGCGAGGGCCTTCTCCAAGCGCGAGCGCTCGGCGTCGAGGTCCACCAGGCCGCCGAGGGCGATGAAGATCTCGAGCGCGCCGTCGACGACGCTCACCGAGCCTTGGGGCTTGGCCGCATCCGATCCCACCGTGAGCTCGCTCACGTGGGCGAGTTCGCAGATGAAGGCGGTCTGCTCGCCGAGCCTCGCGGCGTCCTGCCCCGGTGCCTTCACCGCGACGGCCAGCGGTTCCTTGGGCGAGAGGCGGTAGCGGGCGCGCGTCGAGCGCACGGCGGAGACGACGCTCCGGGCGAGGTCGAAGTCGTGCTCGGCGGCCTCGTTCACCCAGCGGGCGTAGTTCTCGGGCTCCGGCCACGCGGCCTCCATGAGGAAGCGCCCGTCGTGAGGCTCGCCGTCCACGGCGCTCGCGGGCATCGCGTCCCACACGGCCTCGGTCACGAAGGGCATCACGGGGTGCAGGAGGCGAAGCGACGTGTCGAGCACGTAGGCGAGGTTTCGCTGGGCCTGGCGGCGCGCATCGGCGTCGCCCGAGTTCAGACGGCCCTTGCAGAGCTCCACGTACCAGTCGCAGACCTCGTTCCAGAAGAAGCCCTGGAGCTCGCGGGCGTAATCGCCGAACTCGTAGGTTTCGAGCGCCTCCGTGGCCCGCGCCACCTGGCGCGCCAGACGCGAGAGCATCCAGGCGTCCTCCGGCGTGGCGGCCTCGGCGGGCCCGGGCTCGTAGCCCTCGAGGTTCATGAGCACGAAGCGGCTCGCATTCCAGATCTTCGTGACGAAGCCCTTGGCCTGCTCGGTGCGCGGGCTGCCGATGAACTCGCCGGTCTTCTTGCTGAACTCCGCGTCGAAGCGCACGTCCTGGTTGTTCGTGATGAGGGTGAGGAGGTTGAAGCGCATGGCGTCCGCCCCGTAGCGGGCCATGAGGTCCAGCGGGTCCACGCCATTGCCCTTGGACTTGGACATGCGGGTGCCGTCCTTGGCGAGGATGATCGCGTAGATGTAGACGTCCTCGAAGGGGATCTCGCCCAGGAAGTAGAGCGAGCTCATGATCATGCGGGCCACCCAGAGGGCGATGATGTCGCGGGCCGTGACCAGCACCTTCGTGGGGTGATGGCGCTCGAGCTCCGACGCATCCTCGGGCCAGCCCTGGGTCGCGAAGGTCCAGAGCTGGGAGCTGAACCACGTGTCGAGCACGTCCGGATCCTGCACGACGGCGTGGCTGCCGCACTCGGGGCAGACCTCGACGTCCTCCATGCAGGCGTCCTCCCAGCCGCAGTCGGCGCAGGTGAAGATGGGGATCCTGTGCCCCCACCAGAGCTGGCGCGAGATGCACCAGTCCTTGAGGTTCTCCATCCAGGTGAGGTAGGTCTGGGTCCAGCGCTCGGGATGGAAGGTCACCTTCCCAGAGGTCACGGCCTCGGTGGCCGGACCCTTGAGCCTGTCCACGGCCACGAACCACTGCTCGGAGAGCCAGGGCTCGAGCGTGGTGTCACAGCGATAGCAGTGCATGACGCTGTGCTCGTGCTCCTCCACATGGTCGAGGAGGCCGTGCTCCTCGAACCAGGCGACGACCCGCTCGCGGGCCTCGTCGCGGTCGAGGCCGCTGAACTCGCCGTAGCCCTCCACCACGTGGGCCGTCTCGTCGAAGATGTTCACCTTGGGCAGGTCGTGGGCCTCGCCCATGGCGAAGTCGTTGGGGTCGTGGGCGGGCGTCACCTTCACGAAGCCCGTGCCGAAGCCCTTGTCCACGTGCCAGTCGGAGAAGATCGGGATCTCGCGACCGACGATGGGGAGCACGACCGTCTTGCCCACGAAGGCGGCCTTCTCGGGATCGTCCTCGGCAACGGCGACCCCGGTGTCGCCGAGCATGGTCTCGGGCCGCGTGGTGGCGACGACGATGTGCTCGACGCCGTCCACCGGCTCCTTCAGCGGGTAGCGCAGATACCAGAGATGCCCCGGCTCGTCCCGATACTCGGCCTCGTCGTCGGAGATGGCCGTGCGGCAGGAGGGGCACCAGTTGACGATGCGCTTGCCCCGGTAGATGAGCCCATCGTGGTACCAGTCGCAGAAGACCTTGCGCACCGCGAGGGCGTACTCCGGGCTCATCGTGAACTTCTCGTCATCGAAGTCGCAGGAGCAGCCCATGCGCTTGATCTGACGGATGATCGTGCCGCCGTACTCGTCGCGCCATTCCTGGCAGGCCTCGAGGAAGGCCTCGCGCCCTATCTCGAGCCGCGAGATGCCCTCGCCCTTGAGCTTCTTGTCCACCTTGGTCTGGGTGGAGATGCCGGCGTGGTCGGTGCCCACGATCCAGCGGGTGGAGCGGCCGCGCATGCGGTTGTAGCGGATGAAGGCGTCCTGGATGGTGTCGTCCATGGCGTGGCCCATGTGGAGGATGCCCGTGACGTTCGGTGGCGGAATGGTGACCGTGCAGTCCTCGACGACGCCCTCGGCGCCCGCGCGGCCCTTCGAGCGCTTGAAGGCGCCGGAGGCGAGCCAGCGCTCCATGAGGGCGGGCTCGGTCGTCTGGGGGTCGTAGGTCTTGGGCATCTCGGACGCTGGCGTGCTCTCGGTCACGGGAACCTCCCGATGGTGGTCTCGCTCTGTTGGGTTTCATCCGGAGCTAAGGCTATCACGGCTGCCGCACGACGATTCGACGCGGCCTCGGCGGGTGCCGGCTGACGACGAGGTCGCCGACCCCTTGGAGACCGCTCGACCAAGCGTTCTCGGATCTTCGCTTCTTGCTAGCATGGGCGCCGTGAGAAGTCAGAGCCGTCCCGCTTGAGATTGCCACCCAAGCGGGTGGCTTTTTCGTAGGGGGCGCCGACGCATCGGAGTGCCCATGAACCTCTACTGGCCCATCGCCCTCGCCGTCCTCTCGGACATCGCCTATCAGCTCGCGTCGAAGTCGACGCCCGAGGCCATGAACCCGTTCGCCTCGCTCACCCTCGCCTATCTCGTGGGCGCGGCGGCCTCGGCCCTCATCTACCTCCTCACGAGCCATGCGGGGAGCCTCTTTCAGGAGTGGAGGCTCGCCAACTGGACGACCCTCGTGCTCGGCCTCGCCATCGTGGGGCTCGAGGCCGGGAGCATCTACATGTTCCGGGTGGGCTGGGAGGTGAGCGTCGGGCCCGTCTTGAAGAACGCGATCCTCGCCGTGGCGCTCGTCGCCGTGGGCTACCTCGCCTATCGCGAGCCCGTGACCTTCACGAAGCTCGCCGGCATCGGCGCCTGCCTCATCGGCCTCTGGCTGCTCAACCGCTGAGCCCGCCATCGTGTGACAATACCTCCGGGCAACCGTCCCGCGAGAATGCGACGGTCCCTTGGACGCAGGCGCACATCACGGAGCTGGTACGCGTGAAATCGGGTGTCGGGGAGAGCGAGCGAGTTCGCAACGGCAAGGTGGCAGCGGCGGTCGCGGGCGCGGCGGGCGGCCTCATGCTGCTGGCGTCCCGAGCCTCGCGGGAGCGCTACGGGCGCTCGCTTTCGGCCACGATCTGCGAGTGGATCGTGCGGAGCTGGGGGCGGAAGCGCCGCTACCTGAGCGCCGAATCGGCCATCCGCGACCTCATGGACCACGTCGGGCCCGACGAGGCGCCCTACGAGCTGCCGGGATGGGTGGGCCTCGGCTGCGGGACCCGCGACGTGGCGTTCCCGCTCGCGGACGGCGACGAGCTTCCCTGCATCACGCTCGCGCCCCCTAGGGGACGGCCCTATGAACGGACGCTCCTCTACCTCCACGGCGGCGCCTTCGACGAGAACCCGCTCCCCTGGCACTGGTTCATGCTCGACGCCATCTGCCGCCGAAGCGGCGTCCGTGCGGTGGTGCCGCTCTATCCCCTCGCGCCGAACCACACGTATCGCGAAGCCCATGGCCAGTTGGAGGAGCTCTATCGGACGCTCGCCCTCCAGCTGGGGCCCGATCGCCTCGTCCTCGCCGGCGACTCCGCAGGCGGCAACCTCGCGGCCGGACTCGCCGGGGAGCTCTGCGCCCGAGGCGAGGCGGACCTGCTCCCCCGCCGGCTCATCCTGCTCTCGCCCTGGCTCGACCTCGCGCTCGAGAACCCCGCCATCGGCCCCATCGAGCCCGACGACCCGCTCCTCGCCCGACCGGGCCTTCGCGAGATCGCCAAGGTCTGGGCCGACGGCGACGACCTGCGCTCGCCTCGCCTGAGCCCGCTCTACGCCGACGTCTCCCGACTCCGCGACGTGACGATCTTCATCGGCACGCGCGAGATCTTCCTTCCCGATGCCCTCGCCTTCGCTGCGAAGCTCCGGGAGGCCGGCGCCCTTGCCGGCCTCGTCGTGGGCGAAGGGATGAACCACGCCTATCCGCTCTTCCCCACTCCCGAGGGCCGCATCGCCCGACGCGAGATCGCGGAAATCGTCCGCGGCTGATTGAAGCGGGGGAAGCGGCGGCTGTCTTCGCACCGCCTCCCACGTCAGGGCTCGTCGAAGCGGAGCGGCTGGGATGGCGCCATCGGCTAGGCCCGATCGGCCTTCAGCGCCTCCGCATGCTCGCGCCAGGCGAGGACGCAGAGGTCCGGGAAGGTCCTCGCCGGCCCCTCGCCCTCGGCGAGCGCCACGGCGACCTCGTCCACGAGGTCGAGATAGCCGGCGCCGTCGAGGTCCTTGGGCACGGAGATGCCGTAGGCTGAGGCGAGGTGCGCGTCCATGAGGGCGTCCAGCGCGAGATAGCGGTTCGGACGCGCCCAGTAGAGGGCGATCGGCAGGTTGGAGCTTCCGAGCCCCTTGAAGCCGAGCGCCCGGTCGAAGGCCTCGCAGAGGCGATCGCGGCTCTCCTCCGTCTCGTCCTCCTCATCGGCGAGCGCGAGCGCCGCCTCGAAGCACGCCCACTCGGCCTCGATGGCGCCGGGGGCGTCGTCGGCGAAGCGCCAGTGGCGCGGGTTCAGATGCGGCGCCCCCTGGAAGTCGTGCGGAACGGGGAGCGTGATCCCCAACCGCTCGAAGACGAGCCCTACGCAGTCGGCGCGCTTCTCGTCCGTCCTCACCTTGCCGTTGAAGAGCCCGAAGAACGTGAAGGGGCCGAGGTCTTCCAAAGGACCGCCCGAGAGCCGCTCGCGCTCGAGGAACTCGTTCGCGATACGGCAGGGCACGCCGCGATTCTTCGAGAAGGGCAGAAGGCGCGTGGCGATGCGTCCGTAGGGCACGACCCACTCCATCGTGGCCCCCTCCACGGATGACGGGAACCTCGCCGCCTGGAACTGCCGGTAGAGCTCCTGGGACGAGAGCCCGCCGCCGGAATCGTTCATCGCCTGTCCTTCCCTCGCCTGCGTCTTTTCCATCCTAGCGGCTCCGGAGCGAAGGGCGCTCCGCCACACGGGCCATCGAGGGACGGAGCGGATCCGCCTCTAGCGGCATGCGAGCCGGGGAGCCTGGGCTCGCGAGGCGAAGGGAAGGGACATCGGGGGTGGGGGGCGGGACGGGAAGGCGAGCCGAAACGCGAGGGGATGGCGGTTCGGCCCCGGGACTAGACTTGCCATGACGAAAGGCGGCGAACGCGAGGAGCGACCATGAGCGAGCGCGCGGCGTACGATCCCCAGGCTTTCGGCGGCGACCTGGAGGGGCTTCCCTTCCCCGAGGACTTCCTCTGGGGCGGCGCCACCGCGGATTTCCAGTACGAGGGCGGCTTCGGCGAGGGCGGCCGCGGCCTCCTCTCCCACGACTTCGAGACCGGGGGCGACGTGACCACGCCCCGGCGCGTATCGCTTCGGCTCGCCGATGGCTCCCGCGGCTTCGTGACGAGCGAGGAGGCGCTTCCCGAGGGCTCCGAGCCCGCGCTCTACGATAACGTCTACTACCCCAGCCACAAGGCGGTGGACTTCTACCACCACCATGGGCGCGACATCGAGCTCATGGGCGAGCTCGGCTTCAACGTCTTCCGCTTCTCCGTGTGCTGGAGCCGGATCTTCCCCACCGGGCTCGAGGAGGAGCCCAACGAGGAGGGCCTCGCCTTCTACGACCACGTGATCGACGAGCTCGCCGAGGTGGGGATCGAGCCCCTCATCACCATCTGCCATGACGAGATCCCGGCCGCGCTGGCCGCGAAGTGCGACGGCTGGGCCGGCCGCGAGACCATCGACGCCTACGTGCGCTATGCGAGGACGCTCCTCGAGCGCTGGAAGGGCAAGTGCCGTCTCTGGCTCACCTTCAACGAGATCAACATCCTCTGCGGCTACCCGATGATCGGAACCCGCGAGCAGGACGACCAGACCATCTACCAGGCCAAGCACCACATGATGGTGGCGAGCGCGATCGTGACGAAGCTCGCCCACGAAGTGGACTCCCGGAACCTCGTGGGCACCATGTACGCGAGTTCGGAGCTCTATCCGAGGGATTGCCGGCCCGAGAACGTGTTCGAGACCCTTAGAGTCAAGCGCGAGACGCTCTTCTTCATCGACGTCATGGCGAAGGGAGCCTATCCGAACTACGCGGACGACCTCCTGGCGCGGCGCGACGTCGCACTCGAGATGGAACCGGACGATGTGCGGACCCTCGCCGAGGGGACGCTCGACTTCGTCTCGTTCAGCTACTACCGCTCGAACGTCTGCGGCGTGGGGAGCGAGCTTCGGCGCCACGGCATCCTGGGGGCGGAGAACAATCCGCACCTCGAGACGACCTCATGGGGCTGGGCCGTGGACGCCCTCGGACTCCGCATCCTGCTGAACGAGCTCTACGATCGCTATCAGAAGCCGCTCTTCGTCATCGAGAACGGCCTCGGCGCCATCGACGTCCGCGAGCCGGACGGCTCCGTCCACGACCCCTACCGCATGCGCTACCTGGCCGATCACCTGCGCGAGATGAAGAAGGCCGTCCTCATCGACCGCATCCCCGTCATCGGCTACACCATGTGGGGCTCCACCGACCTCGTGAGCCTCTCCACCGGCGAGATGAAGAAGCGCTACGGCTTCATCTACGTGGACATGGACGACGAGGGCAAGGGCACCCTCGAGCGCTCGAAGAAGGACTCCTTCCGATGGATGCAGAAGGTCATCGAGGGCAACGGGGCCTACCTCCCGAGCGACATGGAGACGCTCGATGACGACATCGAGGAAGTCGAGGGGGAATTCGCGCTCGGCAACGACGACGACCTCGACCTGGGTACAGACAACTAGGGCGAACGGGCGATCGTTCGGGGCGAAGGGAGTCCATCATGGCGGAACCGCCGGAGGTCATGCGGGCAGTGGAGCAGATCCGCGAGGAGTGGGGCGCGAACGACGCCGCCCGGGACGCCGGGCTCCCCACCCACCCCGACGACATCGAGCGCGTGGACGACATCGTCTACGGCACGACCGACGAGCGGTGGCAGCGCTTGGACGTCTACCGCCCCGCCGACGCCAAGGGCAAGGCGCTCCCCGTGATCGTGAGCGTCCACGGCGGCGGCTGGGTGTACGGCAGCAAGGAGACCTACCAGTTCTACTGCATGGAGCTCGCCAGGCGGGGCTTCGGCGTCGTGAACTTCTCCTACCGCCTGGCGCCGGAATGGAAGTTCCCCACCCCCTTCGAGGACACGAACCTCGTCATGGGCTGGCTCATGGAGCACGGCGCCGGCTACGGCCTCGACACGTCGCGCGTCTTCGCCGTGGGGGACTCGGCGGGAGGGCATCTCCTGGCCCTCTACGCGGCCCTCACCACCAACCCCGAGCTCGCCAAGCGCTTCCTTCTGGCCGATGGGCGCCCCATCGAGATCCCCGAGGGGCTCGAGTTCCGTGCCGTGGCCCTCAACTGCGGCGAGTACAAGGTGCTCTTCGACCAGGAGGGCCAGGACCTCACGACCGTCCTCATGAAGGCCTATCTGCCCGGAGACGGCACCACCGAGGAGATCGCCCTCATGGACGTGACGGCGCACGTGACGAAGGACTACCCGCCCGCCTTCATCATGACGGCCACGGGAGACTTCCTCCTCGAGCAGGCGCCCGTCATGGCCAAGAAGCTCGCCGAGACGAGCGTTCCCTTCGTCTTCCGCTTCTATGGCGACAAGGATCATTCGCTGGGGCACGTCTTCCACTGCCACGTGAAGACGCCCGAGGCCAAGCGGTGCAACGACGACGAATGCGCCTTCTTCAGGCTCTACCTCTAGGGATCGTCCATGTCGAGCGGGCAGGGCCATGCGCAAGAGTCGGACGGGCAGAGGGCCTTTGGCGACCCCGTCATCGTGTCGGACGAGGAGGAACTCGTCCTGGAGGCGCTGAGGTTCCCCTCCGCGGATTCGGCATCGACCGTGTCCTGGCGCCTCTGGATCCCCAAGGGACGGCCCCGGGGCACCATACAGCTCGTCCACGGGATGGCCGAGCACATAGGACGCTACGATGCCCTCGCGCGCATCTTCGCCGGGCTCGGCTACGTCGTGGCAGGCCACGACCACATCGGCCATGGCGAGACGGCCGTCTCGCCCGAGGATCTGGGCCATATCCCCATCGATGGCGGCGCCTCCGACCTCATCGAGGACACCCATGCGCTCTCGCTCTACCTGAGCCGGCGCTGGCCGCTCCTTCCCCATGTGGTCTACGGCCACTCGATGGGGAGCTTCATCGCGCGCCTCCTCATCGCCGAGTACGGCGAGGAGTTCGACGCCATCGTGCTCTCGGGCACGGCGAACGTGCCGGCGGCGCTCTCGAGCCTGGGGCTCGCCGTGGCGAGGGGCCTCGCGCTCGTGCGCGGCGAACGGGCCCACAGCAACCTCGTGAACACGCTCGCGCTCGGCTCCTACAACGCCGCGTTCAAGCGCCCCCGGACGGACTTCGACTGGATCTCGTCCGACGAGAGCGTGGTCGACGCCTACGTCGCCGACGAGAGGAGCGGCTACCAGTTCACCCTCGGCGGCTACACCGCGCTCCTCGGTCTCGCCCATGACATGGTGTCGAAGCAGGTCGCGGCGAACGTGCCCCACGATCTGCCCATCCTCCTCATCGCCGGCGAGGAGGACCCCGTGGGCGATAGGGGCAAGGGCGTGCTGGCGGCGGCGAGCCTTTACCGGGAGGCGGGGGTCGAGCGCGTCGATGTGAAGCTCTACCCCGCCATGCGCCACGAGGTGCATAACGAGATCGGCAAGGAGCGGGTCATGGCCGACGTGGCCGCCTGGCTGGACGAGGTGCTCGTGCCCTACGCGGGCCACCGCTTCGCAGACCCCGAGGCGTAGGCGGGGCGAAGGCGAGCGCCGTCCCCGCCCCGCCTCCCATCACGGAAGGGGCATGTCGTCCGAGCCCTACGCCTCGGCCTCGCGGGCCGCCTCGGTCATCACGCGAAGGGCGTTCAGCGTCCTCGGATAGCCGATGAAGGGCATGCACTGGCTGATGACGTCGACCATGAAGGCCTCGTCGTTTCCCACATGGAAGTTGCCGGCGGCGTGGCTCTTCAGCTGCGGCTCGCAGCCGCCCTGGGCGCTGATGAAGCAGAACGTGACCATCTCGCGCTCACGGTCGGAGAGGCCGCCTCTGGTGTAGTAGTCGCCGAAGCAGTTGCCCGAGAGCCAGACGTTCATGTGGGGCGCGTTGGCGGGGCCTCTGCTCGCGAAACCCTTCATGTGATCGCCGAAGAGCTCCACCTGCTTGGCCTCGCCCCTCTCCACGCGATCCTCGCGGGTGGTGGTTCCCTGCGGGGGCAGCGGGAGCGCGATGCCGCGCGCCTGCATGACCTCGTTCGTCACGGCGAAGAAGCCGTAGGTGCGCGCGATCCCCAGGTAGGCCGTGGCCTGGTAGAGGGTCTCCTTCACGGCCACGGCGTCGAGGCCGACGTTCAGCGCGGCCGTGAGCATGACGCGGTACTCCTCCTTGCCGCCGCAGCCGAGGCAGGTGGCGAGGATGGCGAGGTAGCGGGTGCGGTCGTCGAGCTTGGTGGCCTTGATGACCTCGTCGAAGGCGAAGTCGGCGAAGAGCTGGACGAACTCGGGATCGGTCACGCCAAGGGGGTAGACCTCGTCGTTGAACATGCGGCGGTGCTCGTCTCTGGCGGTCTGGGAGATGTCGCTCGATGCCATGGATCCACCTCGTTGGAAGCGACGGGACGTTGCTCGAAGCCAGTCTAGCCCTCTTCGGGGCCGTCGCATCGGCGCTCCCGCGCCTCGACCTCCCGACTGGTATGCGACACTTGAAGACGTGTCGAGAGGGAACGCGAGGAGGTAATCCTATGGCCAAGAGACCCGTGAAGATCGTCACCATCGGCGGCGGCTCCAGCTACACGCCCGAGCTCATGGAGGGCTTCATCAAGCGCTACGAGGAGCTCCCCATCAAGGAGATCTGGCTCGTCGACATCGAGCAGGGGCGCGAGAAGATGGAGATCGTGGGCGCCATGGCCCAGCGCATGTGGGACGCCTCGCCCTACGACGTGAAGGTCCACATGACCCTCGATCGGCGCGAGGCGCTGCCGGGCGCGGACTTCGTGACCACGCAGTTTCGCGTGGGTCTCCTCTACGCCCGCATCAAGGACGAGCGCATCCCGCTCTCCTACGGCATGCTCGGCCAGGAGACCAACGGCGCGGGCGGCATGCTCAAGGCCTTCCGCACCATCCCCGTCATCCTCGACATCGTCGAGGACATGAAGGAGCTCTGCCCCGACGCCTGGCTCATCAACTTCACGAACCCGTCCGGCATGGTCACCGAGGCGGTCGTGCGCTACGGCCACTGGGATCGGGTCGTGGGCCTCTGCAACGTGCCCGTGAACGCGATCCTCAAAGAGCCGGCCCTCATCGGCAAGGAGCCCGACGAGCTCATCTTCAAGTTCGCGGGACTCAACCACTTCCACTGGCACAGGGTCTTCGACCTCGACGGGAACGAGGTCACCCAGGACATCATCGACAAGATGTGCGACCCAGACGTGGACGACGGCACGCCCGCCAACATCTTCTCGGTGCGCTTCTTCCCCGAGCAGGTGAAGGCGGCCGGCATGATCCCCTGCGGCTACCACCGCTACTACTGGCGCCAGGAGGAGATGCTCGACCACGCGCTCGACGAGTACGCCGACCCCGAGAAGGGCACCCGGGCACAGCAGGTGAAGAGGACCGAGGACGAGCTCTTCGAGCTCTACAAGGACCCGAACCTCGACCACAAGCCGGAGCAGCTGGCCAAGCGCGGCGGCGCCCACTACTCCGATGCCGCCTGCGAGACCATCAGCGCCATCTACAACAACAAGAACACCCACATCGTGCTCTCCACCAAGAACGACGGCGCCGTGCCCGACCTGCCCCCCGACTGCGTGGTGGAGGTCTCGGCGCACGTGGGGAGCGCGGGCGCGCTCGGAATCGCCTACGGGCCGCTCCCGCCCGCCGAGCGGGGCTGGCTCCAGGTGATGAAGAGCATGGAGCTCTGCGTCTGCGAGGCGGCCGTGACGGGCGACTACGGCGTGGCGCTCGAGGCCTTCTTCCTGAACCCGCAGGTCCCCTCCGGCGCCACCGCCAAGCGGGTGCTGGACGAGCTCCTCATCGCCCATGAGAGGTACCTGCCGCAGTTCGCTCCGGTGATCGCCGAGCTCAAGGCCGATGGCGTGACCATCAAGGATCCCGTGGCCCGCGAACTCACGGAGGAGGGCCTGTAAGGCAGGGCCCGCGCGCGGACGGGCTCGATTCGCCGCCGGAGCGAGCCGATGCGCTCGATGGCTCGAACGATGGGGCGGGGCATCCCGAGCGGGGCGCCCCGCCCTTCACGTGCCCAGAAGGGGCGATGCCCGGATGGGCTGCCGCTGGAGGCGCTCCGCCGCTGACGTTCGCAGGGGCGAGGGAGCCCCGTGGCGTCGCCTTGCGGCTAGCCGTGCCGCACGCGATCGGCGCTCTCGTCGGGCGCGGGATCGTCTCTTTGCTCGAGGATGTTCGCGATGATGAGCAGGGTCATGATGAGGCCGTAGAAGAGCAGGTTCACATAGGTGCGATCGCTCAGGATCAAGGCGATGAAGTCGTCCATCGGGGCCCCGCTCTCTCCCCGTCCGTTCAAGAATCGCCTTGAACGGACGTTATCTCTCTCTGAGCGGCAGTATAGGAAGCGCGAACGGCATGACTTGGCGCAACCGCCGATTGGCGGGCGCTCCACGGAATCGCCAGACGCCTCGATGCCGAAGCGATCGCGCGAGGGCGGCGCGCCTCGGGGCGGGGCCTAGCGGCGCCGCCCGATCAGGCGAAGTGCGATGACGGCCATGCTCGCGGCGACGGCGAGCACGGTTGCCGTGCGCAGCCGCTCGGCACGGGTTTCGCCGAGGAAATCGAGGATGTCGTCCAGGGCCCTTCGACTCGAGAGCTGCCGGCGGTAGGCGCTCAGCTCCTCGGCCGAAAGCGGCGCATCGGGGTCGAGCACGAGGCGGTCCTTGCCGCGCAGGTGATCGATGAGACCCTTGGCGCTCTTGCCGATGATGTCCGTGTACTCGCCGATGTAGCTTCCCGCGAGCGCTATGACGAGCGAGACCACGTAGCGCTGGGCCGTGGGCTCCAGCGTGAGGATGTGCCGCAGGAGGTCGAGCAGCATGCGGGGGTTGCCCGAGCAGAGCTGGGTGAGCGTCTGGATGCGGGAGGCCGCGAGCGCACCGAAGAACTCCTGGAAGACCTGGGCGCGGGTCGCGTCGCTGGCGTCGTGGAACCACTCGTTGAAGTCCTTGGAATAGGCGAGCGCCGAGGGGTCGATCTCCTGCCGCTCGGCCGCTACGAGCCTGCCTCCCAGCACCTCCCAGCTCGCCGAGGAGTGCTGCATCATGCCGCGCGCCGAGGAGGCCACGACCTTCGTCGGCTCCTGGCGGCAGAGGAGCTGCCCCACGATGTCGAAGGTCGGCACATAGAGGGCGACGCGATCTTCGACCTGGGCGTATTCGAGGCCGGCGATCACCTTCCGGTCGAAGCCCGGGCCGTCCATGTCCCAGATGCGCGCGATGCGCTCGCGGGTCCGCGGCTTGGCCAGGGCCGCCGCGAAGACGGCGAGGTTCCCGCCCTTGGAATGGCCGCCCACCATGATGGGGCCCTCCGTGCGCGCAGCCACCTCGTCGAGGTAGCGCACCGCGCGGGTCTGGGCGGGCACCACCTCGTAGGACATGTCGAAGTTCTCGTGCCAGCCCACGAGCGTGTCGTCCGTGCCGCGAAAGCTCACATAGACGGTTCCGTCGGAGAGCTCGATGGTGAGCGCGGCGAACTGCTCGGCCGTGGCGGCGTCGAGCTCCGCCACGTAGTTCCCGAGGCGCGCCCCGGCGAAGCGCCTGCCCGCCGCCATCTTCTGCGGCACGAGCTCCACCACGGGATCGCTGAAGGATGGCGTCGAATAGAGCGAGGCCTTGCCGTTCACGCTCTGGTAGGCGGGCGCCGCCTCGGCGCAGGAGACGCTCCCCTCCCCGGGGGCGGGCACCGCGCCCGCGAGGTCCACGTAGGAGAGGTTCGCGAGGACGAGCGCGTCCACCTCGTTGAAGGGCGTCTGATCGAGCCCGAGGTCGCCGTACCAGTCCAGGTAGTCCAAGTAGTTCGCCATAGCGCTAGCCCTCTTCCAGGAACGCTCCCGTCTGGCGATCCCAGAGCTGCTCGTAGGGGCCGCCGGCCCTCACGAGGGCGCCGTGGGTGCCATCCTCGACTATCTCCCCATCGGCGAGGACGACGATACGGTCGAGGCTGGCGACCGTCGAGAGGCGGTGGGCGACCACGAGCGAGGTGCGGCCCTCCATGAGGGTCGCGAGCGCCTCCTGGATGAGGCGCTCGCTCTCGGAGTCGAGGGCGCTCGTCGCCTCGTCGAGGACGAGGATGGGCGCGTCGGCGAGGATCGCCCGGGCGATGGCGATGCGCTGGCGCTGCCCGCCGGAGAGCTTCACGCCCCGCTCCCCCACGAGGGTCTGGAACCCGTCGGGCAAGCGCTCGATGAACTCCGTGGCGTTGGCCTTGGCCGCTGCCTCCCTCACCTCGGCGTCCGTGGCGCCGGGGCGGCCGTAGGCGATGTTGTCGGCGATGGAGCGGTGGAAGAGGAGCGGCTCCTGCGGCACGTAGGCGATCTGGCGGCGGATCGAGGTCTGGGTGGTGTGGGCGATGTCCTGGTCGTCGATGAGGATACGGCCCTCCTGGAGGTCCGCCAGGCGGAGCAAAAGCGAGGTGAGGGTGGTCTTGCCCGATCCCGAGCGCCCCACGAGCCCCACGCGCTGGCCCGCCGGGATGGTGAGGTTGAAGTCGTCGAAGACGAGGTCGTCGGCCGGGGCGTCGGGGTAGTGGAATCCCACGTCGGTGAAGTCGATCCGCCCGTCCAGGACCTTTAGGTCGGGCGCGCCCGGATCGTCGGCCACGAGGAGCGGCTCCCCCAGGGCCACCGTGAGGTCGTGGGCGTCGCCGAGCGCGCGATTGAAGGTCTGGAAGGTGGAGGAGAGCATGTTGAAGTGCGAGGTGAGGCTTTGGGTGTAGGTGAACATCATCACGAGCGTGCCGGGGGCGATGGCGAACCACTCGGTGCCGCCGCAGACGAAGACGGTGCAGGTGGTCATGATGAGGGCGATGAGCGAGCTCGTGACGGCGCCCACCTTGATGTTCGCCCACATGCGCCTCGACTCGGCGCCCCGCACGGCCACGTTGGCGTCGGCGAAGCGCTGGCGCTCGTAGGCCTCCCTGCCGGAGGTCTTCACGGCCATGATGTTGGTGATGGAGTCGGAGAGCTGGCCCGAGAGCTGGTTGTTGGCGGCGGCCGCCCGCGCGTTCTCGGGGAGGATCTTGGCGTAGAGGCTCTTGACCACGAGGACGTAGATGGCGAGGAGCACCGCCAGGCACGCCACATAGGGCGGAGCGACCGGCAAGAGCATGCACACGGTGAAGACGACCCCGGCCACCATGGGGATCACGGAATAGGTGAGCCTGTCGACGATGGTGGTGTAGGCCGAGACGAAGCGCTGCACCTGGGAGACGAGCGCCCCGCCGAAGCGGTTGTTGTAGAAGGTCATCGACTGGTTTGAGAGCGTGTCGAAGGCCTGGGTCGTGAGGTCGAAGGAGCCCTTGATGTCCACCTTGGCGCAGAAGTAGTCCTGAAGCTTGGAACAGACTTGCCCGGCGACGTTCACGCAGATGAGGGCCGCTGCGATGGGCGCCAGAACCTGGAGCGTCGGCGCCTGGCCCCCTTGGTCGCCCGCGCTCACGACGTCGATCACGAGCCCCATGAGGTAGGGGTTCATGTACGTGAGGAAGAAGACGAACCCGAGCGTGGAGAGCACGGCTCCCAAAAAGCTCGGCCATTGGGCGCGCGTGACGCCCCAGAAGTAGCGGAGCGTCCGCATCGTCACCTGGGTCGTGCGCCTTCGCTCCTCGGCGCTCGCAGCCATGGCCCCTCCCCCATCGCCAAAGAAGGCCGCCGCCCCTTGCGCGCGGAGGCGGCGGACCAGACACGTCCGAACCGAATGCTACGACTTAGACGACGTCGTCCTCGGCCACGGGCCTCGCGTAGAGGTGGTTCGCCTTGCGATGGCCGCCGATGTAGGCCTCGAGGAGCGACTGGGCCTCCTCGATCTCGGGCGGGACGCGCACGACGGCGAGGTAGCCCTCGCCCTCCGGGCCGTAGCCGCCCTTGTCGTTGCGCAGGCGCGGCACCTCGCCGCTCAGAAGGTCCATGAAGCGCTCGATCGGCCACATGCCATGGGGCGTGGGCTGCTCTAGCACGAGGCCGATGCCATCCGCCCAAGCCACCCGCACGTCATAGGCCGGGAGGCCGATGATGCGGATGCTCGGCTCCTGGAGCTCGAAGGTCGCCTTCATGCGACGCATGAAGATGGGGGCCTGGACGACGATGATGGTGTCGGGGTCGATGCCGGCCCCCCGGAGCACGTCCAAGGTGAAGCTCACGTTGTTGCCGCAGTTGGTGGAGCGCCGCTCGATGAGGTCGGGGGCGGGCTCGCCCCGGTGCTCGAGGTAGGCGACGAGGGCGTCCGCCTCGGTGGCATGCTCGGGCACGAGGCCCGGGTGCTCGGCGAGGATGGTCGCGATGAGCCCCTCGGTGGTATGGCCGCGCCCGCCCGAGACGAGCGAGGTCTTGGCGAGCCCCTCCTTGAGGGCGCTCACGAACACGTCCGCGCCGGCGAGGATCGAGGCGCCGTAGAGGGCGATGACGTCGGCCCGCTCGTAGCCCGTCGCGTTCTCCAGATCCTCGACCGTGGGCTCGTAGAGATCGCGGGCCGAGAGCCACTCGAAGAGGTCGTTCACGGCGTCGGCGAGTTCGACGCCCTCGGCGTGGGCAAGGTCACGGGCCATGGGATCCCCTTCCTCCGTACGAGGTCTCCTAAGGTTTGTACCCTCTCGGCTAGCCCGCCTCGGGCAGGCGGATGCTGGCATCCACGAAGTGGCGCGCCGCCTCCGCGCTGATGCGGCGGGGCTGCTCGAGCCCATCGACGGCGTCCTTGGTGACGACGACCCTGATGACGTCGATCTCGGAGGGGATGTCGAACATCGTCTGCTCGAGCGTCGCCTCGCAGATGGCGCGGAGCCCGCGAGCGCCCGTCTCGCGCTCGATGGCCAGGCGCGCGATCTCGCGGAGCGCCCCCTCCTCGAACTCCAGCTCCACCCCTTCGATCTGGAACATGCGCTTGTACTGCTTGACCAGCGCGTTCTTGGGCTTGGTGAGGATGTCGACGAGGTCGTCCTCGGTGAGCTCGTGGGTGGCGGTGATGACCGGGATGCGCCCGATGAACTCGGGGATGAGGCCGAACTTCTGGAGGTCCATCGGCGCCGCCTGGGAGAGCAGCTCGTCGGTGTCCTCCCCCACCCGCTCGCCGAGGGCCGAATCGAAGCCGATGCCCTTGTGGCCGATGCGGTCGGCGACGATCTTGTCGAGCCCGACGAAGGCGCCGCCGCAGATGAAGAGGATGTTCGTCGTGTCGATGTGGATGAGCTCCTGCTGGGGATGCTTGCGGCCGCCTTGGGGAGGCACCGAGGCCACGGTGCCCTCGAGGATCTTCAGGAGCGCCTGCTGCACGCCCTCGCCCGAGACGTCGCGGGTGATGGAGAAGTTCTCGGCCTTGCGGGCGATCTTGTCGATCTCGTCGACGTAGACGATGCCCACCTGGGCGCGCTCCACGTCGCCGTCGGCGGCGTTGATGAGCTTGAGGAGGATGTTCTCAACGTCCTCGCCCACGTAGCCCGCCTCGGTGAGGGTCGTGGCGTCGGCGATGGCGAAGGGCACCTTGAGGAACCGCGCGAGGGTCTGGGCGAGGAGCGTCTTGCCCGTGCCCGTGGGCCCGAGCAGAAGGATGTTGCTCTTGGCGAGCTCAACCGGCTCGTCCTCGCCGTAGCTGCCGTAGGCGTCGTTGGTCATGACCCGGCGGTAGTGGTTGTAGACCGCCACCGCCATGGCGCGCTTGGCCTCCTCCTGGCCCATCACGTACTGGCCGAGCTCCTCGTAGATCTCGTGCGGCGTGGGCAGGTCGTCGATCACCATGCCGGGGATCGTCATCTGGCCCTGGGCCGCCTCGGACTCGTCGATGATGCTGGAGCAGGCGTCGATGCACTCGTCGCAGATGAAGACGTTGCCCGGGCCCTGGATGAGCTTGGCCACCTGGTCGCGGGACTTCCCGCAGAAGGAGCAGTGCATCGAGAGCATGTCCATGCCCGTATCGTCGTTGCCATCCATCGCCATGGCACGGCCTCCCGGAGGTATCGAGGTTGTCGCCTGGCGCGCGCCCGCGAGGCGCGCGCCGCCCGAGCCCGGGCTCGCCGCAGCGGCACCCTCCAAAGGGAGCTCGCAGGCGGCGCCGGGGCCCTTCGCGGGCTTACTGGGAGCCGTCGGAGCGGTTCGCGATCACGCGATCGACGATGCCGTACTCCAGCGCCTCCTGGGCGCGCATGTAGTTGTCGCGCTCCACGTCCTGCTCGATGCGGTCGATGGGCTGGCCCGTGTACTCGGAGAGCATCTCGTTCAGGCGCGTGCGGATGTACTTGGTCTCGTCGGCGACGATCTGGATGTCGGTCTGCTGGCCCTGGACGCCGCTCGACGGCTGGTGGATGAGCACCATGGCGTCGGGGAGGGCGAGTCGCTTGCCCTTGGTGCCGGCGGCGAGGATCATCGCGCCCATCGAGGCGGCCATGCCCACGCAGATGGTGGAGACGTCGGGCTTGATGTAGTGCATCGTGTCGATGATGCCGAGGCCGTCGTAGACGCTGCCGCCGGGCGAGTTGATGTAGAGGGCGATGTCCTTATCGGGATCCTGGGACTCCAAGTGCAGGAGCTGGGCGATCACGAGGTTCGCCGAGTTCGAGTCGACCTGCTCGCCGAGGAAGATGATGCGATCGTTCAGAAGCCTCGAATAGATGTCGTAGCTGCGCTCCCCACGGGGCGTCTGCTCGACGACGTAGGGGATGAGGGGGATGTCCTTGGGCTGATGGATCATGTTCCGCGCCTCCCTTGCGCTTCGTTATCCTTGCTCGTTGCCGATCCGATATGAGTGCGTCCCGTCGAGGCCGTGCCCTTCCGCCCGCATCTGCGCGCCGCCCTCGCAGCGCGAAGGCGCGATGCGCTCCCGGCGTTCCTACTCGGCCTCGGGAACCTCAGCTTCGGCTTGTTCCACGGCTTCCCCGATGGCCTCGTCGACGGCGTCGGCGGCCTCTTCGACCTCCTCGGCGGTGCGCTCCGCTTCGCGGGCCACCTCGTCGACCTCCGTCACCTCGGCCGTGTCGACGAGCCATTCGAGCGCCTTCGAGCGGCGGAGCGTGCGGCGGAGCTCGGGCAGGCGGCCGTCCGAGGCGAGGGACTTCGTGAAGCCCTCGATGTCGGTCACGCCGGCCTTCTCCATCTCGGCCTTGAGGTCGTCCTCGGTGACATCGATCCCCTGCTCGGCCACGATGGCGTCGAGGGCCACGGACTGCTTGGCGTGCTCCTCTGCCTGGGAGCGCATGTCGGCCATGAACTGCTGGGCCGTGATGCCGCGACTCTGGAGGAAGAGCTCGAGCGAGACGCCCTGGCGCTGCAGATCCTCCACCACCTGGCGGATGAGCTCGTTGTAGCAGTCGTCGAGGTAGCTCTGGGGGAAGTCCGTGCGCTCGAGGCGCTCGGTGAGCGCGATGAGCGCGCGCTCCTCCTTGATCTGGGGAAGACGGCGCTTCTTGTCCTCGGCGATCTCGTTGGCGAGGCCCTCGCGAAGCGCCGCGACGTCGTCGAAGCCGAAGGTGTCGTGGGCGAGCTCGTCGGTGAGCTCGGGCGTGTGCTGCTCGCGGATGGCCTTGAGCGTCACCTTGAGGGTCACCTCGTCGGGCTCCGGGTCGGACTCGGTGGCCTTGGGGGTGAAGGTCACCTCCTTGACGTCGCCGGCCTGCATGCCCACGAGCTCCCTCTCCAAGTCCTCGGGGTAGAGCCCGGCGCCCACGTGGATGATGCGGTTCTCGTCCTCGTAGCGCTCGCCGCCCTTGACGCTCTCGATGGCGACGGTGACGAAGTCCCTGTCGACGACAGGGCGCACCTCCTCGGCATCGTGGAAGTGGGTCTGGTAGGAGAGCAGCAGGTTCACCTGCGAATCGACCTCGGCCTCGGTGGCCTCCTCGGGGGGCATGTCGATGGCCACGGGGTCGTAGCTCGTGAGGGCGGAGGTGGGGGTGAGCTCCATCGTCGCCTCGATGACGTAGTCTTGGTGCTCCTCGACGGGCTTCACGTCATCGCCGTACTCGAGCCTGCCCACGGGCACGCGATCGAGCTCGTCCAGCACGAGCGGCTCGGCGTCGTTCAAGAGGTCGTTCGTGGCATCGGCGAGCACCGCTTCGCGCCCGATCTGGGCGTCGATCACAGGGCGCGGGGTCCTGCCCCGCCTGAAGCCCTGGAAGTTGTAGCGGTTCGAGATGGTGCGATAGGCGTTCTTGACGGCCCTGTCCACCTCGGAAGCCGGGATGGTGAGGGTCATGGCGAGCGAGTCGTCCTTGGGCTCTTGGGCGTCGACGGTGATGTTCAACATTCCTCCTCGATGGCCTTCCATGCGTTCGGGGACAGCCTACGGGGCCGCCCCGACAACAATTCGTGTCCACACATACCTGCACATTCTCAGCGTTTTGAACAATCGGGTCAAAACGCTGTTGGATATGCCGACAGGGTCGCCACAGTTGCCGTTCGGCTTCGCGCGGAGGGGGCGCGACCGCGCGATTCCGCAACCCCTCCCGCAGACGGTCGAGGGACGCTCGCGGGCCCCGCGCCGTCCGTGCGAAAAGGGCTGGAACGGAGCCGGATACGGGACGTCGCGCTCGCCGCCCTCGGGGCGGGGACGTGCGCTCGCGCCGGGACGGGGCAGGCGACGCGGTGCCCGCCTAGCTCGCGATGAACGAGATCGACTCGTAGGTCCAGCCGCTCTCGACCAGGGCGTCCCGCTCCGCCTCGCTCGCCACGTAGTGGTGCGTCCCCTGGGTGAGGTTGGGGTTGAAGAGCCTATAGATCGCCGTCTTCCCCTCGGAGTGGAAGGCGATGCCCTCGTCCTTCCAGCCCTGGGCGATGAGCCCCGTGCGCTCGTCCGGATACATCGTGAAGTGATGGTCGCCGCTCGAGGGGTTGTAGAGCCGGTAGACCGGAAGCCCATGCGATGAGCACGTCCAGGCGATCCTCTCGTTCTTCCACCCGCTGGCCTCGAGCGCCTTGGCCTCCCTGGCGTCGGTGGTGAAGTGGTGGGCGCCCGTCGAGGGGTTGTAGAGCCTGAACATCGAGCCCTGAGGGTGCTCTTGGTCGAAGTAGCTCTCCTGCGGCGCGGCCTGGCCGCGGTCGTCTCGATAGTCGAAGTTGATGTCGCATGTGCCCACGCCGTCGACGTAGGCCTGGGAATGGGCCTGCCACATCGCGTGCTCGCCCTGGTAGAGCGAGCTCTGGCCCGAGGCGCCGCTCTCGGGATAGCGGGCCACCCACCGCTCCCAGCTCTCGAAGACGGGGTCGGTGAGGAAGTTGTTCCACCAGTTGAGGTTCGCGTAGACGCCCGCCTCGTAGCCCGCGCCCTCGATCTTGTCGCAGAACGTCTTGGCGATCTTGGCGAGGAACTCGCGGTTGGAGACGGCTTCCGCGCCGAAGGAGAGGATCGGCTTCTCGAGGTAGAGCTCCTCGAGGTCATAGTAGACGGGATAGTCGAGCTCTCCCGGCTCCACGCCCTGCCGCTCGAGCACGGTGAGCACGTGGTCGGCCTCGCGCGAGGCGTAGTCCTCCCAATACCCGAGCGACTGGGTGGGCTTCCAGCCGGCATAGGAGTAGAGGTAGACGCCCACCTTCACGCCCGCGGCGCGGGCGCCGGCGAGATTCCTGGCGAACATGGCGTCGGTCGAGGAGAGGCCGCCCGCGCCCCGCTCGCCATAGGTGCCCCATCCGATGCGCAGTATCGCGAAGTCGACACCCGCGGCCTTGGCCTTCTGCCAGTCGATGGTGCCGTTGTGCTCGGAGACGTCGATGCCGAAGGCCTTGGCGCCGTTCACGACCATATGACCGCCGCCGAAATCCGCCACGTAGCTGTCGCCCTGCTTGCTCACGCGGAAGTTGAGCGCCAGCGGCAGGGCGGGCCCGGATCCATCCGCCTGCGCCTTCGCCGAGCCCACCGCGCCATCGGTTGCGGGATGGGCGCGTTGTTGGCCGGCCTCGTAGCGCCAGCTCTCCTCGAGGCCGGGAAGCGAGGCGCCAGCGTCATCGGCGAGCGCGGGCACTGCGATGCAAACGGCGAGGACGGCGACGATGCCGGCGATGGCGACGCCCAGGAAGCGACGGGCGCGGGAGAGGCTCATGGGACCCCCAAAGC
Organism: uncultured Atopobiaceae bacterium; assembly: GCA_947631545.1. Lineage (GTDB taxonomy): Bacteria > Actinomycetota > Coriobacteriia > Coriobacteriales > Atopobiaceae > CANRLS01. The sequence goes on from CANRLS010000012.1 coordinate 22,527, forward strand.
TCATGTAGCTGCGTTTCATCTGCGTTGGTGCAAGGGAACTCTAGCGCAAATCCCCGCGTTCGGAGGGCAAAAGCGGACGTGCACGGGAAAGCCCACCCCGAACGGGGCGAGCGCCTTCAACTGATGGGGTTCAAATCCCTTCGCCTATCAGCGGCAAAACGCCGGCGCCCTAGGGCGCCGGCGTCGCTTGCTTGGTGCGGGCGAAGGGACTCGCGCGCCGCTCGCTGCGCTCGCGCCGCTGTGGCCTGCGCATCCTGCGGATGCTCGGCCGCCGGGGCGCCTCAGGCGCCCCGGCCCCTCGCGGGTTCAAGTCCCTTCGCCCGCGTAAAGGAAGCGCCGCCGCCCGATGGGCGACGGCGCCTTCCTTTTGGTGCGGGCGAAGGGACTTGAACCCCCACGGCCGAAGCCACGAGAACCTAAATCTCGCGTGTCTGCCAGTTCCACCACGCCCGCGTGGGAGCCCAGCCTATCAGGCAGATGGCGCTCGCGCCCCGCGCTCTCTCCCTCGAGGTCCGGGCCGCTACACCACGCCCTGGGCCATCATCGCCTCGGCCACCTTGAGGAAGCCGGCGATGTTCGCGCCCACGACGAGGTTGCCGGGCTTGCCGGCCTCGTCGGCCGCCTTGGAGGCCGCCTGGTAGATGCTCGCCATGATGCCCTTGAGCTTCTCGTCCACCTCGTCGAAGGTCCAGGAGAGATGCTCGGCGTTCTGGCTCATCTCGAGGCCCGAGACGGCCACGCCGCCGGCGTTGGCGGCCTTGCCGGGGCAGAGCACGACGCCATGCTCGAGCAGGTAGTCGGTGGCCTCGCGGGTGGTGGGCATGTTGGCGCCCTCGCCGACGATCTTCACGCCCTTGTCGATGAGCTTCTTGGCGTCCTCGAGGTCGAGCTCGTTCTGGGTGGCGCAGGGAAGCGCGATGTCGATATCGCAGGGCACGTCCCAGGCGCGCCCCTCCTCGCTGTAGATGACCTCGTGGTGCTCGACGGCGTACTCGGAGAGGCGGCCGCGGCGCACCTCCTTGAGGTCCTTCAGCTCGGGGACGCTGATGCCGTCGGAATCGTAGACCCAGCCGGTGGAGTCGGAGCAGGTGACCACCTTGGCGCCCAGCTCCGTGGCCTTCTTGATGGCGTAGATGGCCACGTTGCCGGCGCCCGAGACGGCGACGGTCTTGCCCTCGAAGGACTCGCCGCGGTCGGCGAGCAGGTTCTGCACGAAGTAGACGAGGCCGTAGCCCGTGGCCTCGGTCCTCACGAGCGAGCCGCCGAAGGTGAGGCCCTTGCCGGTGAGCACGCCCGAGAAGTCGTCTCGGATGCGCTTGTACTGGCCGAAGAGGTAGCCGATCTCGCGGCCGCCCACGCCGATGTCGCCGGCAGGGACGTCGGTGTTGGGGCCGATGTGGCGGCAGAGCTCGGTCATGAAGCTCTGGCAGAAGGCCATGACCTCGCGGTCGCTCTTGCCCTTGGGATCGAAGTCGCTGCCGCCCTTGCCGCCGCCCATGGGGAGCGTGGTGAGGGAGTTCTTGAAGACCTGCTCGAAGCCCAGGAACTTGAGGATGCCGAGGTTCACCGACGGATGGAAGCGAAGGCCGCCCTTATAGGGGCCGATGGCGCTGTTGTACTCCACGCGGTAGCCGCGGTTGACCTGCACCTTGCCCTCGTCGTCCACCCAGGGCACGCGGAACATGACGATGCGCTCGGGCTCCACGAGGCGCTCCAGGAGACCGGCCTCCTGGAACTCGGGGTGCGCCTCGACGGCGGGCTCGATGGAATCGAGCACCTCGGAGGCCGCCTGGACGAATTCCGGCTGGTCGGCATAGCGGGCCTTGAGCTGGTCCTTCACATCTTGGGTGTAACTCACGAGCTCTCCTCTCCTATGGGTCTCCCTGCGAAAGGGCCTCCCGATGACGGCGGGGAGGCCCCTAGTGGGTCGGTGGAGCGGCAGACGGGACTCGAACCCGCAACAACCAGCTTGGAAGGCTGGGGCTCTACCAATTGAACTACTGCCGCATGGTCGGGGCGACTGGATTCGAACCAGCGACCCCCTGCTCCCAAAGCAGGTGCGCTACCAAACTGCGCCACGCCCCGGGTCGCATGGAGTATACCGCAGGCAGGGAACGGGACGGCCCCCTTAGGGAACCGTCCCGCATCGACGCGCATGGAGGCGGGGCGCTCCCCCAGCGGAAGCGCCCCATGTCGCGCAGCTACTTGGCGTTGGCCTCGAGCAGGTCCTTGACCTCCTCGGCGGTCTTGCACTTGAGCGCCCTCTCGGCCAGGGCGTCGGCCTCGGCCTTGGTCCACTGGGAGAGGATCTTGCGGGTGCGCAGGATGCTCGGCGCGGAGACGCTGAACTCGCCCAGGCCGAAGCTCACCAGCAGCGGGATGAACAGCGGGTCGGCCGCGGCCTCGCCGCACATGCCCACCATGATGCCCGCCTTGTTGCCCTCCTCGATGACGCGCTTGATGGAGCGCAGCACCGCCGGCTGGTACACCTGGTAGAGGTAGGCGATCGCGTCGTTTCCGCGGTCGGCGCACATGGTGTAGCCGATGAGGTCGTTGGTGCCGATGGAGAAGAAGTCGCACTCGGCCGCGAGGTCGTCGGCGATGAGCGAGGCGGCCGGCGTCTCGACCATGGTGCCCACCTCGATGTCGGGGTTGAACTTGATCCCCTCTTCGGAGAGCTCCTTCTTGCACTCCTCCACGAGCTCCTTGACGGCGCGGATCTCCTCGATGCTCGTCACGAGCGGCACCATGATCTTGATGTCGCCGAAGGCGCTCGCGCGCAGGAGGGCGCGGAGCTGGACCTTGTACTGGTCGGGGTTATCGAGGCAGTAGCGCACCGCGCGATAGCCCATGAAGGGGTTCTCCTCCTTCTTGAGATTCATGTAGGGAATCTCCTTGTCGCCGCCCACATCCAGCGTGCGGATGATGACCGGCATGTCCTTCATGCGAAGGGCGACCTTCTGGTAGGCGTTGAACTGATCCTCCTCGCTCGGGAGCTCCTTGGCGTCCATGAAGAGGAACTCGGAGCGGAAGAGGCCCACGCCCTCGGCGTCGTGCTCGAGCGCGCCGTTGGCGTCATCGGGGTTGCCGATGTTGGCCACGAGCAGGAGCTCCTTGCCGTCGCCGGTGACGGTCTTCTTGCCGCGGTAGGCCTCGAGGGCCTTCTTCTCCTCGGCGAGCACGGCGGCCTTCTTCTTGAAGTCGTCGAGCTCGTCCTCGGTGGGGTTCACGTAGACGGTGCCGGCCGTGCCGTCGACCACGCAGGTGTCGCCGGTGCGGGCGATCGTGGTGCAGTTGGGCACCGAGAGCACCGCGGGGATCTCGAGGGCGCGGGCGATGATCGCGGAGTGGGAGGTGCGGCCGCCGGTCTCGGTGACGATGCCCACGACGTTGTCCTTGTCGATGTCGGCGGTCATCGAGGGGGTGAGCTCGGCCACGACGACGATGGAGTTGGGCGGCAGCACGGAGAGGTCGATGACCTCCTTGCCGAGGAGGTTCGCCATGAGGCCGGTGCGGATGTCCTGGACGTCGGCCGCGCGCTCGCGCATCAGGGGATCGTCCATGCCGGCGAACATGCCGTGGAACATGTCGCAGACCTCGTCGACGGCCTGCTCGGCGGCCATGCCCTGGCTGATGCGGTTCTGGATCTCGTCGATCATGAAGGGGTCCTGGGCCATGTTGATGTGGCCGACCATGATCTGGGCCTCTTCCTCGCCCACGCTCTCGGCCATGCGCTTGGCCTGGGCGCGGGTGTGCTCGACGAACTTGTTGAGCGCCTGGTTGTAGCGCTCGGCCTCGGCGTCGGGATCGCCGTGGGGATGCGGGGTGTAGGAAAGGTCGGGCTCGACGGCGACCTGTGCGACGCCGATGCCGATGCCGTCGGATGCGTTGACGCCCTGGAACATGCGTGCCTCCTCATCGATGCGGGCCCCTCGCCGGAGCGCGCTCCTGCCTATGGGTGCTCCCCGCGCCCCTCCGGCGCGGGTTCCGAACAAAAAGGGACGCAACGCTCGGCGCTGCGTCCCTTGCGGACCTATGTAAGGGGACCTGCGCCCCCGACAGCGCCTCGCTCTACTCGCCCAGACCGCTCTTGACCAGGTCGACGGCCGTCTTCAGGGCCTCGTCCTCGTCCTCGCCGTCGCAGACGATCGTGATCTCGGTGCCGCAGGAGAGCCCGCCGGCCATGATGGCCATCGGCGACTTGCCGTTGATCTCCTTGTCGTTGCCCTTGATGGTCACGTTGCACTTGAACTTGCCCATCGTGGACGCGAACAGACCGGCAGGACGCATGTGAAGGCCGGTCGGGTTGATGATCGTGACGGTCTCTTGAACCATGGCGCAACTCCTGTCTCTCCCGGGCGTACCCACGCCCGCTCTCTCCTCGGCCAGTCCCCTGGGCCGACCGTTGGTTCCGTGCTCGATGGTAGCAGACTGGCTCGCTCCAATGTGCCGCACCCAATCGACCTGCTGCGAGAAGCGGGTCGATTCCAGCTCCCACTGGTTGCCGGTGCGCTAGCCCTCCTGCTCGCCCTCGGCCTCCATCGACGCCTCGGACTCCCGCTCCTCCTCGAGGAGCTCAACGAGGGAGGCGTAGAACTTGTCGATGGTGGCGCGCTTGGCGAGGCCGTTCGAGGCGGCGGTCGCCGAGCCGCAGGCGCTCGCGAAGTTGAGGGCGTCGCCGTAGTTCCAGCCGCGGTCGAGCGAGGCCAGGAAGCCCGCGACCATGGAGTCGCCCGAGCCGGTGGCGTTGACCAGGCGGCAGGGCGGCGTGCGGGTCACGTGCTCCTCGCCGTACTCGTCCACGAGGGCGCTGCCGTGCTTGCCGCAGGAGACGAGCACGTTCACGGCGCCGCGGTCGTGGAGGATGTGCGCGAAGGGCAGGACCTCCTCGGGGGTCTCGGGCTTCTCGCCGAAGATGCGACCCACCTCGTGGTTGTTGGGCTTGATGAAGAACGGACGGCTCTTGAGGGCGTTCATGAGGAGGTTGCCCGGCGCGTCGACGACGAAGCGCAGGCCCTTGTCGGCGAAGCGCGTCATCATGATGTCGTACATGTCCTCGGGAAGGCAGCTCGGGATGGAGCCCGTGAGCACGAGGGTGTCGCCCGGATCGAGCTTCTCGAGGCGGCCGAACAGCTCGTCGACCTTCTCGTTGGGGATGTTGGGCCCCATGCCGTTGACGATGGTCATGACGATGCCGTTGAGCTTCACGTTGATGCGGGTGTAGCCGTCGTCGAGCTGCACGAAGTTGGAGTTGATGCCGGTCTTCTGCAGCGTGTCGAGCACGAAGCTCCCCGTGAAGCCGCCCAAGAAGCCCATCGCGACATTGTCGCAGTCGAGCTCGTTCAAGATCGTCGACACGTTGATGCCGTTGCCGCCGCAGAACACCTCCTCGTTCGACGAGCGGTTGGTATAGCCCATGTCGAGCGTCGTGGGATGCATGACGTAGTCGACCGCAGGGTTGAACGTGACGGTGTAAATCACGGAGTCTCCCCTCACCTCATGGATAGACCTAGCCCGTTAGTATGCCAATCCTCCGAGCGGGCGCAGTGCAGGGCCCCGCCCCTCATCGCCGAGTGGCGCGCCGACCTCGCCTGCGCGCTACTTGTCGAGCCCGTCGTTGATGGCGTCGGCGATGTGCTCGGCATCGTCGGCGCTCTGCACGGTCTCGCAGAACTTGGGGTTCATGAGCAGCACGGTGAGCTGCGACAGGAGCTTCAGGTGGCCCTTGCCGGCCTCGCCGGCCGGGCAGAGGAGCGCGATGGCGCAGGTCACGGGCTTCTTGTCCATGGTCTCCCACTCGATGGGCTCGGAGGGCTTGACCACGATGACCGCGGACTCCTTGATGCAGTCGGCCTGGGCGTGCGGAATGGCGAAGCCGTCCTTGAGGCCCGTCGCGCCCTCGGACTCGCGGTCGAGGATGGCGGAGAGGACGCAGTCCGCGTCGTCCGCGACGCCCAGCTCGACGGCCTGCTCGGCCACGAACCGCAGCAGCTCATCGCGAGTCTTGACCGGGTTATCGAGGAAGATCTGGTCCTTCTTGACGAACTTGCTCATAGCGCTTGCTCCTTCTCCGTAGGGCCGCTGGGACGCGTGCGGGCACGCGGATGCGCGGCATCGCATCCCCGACCGTTATCGCCTGTTCCTTATATTAGTGAAGCGTCGCCGCAAGATTCGGCTCAATGGCGCCAGTCGGCGGACGTAGGCCGTGGGGCGTGCGGCCGCACGGGCGAAGCGGGTTCAGCGCCCGTGCGCGACGCGGACGCGCGGGCGCCGGCCGCTTCGAAGGCCGCCCTTCCCGTCACTTCCCGCCGAGGGCGGGAAGGCCCCCGGTGTCGAGGATCTCCTCAAGCTGGGCCTGGTCGAGGACGGGGATGCCCAGGCTCTGGGCCTTGGCGAGCTTGGAGCCGGCCGCGCTTCCCGCCACGACGAAGCTCGTCCGCTTGGAGACCGAGCCCGACACCTTGGCGCCGAGCGCCTTCAGGGCCGCCCCCGCCTCGTCGCGGGTCATGCCCTCCAAGGCGCCGGTGAGCACGAAGGTGAGGCCCGAGAGCGTCTGGGGCCTCTCCTCCCCCGCCGGCACGGCCGCATCGGCCATGGAGACGCCGGCCGCCTCCAGGCGGGCGAGCACCTCGAGGTTCTGGGGCGTGGCGAAGAACTCGGCCACGCCGGCCGCGACGATGGGGCCCACGCCCTCCACCTCGGCCATCTCCTCCTCGGTGGCGTTCCGGAGGGCCTCGACGCTGCCGAAGGCGCCCGCGAGCGCCTCCGCCACGGAGGCGCCCACATGGCGGATGCCGAGCCCGAAGAGGAGCCGCGCGAGTCCGCGTCCCTTGGAGGCCTCGAGCTGGCTCGCGATCTTCGCCGCGGTCTTGGCGCCCGTGGGGATGGGGTCTCCCTTGGCGTGGCCCTTGCCCGCCGTCTTGTACGCGCGCCCGGTGGGAAGCGCCGCGAGCGCCTCCTCGGTGAGGCCGTAGAGGTCGGCCACGTCGCGCACGAGCCCTTCGGCGATGAGCCTCGCGATGAGCTCCCTGCCCATGCCGTCCACGTCCATGGCCTTGCGGCTCACCCAGTGCTCCAGGCGCTCGGAGGTCTGGGCCGGGCAATCGATGGAGACGCAGCGATAGGCCACCTCCCCCAGCTCGTGGACCACGGGGCTTCCGCAGCTGGGGCAGGTCTCGGGCATCTCCCAGGGCAGGGCGCCGTCGGGCCGCTCGGCGAGCACGGGGCCCACCACCTCGGGGATCACGTCGCCCGCCTTGTGCACGATCACCGTATCGCCCACCCGGACGTCCTTTCGGCGGATCTCGTCCAGGTTGTGGAGGGTGGCGTGGGCGATGGTGGAGCCGGCCACCGTCACCGGGTCGAAGTCGGCCACCGGGGTGAGGACGCCCGTGCGCCCCACCTGGATGCGGATGTCGCGGAGCACCGTCCGGCGCTCCTCGGGCGGGAACTTGAAGGCGATGGCCCAGCGCGGCGCCCGGGCCGTGAAGCCGAGCTCCGCCTGGCGGGCGAAGTCGTCCACCTTCACCACCACGCCGTCGATGTCGTACTCGAGGTCGCCCCGGCGCTCGAGGGCCCGCACGCAGAAGTCATGCACCTCGGCCGCGCTCTGGCAGAGCCGGTAGTTGCGGTTCACCGAGAGGCCGAGGGAGCGGAGCCACCCCAGGAAGTCGTGCTGGGAGCGCACGTGGATGCGCTCGGGGTTGGCCACGGCGTAGATGAAGGTCTCGAGGTCGCGGTGGGCGGTCACCCGCGGGTCCTTCTGGCGGAGCGAGCCGGCGGCGGCGTTCCTCGGGTTGGCGAAGACGGGCTGGCCGGCCCGGTCGCGCTCGGCGTTCAGGCGGGCGAAGGACGACTTGGGCATGTAGACCTCGCCCCGCACCTCCAGCGCGCGGCCCTCCTCGCCGGCCGGGAGCTCCGCCAGTCCCTTGGGGGCGAGGGTGGAGGGCACGTCGGCGATGGTGCGCACGTTGGCCGAGACGTCCTCCCCCACCGAGCCGTCGCCTCTGGTGGCCGCCCGCACGAAGCGCCCGTCCTCGTAGGTGACGGCGATGCCGAGGCCGTCGATCTTGAGCTCGCAGGTGTAGGCCACGGGGTGCTCGGGCGTGGCGTCGAGCTCGCGCTCGGTGCGCTCGAGCCAAGCGTCCAGCTCGTCGAGGCCCATGGCGTCGTCGATGGAGTACATGCGCTGGGCATGGCGCACGGGCGCGAACTGGTCCAGGAGGTAGCCCCCCACCCGCTGGGTGTAGGAGTCGTCGCTCGCGAGCTCGGGATGGGCCGCCTCGAGCTCCTGGAGCTCGCGGAGGAGCGCGTCGAATTCGGCGTCCGTGACCAGCGGGGCGTCGAGGGCGTAGTAGCGGTAGGCGTAGTAGTCGAGGAGGTTCCGAAGCTCCACGACCCGCTCGGCCGGCTCCTTGGAGGCGGGCGGCGCGTCGGCCGCTCCCGCATCGCCCTGGGGCAGGTCGTCGAAGATGCTCAGCTGCTCGGCCATGGGCTCCCCCTCGCCTCGGCGCCATCGAGAAGAAGCCTACCCAAAGTGGGCTGGGGCCGCTGGGCCGCTGTCGCACTCGGCGTGCACAGAGCAGGGCGAGCGAGGCGCTTCCCGGCGCCCCGAATCGGCGGGATCTCGGAGGCGTGGCGTGCTTGGCACGCGAGCATTCGAGATCGTGACGAGATGGGGTGCCGCAAATTCTGCGAGGCGCTTCCCGGCGCCCCAGATGCGCGGGGACGCGGGACCATGGCGTGCTCGGCACGCGAGGGCACGCGTCCGCGCGCAGATGGGGCGGCTGAATACGGCGAGAAGCCTTGGGACGCCCCAGATCGGCGGGATCTCGGAGGCCGTGGCGTGCTTGGCACGCGAGCCTTCGAGATCGCGTCGAGATGGGG
>CANRLS010000013.1 GCA_947631545.1 uncultured Atopobiaceae bacterium
CGTGCCGTGACGACCCCGCCCGATCCACCGCGGTCCCCTCCCGCTCCGACGCCGCATGGTGCGGCCCACGGGCGCGATGGCTGCACGGTATCCGCGTTTCCCTACCGCCCTGACCTCAGATCCGGTGCTGGATGCTCAGATTCAGCGTTTCTCCAGCGCCTTCGCGCGATCACGCGAGGGTGCTGGATGCAAAAGCCCGGTTGGCCTCCGGCTCCCCTGGCGCTCCCTTGGCCTCCGCGCCGGCCCCTAGCGACGCGCGTCGCCCAGCGCCGCGGCGATCGAGCCCTCGAACGGCGGGCGCAGCACGCCCCTCTCCGTGACGATCGCGGCGATGAGGCGCGCGGGCGTCACGTCGAAGGCCGGGTTGTAGACCTTCACGCCCTCGGGCGCCATGCGATGCGCGTAGTGGAGCTCCGTGACCTCGGCGCCGTCGCGCATCTCGATGGGTATGGCCGCGCCCGACGCGCAGGCGGCGTCGATGGTCGAGGTGGGCGCGCACACGTAGAAGGGCACGCCGTGCTCTGCCGCCGCGAGCGCGAGCATCGAGGTGCCGATCTTGTTCGCCGTGTCGCCGTTCGCGGCGATGCGGTCGGCGCCCACGAAGATCGCGTCGATCGCGCCCGTGGCCATGAGCGAGTTCGACATGTTGTCGCAGAGAAGCGTGGTGTCCACGCCCGCGGCCATGAGCTCGAGCGCGGTGAGGCGCGCGCCCTGGAGGAGCGGTCGGGTCTCATCGCAGTACGCCCGGAGGGCCATCCCGCGTTCCTTCGCAAGGTAGATGGGCGCGGTGGCCGTGCCGTACTCCACCGCGCAGAGGCGCCCCGCGTTGCAGTGCGTGAGGACGCCGAAGCCGTCCTCGACGAGCGAGAGGCCGTGCTCGCCGATCGCGCGGCAGCTCGCCACGTCCTCGTCGCGGATCGCGCGGGCCTCGCGCGCGAGGCCGTCCACCATGAGCTCGGGATCGAGCGGCGCGCAGGCGCTGCATGCGGGATCCGTGGCCACCGCGGCGAGCATGCGGCGGGTGGCCCAGGAGAGGTTCACCGCCGTCGGTCGCGAGGAATCGAGGTAGGCGCGCGTCTCGAGAAGGCGCTCCCACACGTCCTCGGAAGCGGCGGTGGGGTGCGCCTCGAGCCAATGGCGCGCATCGAGGTAGAGCGCCATCGCGGCGAAGACGCCGAGCGCCGGCGCCCCGCGCACCTCGAGGCGCTGGATCGCGCGGCGAGCCTCTTCGCGCGTGCGCAGGTGCTCCAGCACCACCTCGCCGGGCAGCAGCGTCTGATCGATGATGACGACCTCGCCCATAGCGTCGTCAAGCTCGAGCGTGGGCACGCCGGCGATGCTCTCGCGGCGCTCGGTGACGGTATCGGCCATGGCTCCTCGCTTCCCTCGCGTGGCACGTTCGCGTCGCCGAGCGTAGCGCAGCGGCGAGGGCGTACGGGTACGACGACCATCTCACCGGCTTAGAGGGGTCGGGCGCGCGCGATCTGGCGAGCGCCACGCCCCGCAGCCGATTGGCGAGCGGGGCGCCGCACTCGATTCGTAGGGCCTATCCCTGCGGTATGCTTGACCTCGCGCCTGTCGCGCGGCCATAGGCGCCGCGTCCGCATCACCCATCGCCCAGCGCAGAAGGGAAGAGCCCAATGGCGGAAAAAGTGAAGAACGTCGTCCTCGTCGGCCAAGGTGGCGTCGGAAAGACCATGGTGGCCGAGGCCATGCTGCACCTTTCCGGCGCGACGAATCGCCTGGGCGGCCATGACGGCACCAAGGCCAACCTCGATTACGACCCCGAGGAGGAGAAGCGCTCCTTCTCCATCAACCTCTCCATGGCGCCCATCCGCTGGGAGGGCATGCGCCTGAACATCCTCGACGCGCCCTGCTACCCCGACTTCATCGGCGACGCCTACGCCGCCATGAGCGCCTGCGAGACGGCGGTCTTCGTGGTGGACGCCGCGAGCGGCCCCCAGGCCACGACGACCCGCCTCTGGTACGCGGCCGAGAGCCTGCAGCTCGCCAAGGCCGTCTTCGTGAACCGCATCGACCGCTCCGAGACCCCCTACGACCAGGTGCTGGCCCAGCTCGAGGAGCGCTTCGGCAACCGCCTGGGCGCCGTGACCCTTCCCTGGGGCGTCGCCGGCGACTTCAAGGGCGTCATCGACGTGGTGCGCCAGGAGGCCCGCCACCTCGACGGCAAGGGCAACGTCGTCGTGGAGCCCATCCCCGACGAGTACGCCGACGCCGCGGAGAGCGCCCGCGAGACCCTCATCGACCTCGTGGCCGAGGCCGATGACGACCTCATGATGAAGTACCTCGAGGGCGAGACCCTCTCCCAGGCCGAGATAGAGATGCTCCTCGGCAAGGCCATCCAGCAGCGGCTCTTCATCCCCGTCTTCGCCGGCGCCGCCGTGAAGGAGGAGGGCGTGACGTCGCTCCTCGACGACATCGTGGCGTACTTCCCCTCGCCCGACTCCAACGGCAAGGTGCCGCTGGTGAACGGCGAGAAGCTCGACGTCGATCCCGATGACGACCGTCCGGTGGTCTTCGTCTTCAAGATCCTGAACGACCAGCAGCAGGGCCGCATCGCCTTCGTGAAGGTGCTCACCGGCACCATCCAGAGCGGCATCGAGCTCATCAACGCGCGCACCCGCAAGGGCGAGCGCCTGGCCCACCTCTACACGATGATGGGCCGCGAGATGAGCGAGGTGAAGAGCGCGAGCGCCGGCGACATCGTCGTCGTGCCCAAGATCGAGGCGCTCACCGGCGACACCCTCTCGGCCACGGGCAAGGTGGAGGCCGCCGAATTCAACTTCCCCAACAGCCTCTACCGCATCGCCATCGAGGCCGACCAGCGCGGCGTGGAGGACAAGCTCTACACCTTCCTCGAGCGCATGAGCGACGCCGACCCCACCTTGAAGGTCGAGCGCGACGAGGACACCTCGCAGACCGTGATCAGCGCCATCGGCGAGGCCCAGGTGAGCGTGCTCCTCGACCGCCTCGAGAGCCGCGCCGGCGTGAGCGCCCACACGGTGCCGCTGCGCATCCCCTACCGCGAGACCATCCGCCGCACGGCCTCCGGCCATGGCCGCCACAAGAAGCAGACCGGCGGCGCCGGGCAGTTCGCCGACGTGCGCCTGCGCATCGAGCCCAACCCCGGCCAGGGCTACGAGTTCCTCGACGAGGTCGTGGGCGGCGCCATCCCGCGCGGCTTCATCCCCGCCGTGGACAAGGGCCTCCGCGAGACCATGAACGAGGGCATCCTCGCCGGCTATCCGATCATCGACGTCAAGGCCGCCGTCTACGATGGCCAGTACCACCCCGTCGATTCCAACGAGATGGCCTTCCGCACGGCGGCGCGCCTGGGCCTCCAGGACGCCATGCACCAGGCGGAGCCCGTCATCCTCGAGCCCATGGCGCACCTGCGCATCACGGTGCCCGAGAGCTACGCCGGCTCCATCATGGGCGACATCTCGGCCTCCCGCGGCCGCGTGGAGGGCATGGAGACCAACGAGAAGGGCGAGGTGCAGGTGAACGCCACCGCGCCCTACGCCGAGGTCGTCGACTACGCCACGCGCCTGCGCTCGCTCTCGCGCGGGACGGGCGAGTTCACGCTCGAGCTCGAGGGCTACGAGCAGGTGCCGCACGACGTGCAGCAGAAGCTCGCCGACGACTACGCCGAGCGCCGCGCCCAGGGCGGCAAATAACAGCGAAAAGGAGGATCAATGCTCACTGCCAAAGAGGTCGCCAAGGACATCTGGTGGGTCGGGGCCATCGACTGGAACGAGCGGCTCTTCCACGGCTACACCACCGAGAAGGGCATCACCTACAACGCCTACCTCATCATGGACGAGAAGGTCACGCTCATCGACACGGCCAAGGCGCCCTTCGCCGACGAGCTCATGGCCCGTATCGCCCAGGTGGTGGATCCCGCCAAGATCGACATCGTCATCTCCAACCACGTGGAGATGGACCACTCCGGCTCGCTCCCGGTGGTGGCCAAGGCCTGCCCCAACGCGACCTTCTACGCCTCGCCCAAGGGCTGCGAGGGCCTCAAGGCCCACTACGGCGACATCGCCGACTTCAAGCCGCTCAAGACCGGCGACACCCTCTCCATCGGCGCGCGCACGCTGACCTTCGTGGAGACGCCGATGGTCCACTGGCCCGACAACATGGTCACCTACGACGCCACGGACCAGATCCTCTTCTCGAACGACGCCTTCGGCCAGCACTTCGCGAGCTCCAAGCACTTCGACGTCGATAACGACATGTGCGAGGTCATGAAGCAGGCCCGCAAGTACTACGCCAACATCGTGCTGCCCTACAGCCCGCAGGCCGCCAAGGCCGCCGCCGTGGTGAAGACGCTCGACCTCAAGATGATCTGCCCGGCCCACGGCATCATCTGGACCGAGCACATCCCCGACATCGTGGCCGCCTACGACGAGTTCACCAGCTGGAACGTCGTGGACAAGGCCGCCGTCATCTACGACTCCATGTGGAAGAGCACCGAGAAGATGGCCAAGGCCATCTGCGAGGCCTTCGTGGAGGAGAACGTGACGGCCCAGTACATCAACCTGAACGACACCCACGAGAGCGACATCATGGCCTACCTCATGGACGCCAAGTACGTGTGCGTGGGCTCGCCGACGCTGAACATGCAGATGATGCCCAACGTGGCGAAGTTCCTCACCTACTACCGCGGCCTCTCGCCGAAGCCCCTGAACGCCAAGCGCGTGGGCGTGGCGTTCGGCTCCTTCGGCTGGGCGCCCAAGGGCCCGAACGACGTGGCGGCCGTGCTCGCCGAGACCGGCCACCAGATGCCGGTGGCGACGCTCACGCATCAGTGGATCCCCGGCAAGGACTACCTGGACTCCATCCAGGAGACGGTGCGCGAGGCGATCGCGAAGAGCTTGTAGCGGGTTGTCCAAAGCCCCTCGCAGATAAACGATCTGCGGGGGGCTTTCGCATGGCTGCGGCTTCCCGTGGCACCCGATCTCGCCGCGATCCCGAGAACTCGCGTAGCGAAGTACGCCACGTTCTCGCTATCGCGCCGATCTCGGGCACCACGGAAAGCCTCGCCATTCCGCCAGGAATCCCTCATGGGTGCTCGGCGATGGAAGAACCCAAGAGCGGCATTCCCATGGCCCCGCGTTCCGTTTGACGATAAGATGACGTGACGTTTCGCGAGACGGGACCGCGCACGCGGCCCCAGCAGGGACGTGGAGGGAGCTCTGCCGTGCGCCATTCGCGATGCCTCGCGCTCATCGCCTCGCTCTGCTGCGCGATCGGCCTCCTCATCGCCGGCGTGGCGCCGGCGCGGGCGGAATCGCTCGTCCCGTCCGTCTCGGTCAGGATCTCCCAGGCGGGAGTGGGACTCCGCGCCGCCGTCCTCGACGGCGGCTCGTCGGGAGGCGATGGCACAGGTAGGCCCATCGACACCCTCGCGCTCGACCTCGACGGCCTCGGCGTGCCGGGCGACCTGTCGTTCGAGGTCTGCCAGGGAGGCGCCTGGTCCCGGCCGGCAGCCTCCGGCGAGACCCTGGGCGAGCGGGGAAGCGCCATCCAAGCGGTTCGCATGAGCCTCACCGGCGAGGCGGCCGAGCGCTACGACCTCGTCTATCGCGCGGATGTGGCCGCCGTCGGCTGGCTCGGATGGACCTCGGACGGCGCCGCCGCGGGCGCCCCGAACGTGACCTCCATCGACGCCGTCCAAGCGCGGCTCCTGCCGAAGGGCGCCCCGCTCCCCGCAGGCGGGACGTCGGCGACGCTCGGCGCCGCCAGCCTCTCGTACTTCGGCTATCGCGACGGTCAGGGCTGGGAGGGGCCCGTCACGACCGGGAGCGTCGGCACGGCCACCGTCTCGCTCCTCGGCTTCCGGGCCCAGCTCGCGGGCGCCTCGAGGCCCGGCGGCTCCATCCGCTACGCCGTCTACCGTGCGGGCGGCTGGGGCTCGGAGGCGGCCGACGGCGCGGACGCCTGCCCCGTGGACGCGGCAGATCCCATCCGGGCGATCCGGATATCCCTCACAGGCCCCATGGCCGACCTCTACGACGTCTGGTATCGCGTCCACACCCATGACCGGGGCTGGCTCGGCTGCGCCAAGAACGGCGAGCCCGCCGGCTCGGCGCTGGCCACGCTGCCGGCGGAGGCGGTCCAGCTCTGGCTCCTTCCCAAGGGGTCGAGCGCCCCGGAGGGGACTGGCGCCCCCTTCATCGAGCGATTCTCGAGCGGCGACCCCGAGCTCGACGGCATCGTGGCGACCATCCTCGACACGGTCACCGGCCGAGACGGCATCGAATCGCTCCGGAGGGCCTTCCGCTACGTGGCGGACTACCCCTACCGCTACATGGACGTCTATCCCACGGGCGACTGGTCCCCGGCCTTCGCCAAGCAGATGTTCCACAACCATGGCGGCAACTGCTACCGCTATGCGGCGCTCTTCCGCGAGCTCGCCCGAGGCCTCGGCTTCAAGGCGAGGGTCGTGAGCGGCGAGGTGTCCACCTCCGCAGAGCCCCATGCGGCCCACGGCTGGTGCGAGATCGAGCTGGACGGGCAGGTCTACCTCTTCGATCCCGACATGGCCCACGGTCGAAGCGAGGCGACCTTCTGGAAGTTCTGGCAGCGCACCTACGACAACCCGCCCCTGAACTACAGCCAGATCTATATGCGGGGCCCCTGGTGATGGAGGGCCGTCGGGGCCGGTCGGCGAGGTAGCCGGCTGTGGTCTTCAGCTCCCTCAGCTTCCTCTGCGTCTTCTTGCCGGTGGTCTTCCTCGGCCATCTGCTCTGCCGCCCCTTGGCGCTGAGAAACGCGCTCCTCATCGCCGCGAGCCTCGTCTTCTACGCCTACGGCGAGCCCGTCTACGTCCTGCTCATGGTGGCGAGCTGCCTCGCCAACTACGTCTTCGCGCTGGCCATCGGCCGAGGCGCTGGGAGACGGCGCTGGGCGCTCGCGCTCGCCGTCGTCGCGAACCTCGGCATGCTCGGCGTCTTCAAGTACGCGGACATGCTCGTCGGGATCGTCGACGGGGCCTTCGGCCTCGCCCTCCCGCTCCCCGAGCTCGCGCTTCCCCTCGGCATCAGCTTCTACACGTTCCAGGCGCTCTCCTACGTGATCGACGTCTGGCGGGGCGGGGTGGAGGCGTCGCGGCGCTTCACCGACGTGCTGCTCTACATCTCGTTCTTCCCGCAGCTCATCGCCGGCCCCATCGTGAAGTACCACGACATCGACGAGCAGATCCGCGATCGCCGGGTCACGGCCGAAGGGGCCGCGCTCGGCCTTCGGCGCTTCTGCTTCGGCCTCGCCAAGAAGGTGCTCATCGCCAACCAGTGCGCCGTCGCCGTGGACTACCTCTTCGCCCAGGATCCGGCGAGCCTGAACGTCATCGCCGGCTGGACGGCCGCCATCGCCTACACGCTCCAGATCTACTTCGACTTCAGCGGCTACAGCGACATGGCCATCGGGCTCGGGCACCTCTTCGGCTTCACGATCCCGGAGAACTTCCGCTATCCCTACGTGGCCACCTCGATCCAGGGCTTCTGGCGCCGCTGGCACATCAGCCTCTCCACGTGGTTCCTCGAGTACCTCTACATCCCGCTCGGCGGCAACCGGAGGGGCCGCCGCCGCACGGTGCTGAACAAGCTCTGCGTCTTCTTCCTCTGCGGCCTCTGGCACGGGGCCAGCTGGACCTTCGTGGCCTGGGGCCTCATCCACGGCCTCTTCCTCATGCTCGAGGAGTACCTGCCGCTCCGAAGGCTTCCCAAGGCGCTCGGGCACCTCTACGCGCTCCTCGTCGTCTGCCTCGCCTTCGTGCTCTTCCGGGCGAGCACCTTCGCCCAGGCGGGCGGCGTCATCGCCTCGATGTTCGGCGGCTGGGACTTCTCGGCCGAGGCCATGGTGGTGGCGCTGCACCCGCTGGACCCGCTCTTCCTGACGGCCGTCGCAGCCGGCGTCGCGGCCTCGCTCCCGATCCGCGACTGGCTGGCCGAGCGCGTCCGCGATCCGGCGACCTATCGCACGGGCGACCGCGTGGAGGCCGAGCTCACGGCGGGCGACCTCGCGGGCGAGGGATCCGTCCGGGCGATCGGCGGGCGCGCCGTCGCCACGGGCGCGATCATCGGGAGCTTCGTCCTCTCGATGGGGCTCCTCGCGGCCTGCGTGCTCGCGCTCTCGAGCGGCGCCTACAACCCGTTCATCTACTTCAGGTTCTAGGGGGGAGGCGGCGATGGCGGAGCGACCCCAGGAAGATCCGGGCACGGCCAAGGGCTGGGCCGTCGCCTACCTCGCCGTCGTGCTCGGCGCCCTCGCCGCGCTCCTCGTCCTCGTCCCCGTCGGCCAGGGCGATCGATCGGCGGAGCTCCAGAAGCTGGCGGAGCCGCCCGCCCTCGTCGAGGACGGCCACCCCAACGTCGGCTACCTCGCCGATGCCGGCGATTGGTTCGATGACCACTTCGCCTTCCGCCAGGACCTGATCACGCTGAACGCCCGGCTCCGATCGGCGCTCTTCGGCGTCTCGGCCACCGACCAGGTGGTCGAGGGCACGGAGGGCTGGCTCTACTACGCGGGCACCATGGACGACTACCAGCGCACCGACGTCATGGGCGAGACCATGGCCGCCAACGCGGCCTTCAACCTCTCGCTCCTCCAAGGCTACGTGGAGAGCCGAGGGGCCCGCTTCGCCCTCGCCGTGCCCCCCGACAAGAACGCGCTCTACCCCGAATGGATGCCCTATTGGCGCCCGCCGGGTGCGGGGGAGTCGTCGATGGACGTCTTCCGCGAGGCGGCGGAGGAGGCGGGGGTGAACCTGGTCGACCTGCACGGGGCGCTCGCGTCCGCCGACGCCACCCTCTATATGAAGACGGACACCCACTGGGACGGCGAGGGAGCGCTCATCGGCTACGACCGGATCATGGACGGGCTGGGGCTCTCGGCTGCGTCCTTCGACGGACCCACCGAGACCGACGAGGGCTTCGTGGGCGACCTCGAGGCCATGCTCTACCCCGCCGATCCGATGCCGGAGCCCCTCACGATGCCCGCGCGGGCGCTGGACTTCTCCTTCACGGGCGACGGGGCCGCCGACGGGTCGGGGGACGACGTCGAGGACGCCTACCTCCTCACCGAGGCCACGGCGCCCGAGCTCCAGGGCTCGCTCCTCATGTTCCGTGACTCCTTCGGAAACGCGCTGATGCCCTACTTCGCGAGCACCTTCGAGCGCGCCTGCTTCTCGAAGCTCGAGCCCTACGACCTCTCCAAGCTCGAGGAGGTCGGGGCCAGCGCCGTCGTGGTGGAGCGGGCCGAGCGCCATCTGGCCTTCTTCGCCACGGATCCGCCGGCCATGGCCGCGCCGACGGTCCCCGCGGAGCGCCTCCTCTCGCTGCCCGTGGACGCGGAGGCCACCGCGACCCTCGAGGCGACGGAGAACGGGCCCTACCTCCAGATCGACGGCGCCGCCCACGGCATCGATCCGAGCGACGTCGAGCGCATCCTCGTCCTCGTCCGCACGCCCGATGGCGGGAGCAGGGCCTACGTGGCCTTCCGCCGGAGCATCGAGACGGAGGGCGGCTATCATGATGGCGGCTACCGGCTCTACGTCCCGAAGGGGGCACTGGGCCTCGATGGCGCGAGCGCCTCGGCCGAGGGCGTCGAGGCGACGGTGATCGCCCAGACGGGCGAGGGATCGGTGGCGCTCGCCACGATGGACCTCCAGGAGGCGCTGGAATGAGGAACTGGCTCAAGGCTTGCGCGGGGGTCGCCTGCGCGCTCGCGCTCTGCGCCTGCGGACAGGCGAACCCCGTCATCGGGACCGGCGCGTCGTCGGTGATGGTGACGAACGAGCTCTCCCGAACCATCACCTCGCTCGAGGTGCTGGCGGGGGCGCCCGAGGGCTTCGAGGCGGTGCTTCCCACCGAGGACGTCCAGGCCATCGAGCCGGGCCAGACCGTCCAGGTGAACTACGAGGAGGGCGAGGCCGTCTACGATTCCGGCGCCGACGGGTCGAGCCAGGAGGGCGAGGCCGCCGACCAGCCCATCGCCGAGACCGAGGCCGAGGTGGGCGAGGCCCCGAACGCCGTCTACCTCGACGCCGACGGCTCGCTGACGAGCGAGGGCAGCGAGAGCGGCACGACCTCCTCGACCACGGAGGCAAAGGGCGAAGAGGGGGCCCTCGCGGGCGAGGCGAGCGGCACCGACGACGGGTCGAGCGGGACCGCGCCCGTGGCGGACTCCGCCACGGGCCTCGAGTCCAGGCCCATCCAGGGCGATGCCATCCGCGTCGTCGCCGACGGCGAGACCATCGTCTTCGACGGGCTCGACCTGCCCGCCTGCAAGGAAGTCACGCTCCACGTGACCGATGACGGCGTGGGCTACGTCGACTACGTCGAAGCCGACGACCAGACCGGCTCCACGAAGGAGGCCGCGACCACCGCCGCCGAGCAGTGGAAGGCGGCCCAGGACGCGGCCCAGAAGCAGGCGGAGGCCGACGCGGCCGCGGCCGCCGCAGCCACCGCCGCCACCCAGGACGCGGCCGAGCCGACGACGGACGAGAGCGGCGCAGGCGCCGCCGCCGGCTACGACGAGGGCTCCACCGCAACGGACGACCAGGGCGACTACGAGGGCTCCGACAACGCCGACGCGGGCGACGTCGCGCCGTCCTACGACGAGCCCAGCTACGACAGCGGCGATGCCGGCGGCTCCAACGGCTCCGTGAACCAGGACGAGGGCGCCTGCATCGACGTGCCCGATTCGGAGATCAACTGATCGGATCGCCTGGCGGGGCTGCCTGAAGGCGGCCCCGTTCCGGCTGGTGACGACGCGCCTCCGCGGATCCGGGCGGGATGGGCGCGGCATGCCCTGCCGATGCGGGCCAGCCCCGCCGCTCGGCGTGCGGGTTCTGTGAGATTTCCCAGCTCCTGCCCCCGAAGGGGTAGGGATTCACGTACGGGCACTCATTCCACCATCCATAGGAGGCTTTCCATGAAGAGGATGCCATTCGCCGTCGCCGCGGCGGCCATGACGGTCGCGCTCGCCGGGTGCGGCTCGACCAACGCGATCATCGGGACCGGCGAGAACTCGCTCACGCTCACCAACGGCACGGATGCGACCATCGCATCGCTCGAGGTGCTGGCCGGCGCCCCCGAGGGCTTCGAGACAGTCCTCGACACCGCGGACAAGCAGACCATCGACCCGGGACAGACGGTCGAGATCCATTACGAGGTGGGCCAGGCCGTCTACACGGCGGGCAGCGAGGACTCCGGCGAGAGCGACCAGACCACCGAGCTCGCCGGCGACGTCGCGCCCGCCGACGAGGAGAACGGCGAGCAGGCGCTCGTCGACGAGGTCGCCGGCAACGTCGACGCCCCGACCACGGACGAGGAGACCGACACCGCGACGGTGACCTCGACGACGGGCGTCCAGAGCCGGCCCATCGAGGGCGATGCCATCCGCGTGACCACCGATAAGGGCGATCAGCTCCTCTTCGACGGGCTCGACCTCACGAGCTACAAGGAAGTCACGCTCCGCGAGGACGATAACGACGTCTGCTACGTGGACTATGTGACCACGGACGGCACGGAGGGCAGCACCAAGGACGCCGCCATCCAGGCCGAGGCCGACTGGCAGGACCAGCAGGCGGCGAGCGATGACGCCACGGCCGAGAACGGGACCGATCCCGACGCCGCCTACGACGAGGGCTACACCCTGACCGACGGGACGGAGACCGGCGAGCCGACCGCCGAGCTTCCCGCCGAGGGCACGACGAGCGCCGAGGGCACGACGAGCGCGCAGAGCTGACCGGGCCTTCGCGACCATCGACCTCAAGGGCCATCGGGCGCCGCCCGATGGCCCTTCCGCGCATCCTGCGAGACGGCGCCGCCACCCGCGTCGTCCTTACCTAGAATATGGGGAGGCCGCCCGTCCCGGCGATCTTCGGGGGAGGCGGGCCGGCCCATGAGGAAGGGAAGCCTATGACCACCATCAACGTGAAGGGCATGCACTGCCCCCATTGCGACATGCTCGTGACCATGGAGCTCGAGGATCGCGGCGCCAAAGACGTCAAGGCCAACCACGAGACCGGCGTCGTCACGTTCGAGGGCGAGCTTGCCCCCGAACAGGTGAAGGAGGCTGTGGAAGCCGCCGGCTTCAGCCTGGCCTAGCGCTGCCCTCGGGCATCGCGGACCTTGGCCCGAGCCGGCTAGCGGACCATGGACATAGCGCTCTCGATCATCGTCACCTTCGTCCTGATCGTCATCAACGGGTTCTTCTCGATGAGCGAGATGGCGTTGGTGAACGCCAAGCGGCCCGTGCTGGAGCACGAGGCCGAGGAGGGCGATCGGAAGGCGCAGCGCGCCCTTGACCTCTCCGGCGATTCCGGCGAGTTCCTCGCCGCCATCCAGGTGGCCATCACGCTCGTGGGCTTCTTCGCCTCCGCGGCGGCGGCCACGAACCTCTCCACGCCCTTCGCGGCGTGGATGGAGTCGTTGGGCATGCCCTTCGGCGCGGCCGACCTCCTCGCGCCCATCATCATCACGCTCATCGTGTCCTACGTCTCGATCGTGGTCGGCGAGCTCGTGCCCAAGCGCATCGCCCTCGCCGACTGCGAGGGGGTATCCAAGCGCGTGGCGGGCTTCCTCCAGGGCTTCACCGTCGTGGCCAAGCCGCTCGTGTGGCTCACGTCCTCGTCCTCGAACCTCATCGCGAGGATCCTCCACGTCTCGTCCGCCGAGGATCGCCAGAACGTCTCGGAGGAGGAGATCAAGTACATGGTGAGCGACGCCGAGGAGCTCTCCGAGGAGGAGAAGTCGATGATCCACGAGATCTTCGACCTCGGCGACACCGACGCCCGCGAGGTGATGATCCCGCGCGTTGACATGGACGCGCTCGAGGACACGGCCACCCTGGCCGACACCTTGCGGCTCATGCGCGAGACCGGCCACTCCCGCGTGCCCATCTACCACGAGGACGTGGACGAGATCGTGGGCATCGCCCACATCAAGGACGTCATCGCCCCCATCGTCGACGAGCGCCTGGGCGCGGAGCCCGTGGCCGACTACCTGCGCGAGGCCACCTTCGTGCCCGACACGAAGGAGCTCCTGCCGCTCCTCTCCGAGATGCAGATGGCCCGCGAGCAGATGGCCATCGTGGTGGACGAGTACGGCGGCACGGCCGGGATCATCACGGTGGAGGACATCGTCGAGGAGATCGTGGGCGAGATCGAGGACGAGTTCGACCCCGACAACAAGTTCCTCACCAAGGTGGGGGACCGCTCGTGGCTCGTGGACGGGCGATTCCCCATCGACGACGCCATCGAGCTCGGCTGGCCCATCGAGGACTCCGAGGCCTACGAGACGGTGGCCGGGTTCATCCTCGACGAGGGCGACAAGCTACCCGAGCCCGGCGACGTGGTGGAGAAGGACGGCTGGCGCTTCCGCGTGCAGACCATGCGCGGCCAGCGCGTGGCCCTCATCCGCGTGCGCGCTCCCGAGCCGCCCGCCCCCGATGAGGAGGGCGAGGAGGGGGAGGGCTTCCTCTCGCGCATCCTTCCCGGCTCGGATCGCGACGACGAGGGCGACTGAGCCCCGATTGAACGCTCGCGAGGCGCGGGGCCTGCCGCTTGGCCGCTTGGCGCTGCGGTTTCCGCACGCACTGACTAGAATGGGATACCTGCGGGCTCGATCTTGGAGGCAGCATGGCCCAATTGCTCGACATCCAGAGGATCGCCATCGGCTCCGATGCGCTTCGCGCCACGGTGCGCGTGGCCGAGGGGGCGCCGCTTCGCACCAGCGAGAGCGTCGAGGGCACGGCGCGCGTCTATTGGCTCATGCCGGCCATCGCCGACCATCGCTGCCTGGGCGAGGGCGGGGAGGTCTTCCGGGACGTGATGGGCGACACCGACATCGCCCACCTCATGGAGCACGTGACGCTCGAGCTCCTGTCCCGCACCAACATCGCCGGCGACATCTCGTGCGGGCGCACCCGGGACCTGGAGGCGCCGAGGACCTTCGAGATCGCCCTCGACTGCCCCGACGACGTGCTCGTGACCTCGGCCCTTTCGAGCGCCGCCTGGATCTTGCAGTGGGCCTTCGGCTCGGCCGACGAGGCGGCGAAGCCCAACGTGGACGCCATCGTGGCCGGGATCATGAACCTCACCGCCCACGCCTACGACATGGAGGGCAACGAGGCCCCCAAGCCGGGCGCGCAGCCCTTGGTGCCGGCCGAGATGGCCACGGCGGAGGCCGCCGGCGAGGCCGACGAGGCTCTCGAGGAGGCCGCGCTCGCGGAAGTCGAGGACGTGCTCGCTCGGGATGCGCTCGAGGCCGCCGAGCTCGACCGTGACGCCGAGCTGGAGGCCGACCTCGCGGAGGACTTCGAGGAAGACGCGCTGGCGCGCTTCGACCTCGACCTCGGCGGCGCCGACGAGGCCGTGGAGGCCGTGACCGAGCCGGGCGCGACGCGTCCGGTGATCACCGAGGTCGGCGGGGACGTGGGGTTCATGGGCCTGGCGGGCGAGGATCCGCTCGCAGAGGGCTAACATAGGAATCCAGCCCGTCGATCCATCGAGTGGCGGGCGCTCATTCCAAGGAGGAGATATGGCTAAAGGCAGCGGTTTCGGATTCGTCGTAGGGGGCATTCTGGGTGCCATCGCCGGCTGCATCGCCGGCATCCTTCTGGCGCCGCGCTCGGGCGCGGAGTCGCGCTCGATGGCCGCCGACGCCATGGGCGATGCCTGGGACAAGGCGAACGACCTCTACGAGCAGGGCGCGAATCAGCTCGCGGAGAAGATCAACAGCGTGACCCCGCAGCTGAACGCCCAGACCGACGCGCTCCGCGCCAAGGTGGACCTCGCCCGCGAGAAGATGGATCAGCTGAGGAGCTCCCTCTCGCAGTCCGTGAGCGAGGCGTCCGAGAACGTCCAGAAGACGATGGACTCGGCCGCCGAGAAGATCCAGCAGGCCCAGGACAGCGTGCAGAGGGCCGCTCAGGGCGTGAGGGACGACGCCGAGGACAAGCCCGAGGACGCTGCGGAGTAACCGGTCTCCCAGCCGCCGATCAGATTCAGTCGCCTGCGTGCGGCGAATCCGCCCTGCCGTGGTGCGGAGTCGCCGCACGTTCGCGCTCTTTGGCTCGCCGGAGCCGGAAGGGATGAGGGTTCGCCATGCTGAGCGTCGAATCGCTCTATAGGATGCCCGTCTACGAGCCGCGCGCGGCGAAGCGGGGCGCTTCGGCGAAGGCGGCCGCGGCGGGCGCATCCCCCAAGGCCGACCGCTCCCTCTTGCGCCGGATCGGCCGGGTGCACTACCCCGTCTTCTCCCCCGACGGCCGTCGGCTCGTGGGGCTCTTGGTGAAGCGCCCGGACGTGGCGGGCATGGTCAAGCGCGAGGACGCCTTCTGCGCCTGGGATCGCGTCTCGGCGATCGACGCCGGCCTTCTGGTGAGCGGCGAGGCGGCCCTGGACGCGGCCGCCATCGAGCGGCTCGGCCTCGACTGGGACCGCTGCATCATCTGGAGCGGCATGGACGTGGCCACCAGGTCGGGCAAGGCCCTGGGCCGGGTGGCCGACCTCACCGTGGGCCCCGAGGGCGACGTGGAGCGGATCCTCGTCACCGACGGCGACTGGGCCGAGACCTTCGTGGGCGCCGTGCCCGTGACCATGGACCTCGTCGTCGGCGTGGTGAAGCAGCGCATGATCGTGGCCGACGAGGTGGACGACCTGGAGCTCACCGGCGGCATGGCGGCCGCGGCGGGGGAGGCCTTCGGAAAGGCCAAGCTCAAGGGCTCGGAGCTCGCCACGAAGGCGGGCGCCGCGGCCGGCAGCGCCATCGACAAGGGCTCCTTCGCGCTGGGCAAGGCGCTCGGCAGCGCCAAGCGGGCGGTGCAGGACGCGCTTGCCGACGATGGGGACGACGCCGGGGCAGGGGGAGCCACGGCCCCGGATGGCGAGGGCGCGAAGGGGGCGGTCGCGCCGACTGTGGCGGCCGCGACGGGCGCGTCAAAGGACGCGCCGGCAGCGACGGCCGCGCCTACGG
Organism: uncultured Atopobiaceae bacterium; assembly: GCA_947631545.1. Lineage (GTDB taxonomy): Bacteria > Actinomycetota > Coriobacteriia > Coriobacteriales > Atopobiaceae > CANRLS01. Next base: position 16,011 of record CANRLS010000013.1, read on the forward strand.
GCACGCCGGCCCCACCGACCAAGGAGCCGCCTCAGGGCACGGGCGATCCCGTGGCCGACGTGGCGCAGCTGATCGGCCGGAGGATCGGCGAGACGGGGAGCGCCTTTGGCGAGTTCCTGCGCGAATTCAAGGAAAACAGCCGCTGAACGGCCGAATCGCTACCATGGGCCTGATGGATTCCCCACGACCCTTGTGATGCCATGGCCGATGCCAGCACCCAGAGCAACGAGCCGACCGCCGAAGGTCCGGCGGCGCAGCAGCCAGAGGACGCGCCCCAGGCGCAGCCCGAGCGGCTCCGGCCCTCCGAGCTCAAGAACCAGGCGGTGCGCCGCGTGAGCGCTGCCGGCGCGAGCCGCCGGCCCTCGGCCGCCGCCGAGGCGAGCCAGCGCCCGTCTGCCGCCGGCAAGCGCCGGAGCCGGACGTCGACCCGGAACAAGAAGGTCGCCGTCATCGGCAGCGCCGTCTCCGAGGACGCGCCGAAGGACGCGGAAGAGCCCAAGCCCAAGACCAAGACCAAGGGCACCAGTCGCAAGCGCGCGGCGGAGGCCTCGGCCGAGCGCGTCGACCGCCCCATGGAGGAGGCCCGCCGCATCACGGCGGAGCGCAACGAGCGGGCCGACTGGCACACCGACAGCTCGAACCCCTACCTCTCCGAAGACGTGGAGGGCCCCAATGACGAGGACTGGTTCGAGGACGATCCGGTGTACCAGGCGATTCCCGTGCGCGACATCGGGCCCCAGAAGCACCGCACGTCGACCAAGCAGCGGAACCGAGCGATCATGGCCGTGTTCGGCGTCGTCCTCGCCGTCGGCGCCCTCGCGCTCTTCGTGTGGTTCACTAGGACGGTCCAGTTCCGCGTGAACGGCGAGGACGCGAGCGCCCGCTACGGCACGACGCTCGACGACTACATCGCCGATTCCGGGCGCACCTTCACGGCCGGGAACCTCGTCTCGGTGGGGGGCAACGTCCTCGCCGAAGGGGGAGGCAACGCCTACGCCGCCACGGTGAACGGAGAGCCCTACAGCCCCGAGGAGGCCAAGTCCCTCCGCCTCGTGGGGGGCGAGACCATCGAGCTCGGCAACGGCCTCGACCTCACGGAGGACCACGACGTCGAGGTGGTCACCGCGCCGCCGCTCCTGGAGTTCGACGGCTCGGCGGGCGCCATCTCGTTCGTGAGCCAGTGGGGCACCCCCGGCGCCCGTGAGCAGTGGACCGGCAAGCTCTCGGGCGAGGTGGCCCTGGCGGACTTCGTGACCCAGCCCACCAACACGATCGTGACCACGATGAACATCACCCCGTCGGACGACCGCAAGCTCGTGGCGCTGACCTTCGACGACGGCCCGTCCGACTACACCCCCCTCTACCTCGATATCCTCGAGCGGTATGGCGCGAAGGCGACGTTCTTCATGTTCGGTCCGAGCGCCGAGGCCGATCCCGAGATGGCGAGGCGCGTCGTCGAGGCCGGGCATCAGGTGTGCAATCACACGAGCCAGCACCAGGATCTCTCGGCGATGGACGCCGAGCAGCTGCACAACGAGCTCCTCACAACGTTTCAGCAGGTAGACGATGCCACGGGCACCGCAACGACCGTCTTCAGGCCGCCCTGGGCGATCTTCGGCCAGGAGGGCTGGCTGAAGAGCGGCGGCGCGGCGAGCGCGTCGGTGCTCTACAACGCCGACTCGAACGACTGGGACCAGCCGGGCGTGGACTCCATCGTCCGCTTCGCGTTGGATGGCGTGGCGAGCGGGAGCATCATCCTCATGCACGATGGCGGCTACCGCCTCGACCAGGATCTGGAGGCGCTGCCCCGGATCATCTCGTACCTGCAGGGCGAGGGCTATGAGCTGGTGACGCTCTCCGAGCTCCTGGCGAGCGATCCGGCCGTGCCCGAGCAGGCGGTGAGCTGCGACGATCCCATGCCCGAGGGCTCCGTCTGGCCCACGGAGATCCTCGCCGCCGAAGAGTGACGCGGCGCGGGGAGCTCGCCCGAACGCGGGCCCGCGCCGTCGCATCGCGTGCGGGCCCGCGATGCCGAAATGGCTACAATGTCAGGGTCTGCGGCCCATCGCCGCAGCTCAAGGTCACCGAACGAACGAAAGGACGTGACGGGTTCCATGAAACCCCGACCTCACAGTCGGTGACCCCTTGAGGCGTGCTCCCGATGCGCCCCGAGGGGTGCATCCATCCGTCCCGCGCGGCAGAACGCGGGCTCGGCTCGGCTGATCTAGCGACGGCGCCCTTGCGCCCTCCCGCACCAGCCGGCGAGTGCGAAGGAGCATGCATGATCTATCTCTCCCAAATGCTGGGCATTCCCGTGGTGGATGCCGACGGCGAGGAGATCGGCAAGGTGAACGACCTCGGCGTCGCCACCGGCGAGGTGTTCCCCAGGGTGACGAGCCTCGCCTTCGTGGGGCCGGGCCGCACGCCGTTCATGATCAGCTGGCGCAAGTACGTGGAGAGCTTCGACGACGACGCCGTGCGCCTTAAGGTGCCCGCGACCGACATCCGCTTCTCGTACCTGCAGCCGGAGGAGCTGCTCATCGCCCGCGACCTCCTGAACAAGCAGATCGTCGATACCAAGGGCATGCGGGTCGTGCGCGTGAACGACCTCAAGCTCTCGGATTCCGGCACCGGCGGGCGCGGCGGCAAGGCCGAGGGGCGCCTCGGCGAGGACGCGGGCGGCAGCGCCAACCAGCTCCGGCTCCTCGGCGCCGAGGTGGGGGCGCGGGGCATCCTCCGCTCGCTCCATCCCGCGCTCGAGCGCGGCGTGTGCCGGGCGGCCGCCGCCGTGGGCCATCCCATCCCCGAGCGCATCATCGCCTGGAGCTACATGGACCTCCTCGACCGCGAGCTCAAGGACGTGAAGCTCTCGGTCTCGCACAAGACGCTCGACGAGCTCCATCCGGCCGACATCGCCGACATCCTGGAGCAGCTCGACCCGCGCCTCAGGGGCCAGGTCTTCGCCCAGCTCGACGCCGAGCAGGCGGCCGACGCCATGGCCGAGCTCGACGACGACCAGGCGGCCGAGATCGTGGACGACATGGACGACCGCCAGGCCTCCCGCATGCTCCAGGAGATGGATCCCGACGACGCGGCGGAGCTGGTGAGCGAGCTCGACTACGCCAAGGCCGAGACGCTCCTTCGCCTCATGGGCGTGAAGGAGCAGCGCGCCATCCGCCAGCTCCTGGGCTACCGCGAGAACACGGCCGGTCGCATCATGACCTCGGCCGTGGTCTCGTTCACGCCGCAGATGACGGTCGAGGAGGCCGTGGAGCGCCTGCGGGCGGCCGAGGCCGACGACATCGAGACCGTGAACTACCTCTATGTGACCGACGAGGCCAAGCGGCTCCAGGGCGTGCTCCCGCTGAAGGACCTCCTCCTCGCCGAGCCGGGAACGCGCCTCTCCCGGCTCATGGAGACCGAGCTCGTCACCTGCGACCCGGAAGACGACCAGGAGGACGTGGCCGACGCCATCTCGAAGTACAACCTCCTGGCCATGCCCGTCGTGGATGAGGACGGGAAGCTCCTCGGCATCATCACCGTGGACGATGCCCTCGAGGTCCTGGAGGAGGAGCACGAGGAGGACCTCATGCTCGCGGGCGGCCGGGAGGCGGGCGCGGACGAGAGCAGCCACACGCTCACGTGGCTCCTCGACAGCCAGCTCTGGTTCTTCTTCTGGCTCATCGGCGTGGCGCTCACCGCGGCGGCGTCGCTCGCCGCGGGGCAATGGCTCGCCTGGGTCCTCCTCTGCGCCTTCATGCCCGTGGCGCTCCTCGCGGCCGACGCGATGGTGGACTACGCCGTGGGCTTCTTCATCGAGTTCGACGCCGACGACGAGGATGCCCCCTCGCTCGCGCTCTTCCTCGCGCGGGGGCTCGCCATGGGCATCGTCTACGCCATCCTCGTGGCGCTCCTCTCGGGCTTCGTGGTGGCGATCTTCCTGCAGGGCTCCTGGGACGCCGCGCTCTCCGTGCTCATGCTCTTCGGCCTGTTGCCCACGGTGGTCTCGATGCTCGCGAGCTTCGCCTCCGCCCCCATCTACGTGCGGGCGCTTCGGCGCCGCGACGCCGCCGGCAAGGACTCTAGGCGCATCGCGCTCAGGATGGTGGCCTTCTGCGTCGCCATCGCCATCTACTTGCTCGTGCTCTGGCCGATGCTGATGCTGGGGTGAGCGATGGCGGGCCGGAGGACAGAGCGCGCGGAGGAGCTCCGTGAGACGCCCCGGAACGTCGGCTCGTCGCGGAGCCTTCGCCTGGGCACCATCCTCGCGGCCATGGGCCCCGGGCTCGTGACGGCGCTCGCCGGCACGGACGCCGGCGGCATCGCCACCTACTCGAGCGCCGGTGCGCTCTACGGATTCGGGCAGCTCTGGATGATGCCCGTCATGTGCTTCCTCATGATCGTGGTGCAGGAGACGGCCGCGCGCATGGGCTGCGTCACGGGCAAGGGCTTCGCCTCGCTCATACGCGAGCGGTTCGGCGTCCGCCAGAGCGCCTTCGCCATGGCCGCGCTCCTCGTGGCCAACACCATGGTCACGCTCTCGGAGTTCGCCGGCGTCGCGAGCGGCATGGAGCTCTTCGGCGTGCCGCCACTCGTCAGCGTGCCCGTGGCCGCCATCGTCATCTGGCTCCTCTCCATGAGCGGCTCCTACCGCCGGATCGAGAAGATCCTCCTCGCCATCAGCTGCGTCTTCGTGACGTACGTGATCTGCGGCATCCTCATACAGCCTGCCTGGGACGAGGCCCTGCGCTCCACGCTGCTCCCGACGCTCCACTCCACGCCCGAATACCTCTCGCTCGTGGTGGCCAACATCGGCACCGGCATCGCGCCCTGGATGATCTTCCTCGCGCAATCGAACGTCGTGGACAGGAACGTGGGCCCCGAGGAGCTGCCCTACCAGAGGATCGACACCGCCACGGGCGCCGTGGCCGCCAACGTGATCGCCTGGTTCATCGTGCTCACGACGGGGGCGGTGCTCTTCCCTGCGGGGATCGCGGTGGAGAGCTCGGCCGATGCGGCGCGGGCGCTGGCCCCCATCGCCGGCCCCTACACCGAGGCGCTCTTCGGCGTGGGTCTCGTGGGCGCGAGCCTGCTCGCGGCCTCGGTGCTGCCGAGCATCACGAGCGGCGCCATCTGCGAGGCCTTCGGCTGGGAGCGCGGCGCCGACCGCACCTGGGGCGAGGCGCCCACCTATCGCACGATCATCACCTTCGTGGTCTTCGTCTCGGCCGCCATCGTGCTCATCCCGCACATCAACCTCTTCGGCGTGATGATGGCGGCGCAGGTGGTGAACGGCGTGCTGCTGCCCGTGCTCATGGTCTACGAGGTGCGCATCGCGAGCGACCGGCGCCTCATGGGCCGCTACGCCAACGGGCGCGGCTGGACCGTCGTCACCTGGGCCACCATCGCGCTCATCGTGGTGCTCACCGTGATCATGTTCGTGCTCATGGCGCTCGGCTACTGACGCCGCCCCTTGGCTTTCGGCGCCGGGCGCGCGGGCGGGCGCCGGGTGCGCGCTGGGCGGCCGCTCCCGAGCGCCACCTTCCTTCGGGGCGGTTGCGATTCGCTACCCTAAGCGGTGGGAGCGAGGAGGTGCGGCATGGCTGATGCGGGGAGCGGAGCGGGCCTTTCCGCCGACGCGCGGCGCATGCTCGTGGCCCTCATCGGCGCCACCTTCAGCGGCTCATTCGCCCTGGCGATGATGAACATCGCGCTTCCCACCGTCTCGGAGACCTTCCACATCGACCTCACCACGGCCAACTGGATCGTGCTCGGCTACAACGTCATGGCGGGGACGACGATCACGCTCGCCGCATCGCTCCTTCGAAGGATCGGGCTCCGAAAGCTCATGGCGGGCGCGGCCTGCTGCCTCTTGGCGGGGAGCGCGCTCGCCGTCTTCGCCGTGGACTTTCCCATGCTCGTGGGCGCGCGGGTGCTCCAGGCCATGTCGACCGGCATCTTCTTCCCGGTGACGAGCGCCTCCATCGAGATCATCGTGCCCCACGACCGGCAGGGGACGGTCTTCGCCGTGAACTCCGGGCTCATCGGCGTGGGGCAGGCCCTCGGGCCCCTCGTCACGGGATTCCTGCTCACGCGCTTCGGGCTCCACGTGCCCTTCATCGTGCCGTCCATCCTCGGGCTGGCGCTCATCATCGCGAGCCTCGCCCTCCTCCATGACGTGGAGGAGCGCGAGAAGGTCGCCATCGACATCCCGTCGGTCGCGCTCTCGTTCGCGGGGCTCGCCACCTTCATGTACGGCATGAGCGAGATCACCCACATGCCGCTTCCCGCCCTCGGCTTCTCGCTCGCGGGCGCCGCGATCCTCGGGGGCTTCGCCTACCGGCAGCTCAGGCTCCCGAGGCCGCTCCTCAACGTGCGCACCCTCGTCCACGCGAAGTTCACGGTGGGGGTCGTGCTCATGATGCTCGCCATGATGTCGAGCATCGCCATGAGCCTCCTCTTGCCGCTCTTCTACGAGGGCACGACGGGGCGCACGGCCTTTGCGGCGGGCATCCTCATCTTCTTCCCGCTCATGGCCTACGGCGCCCTCTCGGTGGAGGCGGGAAGGCTCTTCGACCGGCATCCCGCCTGGCCGCTCGCCGCCCTCGGCTTCGCCCTCATCCTGGCGGGCCTCGTGGGGCTGCATGTCATGAGCGATGCGGGGCTCGTCTGGGGCGTCTTCGGGTTCTCGTTCGCCGTCTACCTCGGCGTGGGCTTCATCGTGCCGCCGGTCAAGGCCTCCGAGATGGCAGCGCTCCCCCATGAGAGCGTCGCCGACGGCGCGGCGCTGAACTCGACCCTCGTGCAGGTGGCGGAGTGCTTCGCGGCGGCCTTCTTCGTGGGCATCCTCTCGGCCGACGTGGTGCGGCTCACGGCCGACCATATGAGCCGAGCGGACGCCTACGCCAAGGGGTTCTCGGACACCATCCTCATCTCCATCGGCATCGCCTGCGCGAGCCTCGCGGTCGCCCTCTGGTACGACTGGTGGACGACGCGCCGAGCCGCGGCGAAGGGCGACGCCGCGCCGGATGCGGCGCCCGGGGCTGACGCGCGGGATGGCGGCTCGGGCGCCTAGCCGGTCGGCTCCTCCTGGACGGCCTGCACGTCGCCGAACTGGATGTCCACCACGCTGGGGTCGATGATCTGGGTCGTGTAGTCGCGCACGTAGCCGAGCGGATTCTCCTTGCCGGCGAGGATGTCGTGGCTGCGGGCGAGGTCGGCGGTGTAGTCCTTCAGCTGGTAGACCCGGTGGCCGGTGCCGCCCGAGAAGTGGTTCACGAGCGGGATCCACGTGGGCTCGGCGATGCCCACCGTTCCCTGCTCGTCGCGCACGATGTCGCAGGTGAAGCACCCCTCCACCTGGTTGAAGTCGTTCTGCTGGTTGCTCACGAAGTTCCCGAGCGAATAGACGACCATCGTCCGATGGCCGGTGGGTTGGCCCTCGGCGTCCCTTCCCTGCACCCACTCGACGGGCTGGATCACGTGGGGGCCGAAGCCCAGCACCAGGTCCACGCCCTCGTCGGCGAAGAGCTGGGCGGTCTCGCGCTGGCTCTCGTTGGGCTCGTTCGAGTACTCGGTGCCCCAGCTCATGGCCACGATCACGCATTCGGCGAGCTCATGGGCCCTCTCGAGATCCGCCCTCACAGCCTCGGTGTCGTTGGAGTCGCCCACCGCCCACGTCTTGTCGCTCGGCAGCTCGTAGCCGTTCAGATAGTCCTGGTAGGCGAGGAAGGCGAAGGTGAGGCCGTTCTTGGTGAAGGTGCGGACGGTGCCGCGGTCCTCGGCGCTCGTGTAGGTGCCGGCGACCACCACCTCGGGGTGCTCCGCCCAGGTTCCCATCATCGACTGGATGCCCTCGAAGCCCTGGTCCCAGGAATGGTTCGTGGCCGTGGTGGCCAGGTTGAAGCCGAATGAGGCGATGTCGGCCGCGTCGTCGGAGGGCGTGTTGAACGACGGGTAGCCGCTCACGCCGAGCTCGTCCCCGCCCATGGGGGTCTCGATGTCGATGAAGTTGATGTCGTGGGAATCGACGATCTCCTTCACGCCCTGGTAGAGGGTGCCGAAGTCGTAGAGGTCGTCGTAGAGCTCGCCTTCGGCGGCATCCGCCGTGTTCACGACGGGCACGTGCATGAGGTTGTCGCCCACGGCGGAGAGCGAGACGGACGCCTCGCCCACGGTGAGGGGCGGCTGGCTCTCGGGATCCTCGGCATCGACGTCGTAGACGGTGAGGCCGGGCTCCTCGTCGGGGACGGCGCGCGGCGGCGCGTTGAGGGCGCCCACGACGGCCGAGACGAGGAGCCCCACGCAGACGGCGCAGGCGACGGCGAGGACGACGACGCCCGCGATGCGGACGCGGCGGTTCCGCCGCTTGGGCGCCCGGGCCGTGCCGGGTGCGGACGAAGGGGACTCGACGGGCGCCGGCGCGTCGGGCGCGGACGGCGCGGATGGCCGGTCCATGCCGGGGGCCGCGACCCTGGCGGCGCGCGGGCCTCCGCCCTTCGGGCCCTCAACCGTGGCGGGGCGGGGCCGTGCGGTCCGGGCGCCGGCGCGGGGAGCGGGCCTCGCCCCAGACGATCCCCTGGGCGATGGCCGCCTCTTCGCGACCCGCCCCGACGGGCGTCTCGTCGGCTTCGGGGCCTTCGCGGCCGCCGGTGCCTTCGGCGCCTTCGCCGCCGCCGGCTGCGCAGGCGAGCGGCCGGTGTCGCCTCTGGGGGTGGGAGCCCTGCGGGCCTTGGCCTCTATCTGGGCCTCGGCCTCGGCACGGGCCTTCGAGTTCTGTTCCTGCTCTTCGGCCCTCTCGCGCTTGCGGGCCTCGCGGGCGGCCCGCCGGGCGGCCTCCTCGGCGTCGATATCGCTCGGAGCCGCGCCCCTCTCGGCGCGGGAGCCCTTGGCCGCGCTGGTGCGCGGGGTCGCCCTTCGACGATTGCGCCCTCCGCCCTGCGCCATGGCCTAGAAGCTCACCTCGGGCACCGAGCGGGCCTCGGCATCCGTGACCTCGAAGCCGTCCCTGGGCTCGAAGCGGCCGAGCGGCGCCATGAGGTTTCCGGGGAAGGTCTGGATGGAGGTGTTGTACTCGTAGACGCAGTCGTTGTAGCTCTGGCGCGCGTAGACGATGCGGTTCTCGGCGTCGTCCAGCTGCTGCTGGAGCTGCAGGAAGTTCGCGGAGGCCTTGAGGTCGGGATAGCTCTCGGCCACGGCGAAGAGCTGGCGGAGGGCGTCGGTGAGGGCGCTCTCGGCCTGGCTCACCTGCGCGGGGGTGCGGGCGGCCGTGGCCATGGCGCGGGCCTCGGTCACCGCTTCGAAGACGCCCGACTCGTGCTTCTCGTAGCCCTTGACCGCCTCGACGAGGTTGGGGATGAGGTCGTGGCGCCGCTGGAGGTTGGCGTCGATGTTCTGCCAGGCGTTGTCGACGCGATTGCGCTTTGAGACGATGCCGTTGTAGATGGCGATGGCGGCGATGACGCAGCCGATCACGATGACGATCACGATGATGAGGACGATGAGGCCTGGGGTCATGGGGCTTCCTCTCGCCATTGGCAGGTCGGGCGATCGAGCGGGGCGGTCAGGCGCATTCTACAACCGGGGTGGCACCGCCTCCGCATCGCCTGCCAGCGGGTCGCCCAGAGGCCGGCGGCGCGTGCCCTCGGACGGCATATGCCGAGGGCGATCGCGGGCTTCGCCCGGGCTCGCCGTCCGCCCCCGCCTCGGCGACTTCGCGACTCGTCGCCTTCGGGGGGGGCGAAGGCGCACCTTTGCGAGGGCCCGGCCGCGTGGCATCCTTGCGGAAGGCTGGAGGGACGGGGGAGGCCGATGGGATCGCTCACGAAGGGCTCGAGCGCCCCCGCGCGCATCGCGGTGCGTGGCGCTCGGGTGCACAACCTCAAGGACGTCGATGTGGAGATCCCCCTCGGGGAGTTCGTGGGGGTGGCGGGCGTCTCGGGCTCGGGCAAGAGCTCGCTCGCCATGGGCGTCCTCTATGCCGAGGGGTCGCGCCGCTACCTGGAGTCGCTCTCCACCTACACCCGGCGGCGCATCTCCCAGGCCGAGAGGGCGGCCGTGGACGAGGTGCTCCACGTGCCGGCGGCGCTGGCGCTTCGGCAGCGACCGGGCATCGCGGGCGTGCGCTCGACCTTCGGCACGGCGACGGAGCTCCTGAACCACCTGCGTCTGGCGTTCTCGCGGCTGGGGAGCCACGTGTGCCCGAACGGCCACCGGGTGCCGCCCAGCCAGGACGTGGCCCTGGAGCGCCCCATCACCTGCCCCGTCTGCGGCGCGGAGTTCTACGGCCCCGGGGCGGAGGCGCTCGCCTTCAACAGCGAGGGGGCCTGCCCCACCTGCGGCGGCACGGGGATCGTGCGCGAGGTGGACGAGTCCACCATCGTGCCCGACGAGACCAAGACCATCGAGGAGGGCGCCGTCGCCAGCTGGCGGGCGCTCATGTGGTCGCTCATGGTGGACATCGCCCGCGACATGGGGGTGCGCACCGACGTGCCCTTCAAGGATCTCACGCCGAGGGAGCGCGAGATCGTCTTCCACGGGCCGCCCGAGAAGCGCCACATCGTCTACCAGAACAAGGACGGGCGCTCGGGCGAGCTCGACTTCACGTACTTCAACGCCACCTACACGGTGGAGAACTCGCTCGCCAAGGCCACGGACGAGAAGGGCCTGAAGCGCGTGGCCAAGTTCCTGAAGGAGGGGGTGTGCCCCGACTGCCACGGCACGCGGCTCTCGGCGGCGGCCCGCGCCCCCGAGCTCGGCGGCAAGAACCTCGCCGAGGCCACGGCGCTCACGCTCGACGAGCTCTGGGAGTGGGTGGGGGCCGACCCGGGGAGCGATTCGGCGATGCCCAGGCTCGCCGAGGGGCTGCCCGCAGAGCTCCGCCCCATGGCGCGGGCGATCCTCTCCGACATGGCCGAGCCGATGCAGCGCCTGAGGGAGCTCGGCCTCGGCTACCTCTCGCTCGACCGGGCGAGCTCGACCCTCTCCACGGGCGAGCGCCAGCGGGTGCAGCTGGCCCGCGCGGTGCGCAACCGCACGACGGGCGTGCTCTACGTGCTGGACGAGCCCTCCATCGGGCTCCATCCCTCGAACATGGACGGGCTCCTCGGCGTGGTGGCCGACCTCTTGGAGGACGGCAACTCCGTGGTGATGGTGGATCACGACGTGCGGGTGCTCCGCCGGGCCGACTGGCTGGTGGAGCTGGGGCCGGGCGCCGGCGCCGCAGGCGGGCGGGTGATCTGCCAGGGGCCGGTGGAGGCCGTCGAGGGCGACATGGCGAGCGTGATCGGGCCCTTCCTCTCGGGCGAGCGGAGGGTGCGCGAGCGGGCCCGCGCCAGCGAGGAGGCGCTCTTCGACCTTGGGACGCTGCATCTTTCGACCGAGGCCATCCACACCGTGAAGCCCCTCGACGTCGTGCTGCCCAAAGGGCGGCTCACGGCCGTCACGGGCGTCTCTGGCTCGGGCAAGACGACGCTCGTCTTGGAGGGGCTCCTGCCGGCGCTCCAGGCCGCGGCGGCGGGAGCCGCGCTTCCCGCAGGGGTGCGCTCGCTCGACGCGCCGGGCATCCGACGCGCCGAGCTCATCGACGCCACCCCCATCGGCGTGAACGTCCGGAGCACGGTGGGCACCTACTCCGGCGTGCTCGACCTCCTTCGCCGGGCCTACGCGAAGCTCCCCGAGGCCGCGGAGCGGGGGCTCAAGGCAGGGGACTTCTCCTACAACACCGGCTCTCTGCGCTGCCCCACCTGCGACGGCACCGGCTCGGTGAACCTCGACGTGCAGTTCTTGCCCGACGTGGAGATGGAGTGCCCGAGCTGCCGGGGCTCGCGCTACGGCGACGAGGCCGAGGCCGTGAGGATGCCGCTCGCCGACGGCACCGATCGCTCGCTTCCGGAGCTTTTGGCGCTCACGGTGGACGAGGCGATCCGCGCCCTCGACGGGGCGGCGGGCTTGAAGGCGGCGCTCGCCAAGCTCCGCGTGCTCTCCGGGCTGGGGCTCGGCTACCTCACGCTGGGCGAGGCCACGCCGGCCCTCTCCGGCGGCGAGGCACAGCGCCTGAAGCTCGCCTCCGAGATCGGCCGCGGCCACGAGGACGCGCTCTTCGTCTTCGACGAACCCACGATCGGACTCCACCCGCTCGACGTGGAGGTGCTCCTCGACGTGCTGGACGAGCTCGTGGCCTCCGGCGCGACGGTGGTGGTGATCGAGCACGACCTCGACATGATCGCCAACGCCGACTACGTGATCGACCTCGGCCCCGGAGGCGGCGAGGCGGGCGGGCGCGTGGTCTGCGCCGGCACGCCCGAGCGGGTGGCCGCCTGCCCCGAGAGCGTCACCGGCCGCTACCTCGCCTCCGAGCTCCGCTGAGCGCAGGGCGATCCCCAAGGGCGCGCGCTCCGCTCTCGCGCTAGGCGGGGGCCTCGTCGCCGAAGTAGCCCACCGGGTGCACGATGTTGTCGCGCTTGATGTCGAGCTCGTCCATGGCGTCGTCGGCGAGCTCGGCCGCCCGCCGCACGCAGAGGTTGCCGAAGCGCCGCCTGAGCTCGTCCACCGCCGCGTCGAGGCGCTCGGCCCGAAGCTGCCGCTCCACGCCGCCGAAGAGATCCTCCTGCAGCGGCTCGTCGGCGCTCACCAGCCCCGATGCCCGCACGTGGAGCGCCCGGATGGGATGGCGCGCGTCCATGGGCTCGTTCGCCCGGATGAGGGAGAAGGCCGCCTCGGCCACGTCGGCGGTGGCGCAGGTGGGGCGCGGGAGCGTCATCTGGCGCCCGTAGCCGGCGAGGTCCTTGTCGCGCACCCCCACCGAGATGGTCCTCGCGCGCCAGTGGCCGTCGCGAAGGCGCTGCGCCACGGATTCGGCCAAGAGGTAGGTGAGGGCCTTGACCTCGGATTCGCTCGTGAGGTCGTGGGGCGCCGTGAGGCCGTTCCCCACGCCCTTGACCACGCGGCCCACGTCCATCGCCTCGGGGTTCATCACCTTCACGGGGGAGGCGTCCTCGCCCCGGGCGAAGGACCGGAGCCATTCGCCCACCACGCCGAAGCGCCGGCGCAGGAGCTTCGGATCGGCGAGCGCCAGCTGGCCGATGGTGCGGATCCCCAGGGCGAAGAGCTTGATGCGCGTGCGCGGCCCCACGTAGAGGAGGTCGCCCACGGGTCGCGGCCATACCACCTGGCGGTAGTTGGCGCGGGTGACCTCGAAGAGCCCGTCGCCGGGGTCGGAGTCGCTCCCGAGCTTGGCGAAGACCTTGTTCCAGGAGAGCCCCACCGAGACGGTGAGCCCCAGCTCGGCCTTGACGCGCTCGGAGACCTCGGTGGCGAGCTGGCGCGCGCTCCCGCCGAAGAGGTGGAGCGAGCCTGTGACGTCGAGCCAGCTCTCGTCCAGGCCGAAGGGCTCCACGAGGTCGGTGTACTGGTAGTAGATCTGGCGCGCGAGCTTGGAGTACTTGATGTAGAGCGGGTAGTCGGGCGGAACCACCACGAGGTGCGGGCACTTCTGCTTGGCCTCCCAGATGGCCTCGGCGGTGACGACGCCATAGGCCTTGGCCTCGCGCGACTTGGTGAGGATGATGCCGTGGCGGTTGGCGGGGTCGCCGGCCACGGCCATGGGGATGCCCCGGAGCTCGGGGTGGCGGTGCTGCTCCACGCCCGCGTAGAAGGCGTTCATGTCCACATGGAGGATGACGCGCTCCCGGGGCCCCGCGCCGTCCGAGCCCGTGCGGGGCGCGGCGGGGGCGAGCTGGCCCGGGGAGGGGCGAAGGGCGGCGGTGGCAGCGGACATGGGATGCTCCTCGGCATAATCGAACGGGTGTTCGATTATGCCCCAGGGTTCGGGCTTTGCAAGGGCGTTCGCGAAGGCTCCACGCGCCGCCGGCGAACGGGCTCGCGGCTAGCTGCGGCGGGAGCGGAAGAAGGCGCGCAGGAGCTCGGCGGCCTCGTCGGCGCGCACGCCCGCGGTGACGGCGAAGGCATGGTTCAGGCGCGGGTCGGCCGAGACGTCGTAGAGGGTGCCCAGGGCGCCTGCCTTTGGGTCGGAGGCCCCATAGACGCAGCGGTCGATGCGGGCGTTCACCATGAGGCCCGCGCACATGAGGCAGGGCTCGAGGGTCACGTAGACGGTGCAGCCCGTGAGGCGCCAGCGATCGAGCGCTTGGGCCGCCTCGCGAAGGGCGATGAACTCGGCATGGGCGGAGGGGTCGCGGTCGGTCTCGCGCCGGTTGTGGGCGCGGGCCACCACCTCCCCGTCGCAGACGACGACGGCGCCGATGGGCACCTCGCCCTCATCGGCCGCTCGCCGGGCCTCGTCGAGGGCGAGCCCCATGCGGAGCTCGTCGAGGTCACGGCCCTCGGTGCCGGTCTCCTCGCCCTCCTGGCGACGCTCGCCCATGGCGCCTCCCCGCGGCCGTCTTCGCAGATCTGCTGCTAGCATAGGCCCTGCGGAGGGATGGCAGAGCGGTTGAATGCGGCGGTCTTGAAAACCGTTGGGCGTTACACGTCCCGGGAGTTCGAATCTCCCTCCCTCCGCCAGCTCGTTCGGGGGCCCATCGCGGCGACGTGCCCGTGGGCAGGCGCATACGCGACAGTCCACCGGACTGTCGCGCCCTCCGCCAGCTGGCTCGGGCAGTCCAAAGGACTGCCCGAGCCAGCTGTTGTAAGAGGGAGGGAGATTCGAACTCGAAGGGCCCGAGGCGCCGGCGGCGCCTCGGGGGCCGGAGCGCGCCGAAGGCCGCGGAGGCCGCTGGATCGGCCGCGGAGCGGCCGATCCAGGTCGAATCTCCCGTCCCGCAGCCGGCTCCCGCTGGCGGACGGCGCTCGAAGGGCCCGAGGCGCCGGCGGCGCCTCGGGGGCCGGAGCGCGCCGATCCAGGTCGAATCTCCCGTCCCGCTATGAGAGGGGCGAAATCTGGGTAGAAACAGCCCTCCGAAGCGCTTGA
>CANRLS010000014.1 GCA_947631545.1 uncultured Atopobiaceae bacterium
CGGAGGACGTCTGCGGGCAGGCGCCCCTCCCGGTGGGCCTTCAGAAGCGCCCTCACCGTGCCCTTGCCTCCCGGCATGATGAGGTCCACGCCCGCGCCGGGGCAGTCCCCGTCCTTCGCGAGGTTCCTGCCGGTGGAGAGCCAATCGGTCATGACGATGCCGTCGAAGCCCCACTCGCAGCGAAGGATGGCGTTGCAGAGCTCCCCATCGTTCGCGCAATAGACGCCGTTCAGGCGGTTGTAGGCGCTCATCACGGCCCCAGGGCGCCCCTCCCGCACGGCGATCTCGAATCCACGGAGATAGATCTCGCGAAGGACGCGCTCGTCCACGTCCGACGAGACGTGGTGGCGATGGTCCTCCTGGCTGTTGGCGGCGAAGTGCTTGATGGTCGCGAAGCGCCGGGGCACCGCCTGCACGCCGCGCGTGAGGGCCGCCGCGAACCGGCCGGAGACGAGCGGATCCTCGCTGAAGTACTCGAAGGCCCGGCCGCAGAGGGGATCGCGCACGATGTTCAGCGCCGGGGCCAGCCACCACGTGATGCCGTAGGCCTCCATCTCCTTGCCCACGGCATGGCCGATCCGCTCGGCGAGCTCGGTGTTCCAGCTCTGGGCGATGGCGGCCGCCACGGGAAAGCCCGTCACCTCCTGGTAGAGCATCCGCCCCTTGGCGGGATCGCCCAGCATGGGTCGGGTGAGCGCCCGGGGCAGGTACTCGTAGATGGAGAGCGGCAGGTCGACGGCCTTGATCTTGCCGTTTCGCTCGAGGACGGAGCGGCGCTGGAGCCGAAGGCCCGCAGGGCCGTCGCTGAGCTCGCGGTTGGGGATGCCCTGCTCGAGGTAGGCGGCGGTGGTGTGGCCGACGGCGCCGGGCGCGCAGAGGCCCTTGCCCTCGCCGAAGAGCCCCGAGCCGGCGCAGAACCTCGCCATGTCCCGGGCGGAGAAGCCTTCGAGGTGCCGCTCCACGACGGGAGGGAAGCGCTCCTCGGGGAGCTCGTAGTCGAAGGTCACGGTGGGTAGCGCCGTCGAATCCACGCCGAGGATCGGCAGGTCGGCGGGCAGGGTCTCCGAGACGCGCTCCGGCGCTTGGAGCCGCTGCACCGACCCCTCCGCCCGGCAGAGGTTCCGGTGCCGCGCGAGCACCGCGCGCTCTCCCAGCCGAAGCACCGCCACGGGCGCGGTCTCTCGGGACGAGGTTCCGAGCCGCACGACGTAGTCGCCGGCCTCAAGGTAGGTCTCGGCGCTCGCCTCGTCGTAGCTGGCGAGCGTCGAGAGCTCGAAGGAGAGGTCCAGGCGCTCGCTCTCGCCCGGATCGAGCGCGCGGGTCTTGGCGAAGGCGGCGAGCCGCTGGAACTCCTTGGGCTCCTCGCCCCGGGGGCAGCTCACGTAGACCTGGGCGACCTCCTTGCCGCTGCGCTCCCCGACGTTCGCCACCTCGGCTTCGAGGCGAAGCGCGGCGCCCTGGACGGCGACCTCGGTCGCCTCGAGCGAGAACGCCGTGTAGCCCCTCCCGTAGCCGAAGGGGTAGCGGGGCTCCGCGCCGAAGCTGTCGAAATAGCGATAGCCCACGTAGATCCCCTCGCGGTAGCGCGCATGGCCCGGATCTTTCGCGTAGGGCCCGAAGTCCTCGGAAGAGGGGTAGTCCGCGTAGCGCTTCGCCCAGGTCAGGGCGAGCCTGCCGGAGGGCGACGTCTCGCCGGAAAGGACGGCGGCGAGCGCCGTGCCGCCCTCCATGCCGAGCTGGCCCATGAAGACGATCGCGTCGATGCCGGCGATCTCGTCGAGCGGGGTGAGGTCGAGAGGCCCCCCGGCGTTCAGCACGAGGACGAAGCGCTCGTAGCCCTCGGCGCAGCGGGCGATGCTCGCGAGCTCCGCGTCGCCGAGGCGGAAGTCGCCCGGCTCGTCGGTGCGGTCATGGCCCTCGCCGGATTGGCGCGAGAGGACGTAGACGCAGGTGTCCGTCCCGCTCTCGCGCACGTCCCCTTCGTCGATGGGGTCACCCACGGGATAGCGGTACTCGCAGGCCATGAGGTTGGCGATCGCCTTCGGGCTCGGCGGGAAGAGGCTCTCGCGCCGCTCGCGGATGAACGCTTCGCGTCCCTTGCGCCAAAGGCGCTCGTAGCGCTCGATCCAGTCCCAGGTGGCCACCTCGAACCCGGCGGCCTCGAGGCCCTCCGCCACGCTCACCTCATGGCGCACGTTGACCTCGCCGCTCCCGGTGCCGCCCGCCACGGTCCGCTCTGCGCCCGCGCCGAAGAGGGCGAGCCTTCCCGGCTCGAGCGGGAGGACGCCGTCGTTCTCCAAGAGGACGATGCCCTCGACGGCCGCCTCCAGGGCGAGGGCGCGATGGGCCCTCTCGCGTTCGGTCTCCGCGTCCGTGAAGCTCGCCCTCGTCTCCATGGCCCCTCCCGCCTGTGTCCGGCCGTCGCATCCCCCGTGCCCCACCCTAGCGGGAGCGCGAAGCGATGGCGGGCGCGGCCGCCATCGCGAAGGGCGTGCGGGGCATTCGCAAAGGAGACGTAACACGGCGTCTGTAGAATGGCGTCCGTGAATCCGGCTGGAAGGGGTGGCTGTGGCGCTTTCGCAGGAGGACGTGCGCGCGATCGCGGACTACGCGCGCATCGGCTTGGACGAGGAGGAGCTCCGGGCCATGACGGTCTACATGAACGAGGCCGTGGCCATGCTCCAGCCGATCATCGACCTCGAGGTCGAAGAGGTCGAGCCCACCTTCCATCCCATCGGGAGCCTCGTGAACGTCATGCGCGCAGACGAGCCGCGAGAGGGGCTCCGGCTCGATGACGCGCTCGAGAACGCCCATGCCACGGAGGGCCGCTCCTTCCGGGTGCCCTCGATCCTGGGAGGGGGCGGCCTCTCATGAGCCTCTTGGACGAGCTTTCGGCCCGCCAGATCGCCTCGGGCGTCCAGGCGGGCGAGTTCAGCGCGGAGGAGGTCTGCCGCGCCTCGCTCGACGCCATCGCCTCCCGCGACGCCGAGCTCCACGCCTGCCTCCAGGTGCTGGAGGAGCTCGCGCTCGCCAAGGCCCGCGAGCTCGACCGCGATCGCGCCGCCGGCCGCGCGCTCCCGCCCCTCGCCGGCGTGCCCCTCGCCGTGAAGGACAACATGAACCTCATCGGCAGCCGCACCACCTGCGGCTCCCGCATGCTGGAGGACTACGAGTCCCCCTACACCGCCACCTGCGTCCAGCGCATGCTCGACGCGGGCTGCCTTCCCATCGCCAAGACGAACATGGACGAGTTCGCCTTCGGCTCCTCCACCGAGACGAGCCACTTCGGAAAGACCGCCAACCCCTGGGACGCCGAGCGCGTGCCCGGCGGCTCCTCGGGCGGCTCGGCGGCGGCCGTGGCCGCGGGCGAGGTCACGCTCGCGCTCGGGAGCGACACCGGCGGATCCATCCGCCAGCCGGCCGCCTTCTGCGGCGTCGTGGGGCTGAAGCCCACCTACGGGGCCGTGAGCCGCTACGGCGTCGTGGCCTTCGGCTCCTCTCTCGACCAGGTGGGTCCCTTCGGAAGGCGCGTGGAGGACGTCGCCCTCGCCATGAACGCGCTCCTGGGCGAGGGGCACGACCCCATGGACGCCACGAGCCAGGACTGCCCGGTCGACTTCCTCGAGCACCTCGAGGACCCCGTCGAGGGCCTTCGCGTGGGCATCATCGCCGACTTCATCGACGCCGAGGGGCTCTCGGGCGAGGTGCGCTCGGCCGTGCTCGGCGCGGCCGAGGCGCTCGCCGACCAAGGGGCCGAGCTCGTGGACGTGTCGCTCCCCAACGTGGCCGACTCCATCAGCGCCTACTACGTCATCGGCCCCTGCGAGGCGTTCTCGAACCTCGCGCGCTTCGACGGCGTGCGCTACGGCTACCAGGAGCCCGGCTGCGCCACGCTCGCCGAGCAGAGCGCCAAGAGCCGCGCCCACGGCTTCGGCGCCGAGGCCAAGCGCCGCCAGATGCTCGGCGCCTACCTGCTCTCGAGCGGCGTCTACGAGCGCTACTACCACAAGGCCCAGAAGGCGCGCACGCTCATCACCAAGAGCTACGAGCGGGCCTTCGAGGAGGTGGACGTGCTCCTCCTGCCGAGCTCGCCCAGGACGGCCTTCAAGTTCGGCGAGATCAGCGACCCCACCCAGATGTACCTCTCCGACATGTTCACGATCTCGAGCAACATCGCCGGCAACGGCTCCGTCTCGGTGCCGCTCGGCCTCGGCGAGGACTCCGGGCTCCCGGTGGCGGTCCAGCTCCAAGGGCCCGCCTTCAAGGATCGGAGGCTCCTCACCTTCGCCCGGGCCGTGGAGCGCGGATTCGAGGCCGAGGGGCGCGTGGCGCCGGCCTTCGCCGGGAAGGGGGGCGAGCTCTAGATGAAGAGCCTCGAAGAGGTGCTCCGCGACTGGGAGGCCGTGATCGGCCTCGAGGTCCACACCGAGCTCACGACCCTCACCACCAAGATGTTCTGCGGCTGCGAGCTCTCGCACGCCGACGAGCCCAACGCCCATGTGTGCCCCGTCTGCCTCGGGCTCCCGGGCGCGCTTCCGGTGCCCAACCGCGAGGCCATCCGCTCGATCGTCAAGGCGGGCCTCGCCACCGGCTGCGAGATCGAGAAGCGCTCGATGTTCTACCGCAAGCACTACTTCTATCCCGACATGGCCAAGAACTTCCAGACCACCCAGGGCCCCGTCGCCTTCTGCATGCACGGGCGCCTGGACCTGGGCGTGAGGGGCCAGGGCGCGTCCGAGCTCCCCGACGGGGCCGCCGCCGAGCGCGCGGGCGACGGCTCGGTGCCCGTCACGAGGGGCGAGGACGGCTACGAGGTGCCCATCCGCATCCTCCGCATCCACATGGAGGAGGACGCCGCCAAGATGAACCACCTGGGCGGCGCCGAGGGGCGCATCACCGAGGCGGCCGAGAGCCTCATCGACTACAACCGCTGCGGGACGCCCCTCATCGAGCTCGTGACCGAGCCCGACCTCCGCACCCCCGAGGAGGCGCGGCTCTTCATGGAGAAGCTCCGCCGGATCTTCCTCACCATCGGCATCTCCGACTGCTCGCTCGAGAGCGGATCGATGCGCTGCGACGGCAACGTGAGCCTCCGGCGCAAGGGCGAGACCGAACTCGGCACCAAGACCGAGCTCAAGAACATCAACTCGTTCAAGAGCCTCCACGACGGCCTCGAGTACGAGATCCGCCGCCAGGCCGAGGTGCTGGAGGAGGGCGGCACGGTTCGCCAGGAGACGCGCCACTTCGAGCCCGGCCGCAAGCGCACCGTGGTCATGCGGGTGAAGGAGACGGCCGACGACTACCGGCTCTTCCCCGACCCCGACCTCGCCCCCTTCGACCTCTCCGACGGCTTCATCGAGAGCTGCCGGGCCGAGCTGCCCGAGCTCCCCGACGCCAAGCGCGACCGCTACATGGCCGCCTGGGGGCTTCGCGCCGAGGACGCCGAGACGCTCGCGGGCGAGCCCGCGCTCGCGGCCTTCTTCGAGGCGGCCGTGGCGGCGGGCGAGCCGGCCCACGCCCAGGCGACGGCGAACCTCGTGCTGAACGGCGTCATGGGCTTCTGGAACGCCGAGGGCGCGGGCCCTGCCGAGAGTCCCGTCTCGCCCGAGCAGGTGGCGAGCCTCGCCGCCCTCGTGGCCGCGGATGCCGTGACGAGCGCCCAGGCTCGCGAGGTGCTGCCGATCTGCGCCGAGACGGGCGACGACCCGGCCAAGATCGTGGACGAGCGCGGCATGCGCCAGGTGACGGACGACGACGCGCTCCTGCCCGTGGTGGAGGCGGTCCTCGCCCGCTGCCCCGACCAGGTGCGGCAGTATCGCGAGGGCAACGTGAAGGTCATCGGCTTCCTCGTGGGCCAGTGCATGAGGGAGTCCAAGGGAAAGGGCAACCCCAAGCGCTTCAACGAACTGCTCCGAGAGCGCCTCTCGTAGGCTGCCCGGCGTGCGGGGCGATCCCAGCGGATCCCAAGGGTTCGCTCGACCTGCGTCGCGGCAGGCGAGCCGGTTCGCGTGGCGAACGGCCCTATCCCTTCGCGGGGTCGCCCTCTCCCTCGTACACGTCGCCGTCGCCGAAGTCGATGAGCACGGGCAGGTGGGTCCTGCGATTCTTTACCGGGGGGAGCTGGCGCCAATCGCCGTAGATGGTGGCGAGGTAGGCCTCCGGATCGGCCGGCACGGGATAGACGCGGTCCTCGAAGGCGTGCGGCACCGCCGGGAGCAGATCGCCCATCGGGTGGCGGTTGGGGAAGGGGAACTGCGCCCAGAGCTCGCCCACGGCGTCCTCGGGTCCGACGATGTTGGCGTCGAACCCCCGAAGGGCCCGGTCTTTGCTCAGCAGGAGCCGGAGCACGGGATTGGCGAGGGCGCAGCCGAGGCGCTCGGTGGCGCCGAGCGCCCCTCCGTGGGGCACGCGCACGTCTCCCGAGCCCCGGATGTAGAGCACGTTCTGCCAGAGCCTCGTGCTCTTGATCTGACGCTCGGACAGGGCCGGGTCGGCGAGCAGCCGGTCGTAGGGGAAGACGTCGATGAAGATCGCCTGCTCGAAGCCCTCGCCCTGCGCACGGCGGTCGAGGTAGGTCGTCCCGTCCTTGAAGACCTTCGTCATGACGCCGTCGAAGTTCGCGGTGTTCCTGGCGTTGTGGACCGAGTAGCCGGGCGCGAACCCCTCCTCGTCGACGAGGGCGAGGAAGCGGTCGTAGTCGTCCCGGAGCATCCCCACGTCGGCATCGTCATCCCAGGGGATGAAGCCGTCGTGGCGCATAGCCCCCAGCGCCGTGCCGTAGGCGAGGAACCACGGGAGGGCGTGGGCCTCGCAGAAGGCGGCGAAGGCGTCGAGCACCTCGAGCATCGTGTTCTGGAGCTTGGCGAGCGCCTCATCGTGGGCGAGCCTCACCGAGACCACCTCCCGCTTCCGTCCGATCGGACCCTTCGACGAGGTCCTGGCGGATTCGGCTCACCCGGACGCCTCTCCGTCGCCGCCCTCATGACCGGCCGATCCCCTGCACGGAGCCGAAGAGCCGCTGGGTCTCGTCCTTGAAGGCCACGAGGTAGACGAGGTAGGCGCTGATGATGACGATCTCCGCCCAGGCGAAGCCGAGGAGGCTGTTGGCGAGGATCGCCACCACGGTCATGACCACGGCCCCGACGTTGATCGCGCCGTCCGGCAGCGAGAGCGACTTCGAGACGAAGTGGTCGGCGTAGAGGCAGCGCCCGATGACGCAGGCGACGCTCCACGTCATGATCGCGTCGATGGAGTGCAGCGCGAAGCCCCCGACGACGGCGCCGGCGGCGCTCAGCGCCAGCGTCGTCAGGTTCATGCGAAGGAGCCTCCCCTCCTGGCGGAGCACCTTCAGGAACGTGATCCCCACCACGTCCATCTTGCCGTTGAAGACGCAGAGCGGGAGCAGGAGCGCGAAGAGCTCGAAGGAGGTGCTGTAGGCGGGGAGCCAGAGCTCGAGGAGGAAGACGATGGGCGCGTAGAGCACGTAGACCGCGGGCAAAAGGAGCGAGATGCCGTCGCGCATCTGGAGGTAGAGCTCCACGAGCTCTCCCGACCCGATCCGCCTCAGCGCCGGGAAGAGCACCATCGCGGCCTGGCTCGTGAAGGTCATGAAGAAGTTCACGAGCGAGAGCGCGAGCGAGACCACGGCGAACTCCTCGATCGACCACTGGAGGTCGATCACGAAGCGCGCGACGCCCACGATGAAGGAGCCGCTGAGGGTGGAGACGAGGAGCTTCACGCCCACGCCGGCGGTGCTCCAGCTCGCCCGCACGGCCGCCTTCAGCGAAAGGAGCCCCGCGCCGAGGAAGTCCCGGGCAAAGAGCGCGCAGTAGCCGAGCCGTCCCGCGCGCGAGAGCAGGTAGGCCGCCACGTAGGGCTCGAAGGTCCGGACGTCGGCCGCGAGGAGCGCGAGCATCATGAAGAGGAACGCCACCGACTCCACGATGGTCGAGACCGAGTAGCGCCGCGTCTCCCCCATGGCTTGGAAGAGGTAGCCGAGGAAGTTCGCGGCATTGAAGAGCACGAGGTAGAGGGCGATGCCGATGATGACGGCCGCGCGATCGGCGTCCGAGCGGGCGGCGAAGCCCACGGCTAGGAGGATCGCGCAGACCACGGCCTGCACGGCCATGCAGCACCAGAACTGGGCGTTGATGGCGCGCTTGTCCATATCGCCCCGGCGCTCGCCGCCGTGGATGAGGTAGACCCCGTCCACGATCCCGAAGGCGAAGACCCCGCAGTAGGTGGCGTAGAAGAGGAAGA
Organism: uncultured Atopobiaceae bacterium; assembly: GCA_947631545.1. Lineage (GTDB taxonomy): Bacteria > Actinomycetota > Coriobacteriia > Coriobacteriales > Atopobiaceae > CANRLS01. The sequence continues at coordinate 8,260 of CANRLS010000014.1, forward strand.
GCTGCCAGTAGCCGTAGGTGACCTCGCTGAAGAGCTTGGGGAGCAGGAGCGCGTTCACGAAGCCCACGGCCATGGCCGAGACCTGGGCGACGATGGCGAATCCGAAGTCGCCCGCGAGCCGCTTCGCGTCGAGCGCCACGCCGCCTCCTCTCGCCGAGCCGGGAGCTTCCCCTGGCAGGGATTCTACGGCAGGCGAGGGGAGGGTCGGCGGCCACCCGTGGGCTCGGGGCTCACCCCACGATGTCGCCCCGGAGCGTGCGGATGGTCTCGAGCACGATGAGCCGGTCGTCCGCGCAGGGGTCGTCCCGGCACTCGGCGCCGCGCCTGGCCTCCTCGGCCGGGTCGTCCACGAGGTAGTAGTGGCGCTTCAGGCGCGAGGACTGGTGCGGATAGGGCCACAGGGGATCGATCGCCCTCCCCACGGCCATGATGGTGCGCCTGAGCTCGTCGAAGTCGGGGATGGACTCCCATCCCTCGGCCCTGAAGAAGGCGCACCAGCGCTCGTGCTCGTTCGCGGCGAGCTCCGCCAGCACGGGCCAGCGCCGCCGCACGTCGTCGAAGACGGTCATGACCTGGCCCACCCTGGCCTCGCGCTCGGCCGCATCCATGCCGAGCCTCTCGTACTGGAGCCCGCAGACGCACTCGAAGGCGTCCGGGTCGCCGGCGAGGGCGCCCTCGAGCGCGCCCACGGCCCCGAGCTTGGCGAGCCAGCGCTCGTGGAGGTCCTCGTCGGTGCCCATGCCGTGGTCGAGCCCCATGCACCACAGGCGATAGATCGCGAAGCGCACGGCGGCGCGGTTGGAGAGCTTTCGCACCTCGAGGCTGTTGTAGGACTCCGTGGCCTCGGAGAGGGTCACCCTGCGCTGGTCGCCGCGCCCGATCATGAAGGCGCTGTCGTGGGCGGCCTGGAGGTTGAGCGCGGCCTTCTCCCAGGGCGCCGCCAGGATCGACTCGTACGAGAACGTGTGGTAGGTGGCGCCGAAGGGGACGATCGGGAACCGCTCCGTGCCGTCGGCCAGATGCCCCACCGAGTCGTAGAGCTCCTCGTCCTCGAGCAGGAGCGCGATGACGGGGCCGCGACCCTCGGCGTCAGAGAGACGCCCCTGGAGGGCCCGCTCGGCGAGGGCCCGCTGGATGCGGAGCGACACGTCCAGGTTGGCGTCGTCATCCTCCAGGCAGGCGAGGCAGTAGATGCGCGCCTCGTCGGGGATGCGGCAGTCCTCGGCGTCCACGAGGTTGCCGTTGAGCGAGTAGCCCTCGAGGTAATCGCCCATGAGCAGCCGCTCCATATCGATGGAGTCGGTGCTCGCCTCCACGAGGCGCACGGTGGGCAGGTCGTCGCCCCTCTCGGTGGAGGTGGGGCGGCGCTCCGACAGGAGCGCCGGCGCCTGGGCGCCGAGCACCCGGAGCGCCTCCTTGGCGCCCGACCCCACGCCGAGGATGCGCAGCTCCACCCCCGGCAGGCGCCCGAACCAGAAGGCGCCCTTGATGGCCTCGAACCCCACGGGCGTGAGCCCGAGCACCACCACGTAGAGGAGCTGGCGCTCGGGCGCGCTCTGGGAGAGGTCGATGGGGTCCAGTACCTCCGTGAGCGGGTGCTCCACGAGGACGTCCCAGACGACGTCGCGGGTCTCGGAGATGAGACGGACCTCGAAGAGGCTCCGGACCTTCTCCTCCAGGGGCAGGAGCCGTCGGCTGATGGCGCTCCTCGAGCGGCTGTCGTGGCGGTTCTCGTGCTCGCGGAGGATCTTCGCCATGATCTGCTCCGAGGGGCCGCGGTGGGGGAGCGAGTCGAAGATGAGGTCGTCGTCGGGGCTGTCGTGGGTGCACCAGACGTGGATGTTCCGGGCGAGGCTCCTCGTCTGGTCCGAGACCACGGGATCTGAGCCGACTTTGGTGTCGTCCCAATCGAGCCGCTCGAGCTCCGTCGCGATGAGCTCGCGGGTGAAGATGTCGGTGAGGCGGATGGTGGCCCGCACGTTCTTGGCGGAGTTGTTCGAGATCACGAGGTAGTTCACGGTGCAGTCGCGCTTGGCCCTGCGGCAGAGGTGGTCGGGGACGTCCTCCAGCACCATCGGCGTCACCACGAGGTCGGCGATGCCCGAGGCGGCCTCGCGCACCTGCGCCGCGAACGACTCTCCCGAATCGTCGCCCGCGCTGTCGACGTTCGTGAAGATGAGGAGGGGCATTCGGCCCTCCTCCACGTGGTCCAAGAGGTCGAGCGCGAGCGTGACGGTGTTGTCGTCGAGCCCGTAGAAGACGTAGATGGGGAGCTTGCCGAAGGCCTTCTTCAGGCTCTGGAGCCAGACGGCGAAGCCCGCGAGGCCGTTCACCACGGCGTCGATGGCCGTCATGGCGAGCGCGACGGGGCAGGCGATGGCGTAGAAGATCATGAGCCAGAAGTAGATGTGGCCCCAGAGGCCGTCGCCGATGAACTGGAAGACCGCGAGCGACCAGCTGTCGAGCGTCACCTGGAGCACGAGCACCTGCGCCGTCTCGTAGATGGCGGCGGGAATGGCCTCCGAGAGCGCGCCCCACACGAAGGCGTGCGACACGGAGCGGTCGAAGAAGACGATGGGGAAGACCATGAAGAACGTGCCCACGAGCACGATGCCGAGCTTGCCCGCGATGAAGTCCGAGAACTTGAAGAGGCGCTTGAAGTGCTCGCTCGCGATGGAGGCGATGAGGCAGACGAGGCAGGCGATGCCCAGGGCGAGCCCGACGACCCAGAGGGCCTGCATGCCGAAGATGTCCACCTCTTTGACCAACCGATCCGCCCTTCGACTTCGGGACAGATTCCGAAGATGGAGATACCCGCCAGATGGGCCCTCTAAGCCCGCTCGACGGGCGCAGGCGGGGAGGGGCCCGCGAAGGGAGGGGCTCGGAAGGGGCGTTCGCCCCGAGCGTCGGCGCCCCTCGCCATGGCGTCTCTGTGGAGCCGCTCGGCTTTCCCTGGGCTCCCCCCGAGGGCGCGATTCATCCTTCGGTGGCCGTGCTAGGCTCAATCGCGAACGCACGCACCCAGGCGCCGTCGGGCGCCTTCGCCCATAGGAGAGCTCCCGTGGCCTTCGTCCACCTGCACAACCACACCGACTACTCCATGCTCGACGGCGCCACCCGCGTCAAAGACATGGTGGCCAAGGCCGTCGACCTCGGCATGCCCGCGGTGGCCATCACCGACCACGGCTTCATGTACGGCGTCCCCGAGCTCGCCGAGGAGACGGACAAGGTGAACCACGCCGAGCCCGACTGGCAGCAGTGGTTCCACGACAAGGACAACCTCGAGCACGGGCGCCCCGTCCTGGAGCCCGACGCGGCGGATGCGCGCGCCCACGCGCAGTGGGAGAGGGACCGGGAGTGCCTCTGCGCCGGCCGCCCGCTCGACGAGGTCAAGCCCGCGCCCAAGATCAAGCCCATCTACGGCTGCGAGATCTACCTCACGCCCGACAACGAGCTCTCGCGCGACCGCAAGCCCGAGCTCTACCACCTCATCCTCCTGGCCAAGAACAGGACCGGCTACGTGAACCTCATGAAGCTCGTCTCCGACGCCGCGGTCCACGGCTTCTACTACCGGCCCCGGGTCACGCTGAACTCGCTTCGCGAGCACGCCGAGGGCCTCGTCTGCACCTCGGCCTGCGTACAGGGCGTCGTCGCGCGCAAGATCCGGGAAGACAACCCCGAGGACGCCATCCGCTGGGCCGAGACCCTGCGCGACATCTTCGCGCCCGGGGACTTCTACATCGAGATCCAGGAGCACGGGCTCACCTACACGAGCGATCCCAACCCCAAGACCGACCGCCAGATCTCGGAGCAGCTGGTGGCCATCGCCAAGCGCATCGGGGTCAAGGTGGTCTGCACCAACGACTTCCACTACCTCAACCGCGAGGACGCGCTCTCCGAGGACATCCTCACCTGCGTGGGCCAGGGCAAGTTCCTCGACGACACCGATCGCATGAAGATGAGCCGCACCGACGACGGCGAGGGCGAGTTCTACATGAAGAGCGAAGAGGAGATGCGCCGGCTCTTCGCCTGGATCCCAGAGGCGGCCGACACCACCATCGAGATCGCGGACAAGTGCGACGTCGAGCTCGAGTGGAACAACCTGCTCCTGCCGACCTTCCCCCTCGACGAGGGCGAGACCAACGAGTCGCAGCTCCGGCGCGACTGCGAGCGGGGCCTCGCGAGGCGCTACGGCGAGGATTGGAAGACCGCGCGCCCCGACGTGGTGGAGCGCTTCGAGTACGAGTACGAGATCATCTGCGACAAGGGCTTCGCCGCCTACTTCCTCATCGTCGCCGACTACGTGGGCTGGGCCAAGAGAAACGGCATCGGCGTCGGCCCGGGCCGCGGCAGCGCCGGCGGCTCCATCGTGGCCTACGCGCTCGACATCATCACATTCGACCCCCTCGAGAACGGGCTCCTCTTCGAGCGCTTCCTCTCGCCGGAGCGCACCGAGATGCCCGACATCGACATGGACTTCGACGACGAGCGCCGCTCCGAGGTGATCGACTACGTGCGCCGGCGCTACGGGGCCGACCACGTGGCCCACGTGATCACCTACGGCACCATCAAGGCGCGCCAGGCCATCAAGGACGCGGCCCGCGTGCTCCAGAAGCCCATCTACCTCGCCGATCGCCTCACGAAGATGATCAACGGGCTCGATCCCAAGCTCTCGGAGGTGCTCAACCGCTCCGAGAGGCACCCCGAGTACTACTCGCCCGACCTCGCCAAGGAGTACCAGACCGACGTCGAGGTCCGCGACGTCCTGGACGCGGCGCAGTCCATCGAGGGCCTCATCCGCAACGAGGGCGTGCACGCCTGCGCCATCCTCATCGCCCCCGATGCCGTGAACGAGCACGTGCCCACGAAGAAGGACACCAAGCAGGAGGTGGAGATAACCCAGTACGAGGGCCACGCCATCGCCGAGATGGGGCTCCTCAAGATGGACTTCCTGGGCCTTCGCACCCTCACCGTGATCTCAAAGGCCCTGGCCAACATCAAGGCCAACTACGGCATCGACATCGACATCGACGCCATCCCCTTCGACGATCCGGCGATCTTCGAGCTCCTCTCGTCCGGTCGCACGGCCGGGGTCTTCCAGGTGGAGTCCGACGGCATGACCGCCACCATCAAGTCGATGCGCCCCACCGAGTTCAAGCACGTGGTGGCCATCATCGCCCTCTACCGCCCGGGGCCCCTGAACTCGGGCATGGTGCGCTCCTACATCAACCGCATGAACGGCTCCGAGCCCGTCACCTTCTACGACGACCGGCTCTCCGACATCCTGGACGAGACCTACGGCACCATCGTCTACCAGGAGCAGGTCATGCGCATCTCCATGACCATGAGCGGCTTCTCGGCGGGCGAGAGCGACCGCGTGCGCAAGGCCGTGGCCAAGAAGAACCGCAAGCTCATGTCGGAGATCGTCCAGCATTGGGAGGACGGCGCCGACGAGACGATGGAGCAGCATTGGAAGAACGGCGCGGTCCGCAACGGCTATTCGCGCCAAGTGGCCGAGCGGATCTGGGACGACGTGCTCAAGTTCGCCGAGTACGCCTTCAACAAGTCCCACTCCGCCGGCTACGCCATCCTCGTCATGCAGACCGCCTGGCTCAAGGCCCACTACCCCAAGGAGTACATGGCGGCGGTGCTCACGAGCTACATCGGCAAGACGGACAAGATCGTCCACTACATGAACGCCTGCCGCAAGGAGGGCATCCCGGTGCTCCCGCCCGACATCAACGAGAGCGGTCGCGACTTCACGGCCACGCGCGAGGGCATTCGCTTCGGCCTCGCCGGCGTGAAGAACCTGGGCGCGGGCAGCGCCGAGCAGATCATCGCCGAGCGCGAGCGCGGCGGGGCCTACGAGAACCTCTACGACTTCGTCGAGCGGGTGCCCCACGAGTACCTGAACCGGCAGGGGGTCGAGACCCTCGTCAAGGCGGGCGCCTTCGACGGCACCGGCTACACCCGTCGCCAGCTGCTCAACTTCGTCGACAAGAACAACCCCGAGAACGCCATCGACGCGGTGCAGTACGCCCAGAAGAGCCGCTCGGCCGGCCAGGCCTCGTTCTCCGACCTCTTCGCGAGCGGCGAGGACGAGGGCTTCGGCCTCGCCATCCCAAAGGCCGACGGCATCGAGTTCGACCGGCTCGTGAAGCTCGGCTACGAGAAGGACGCGCTCGGGCTCTACGTGAGCGACCATCCCCTGAGCCCCTGGTCCTACGCCATGGCCGAGGCGCGCGACGTCGCCCTCGATGCCCTGGAGCGCGAGGAGAACGGCGTCTACGAGGTGCCCGAGCGCACCACCGTCTGGATCTGCGGCATGGTGGACGCCTACACCAAGAAGGTGACCCGCAAGGGCGACGCCATGGTCACCTTCCGCCTCCAGGACCTCGAGGGCGAGGTGGACGTGGTGGCCTTCCCCAAGACCTACGCGCGGGCCAAGGCGATCCTCGAGCCCGGCGGCCATCCCGCGGGCGAGGTGGAGGACGTGTTCGTGCGGGTCAAGGGCAAGGTCGAGCACTCCGACCGGGGAACCCAGTTCCTCGCCGAGGACATCCAGCCCCTGGTGCTCACCGAGGCGGCGAATCGCCAGAAGACGCTCACCCTCGACATCCCGCCTGAGAAGTTCACGCCCTTCATGATGGACCACATCCACGGGCTCCTCTCCAACTACCCGGGCAACGACCGCGTCGAGTTCTTCGTCCGCACGCCCGAGCGCTCCACCTTGAGGATCGCGGTCCCGGTCTCAGTGGATGCCAAGAACCCGCTCCTCACCTCGGAGGCGCGCGACGTGCTCGGCCCCGGCGGATCGGTGGAGGTGGCCTAGATGCGCATAGCGATCGCCCAGATGAGCGCCGTCCTCGGCGACTTCGACGCCACGGTGGAGCGCATGGTGGCCCAGACGAGGCTCGCCAGGGAGAGGGGCGCCCGGCTCACGATCTTCCCCATGCCCGTGCTCACGGGCTACGACCTCGGCGACCTCTTGGGAAACGACGCCTTCATGGCGGGGATCGCCCGAGCGCTCGAGTCATTCGGGAGGAGGGCCGAGACCGACGCCCTCGTGCCCTTCCTCACCTCGTTCGCCGGCGCTCCCATGCCCGAGGTGGGCTACATCTCCAAGGGCGAGCTCATGCCGCTTCGCATGGCGGCCTATCTGCGCTCGCTCATGAATCGCGGGTTCTTCGGCGCCGAGGATCCCAAGGTGGCCTTCTCGGTGGGCGACGTGGAGGTGGCCGTCTGCACGAGCTACGAGTCGCTCGAGGCCTACGGTTCGGGGAGCAAATCGGCCGACGTGCTCGTCTACCTGCCCTCCGCGCCCTTCGACACCGATGACGAGGCCTCGGTCCTCGCCCCCGCCATAGCCGACGGCGCCTTCGTGCGCACGGCGGTTGACGGCAACTGCTGGCTCGTGGCGGCCGGCGCCGTGGGGGCGGCCGACGACGTGGTCTATCCTGGCGGGTCCTTCGTGCTCACCCCCTGGGGGGAGCTCTTCGCCTGCGCCCCCTCCTTCGAGGAGCACCTCCTCGTGGCCGACGTGGACCCGCTCTTCGAGGGGCCCGTGGAGGAGCGGGTGGAGCCCGTCGCCTACGACCGCAAGCGCTTCATCTGGGACGCCCTCTCGCTCGCCCTCCGCGACGCCGTGGAGCGGCTCGGCTACGAGGGGGTGGCGGTGGCGCTCGAGGGGGACATCCTCACGAGCGCGCTCGCCGTGCTCGCCGTGGACGCCCTCGGCCCCACGCGCGTCTCGGCGCTCATCGTCCCCACCCGAGATCTCATGGCCGCCCAGGACGCCCGCCGCCTCGCCCAGAACCTGAGGGTCACCGCCCATGAGCTCAAGGGCGGCGATCTCGACGCCATGGCCCGGATGATGGGCACGGCCCCCGACGAGGCCTCGCGCATCGTCTCCGGCGCCTGGCTCGCATCGGCCGCCCAGAGGGGGAACCTCCTCTCCCTCACCTCGGCGGACAAGACGGCGCTCGCCACGGGGCAGGATCCGGACGGCCTCCATTCCGCCGGCTACGCTCCCTTCAAGGACGTCTACCGGAGCGACCTCGTGAGCCTCCTGCCCGAGCGGAACCTCGTCTCGCCGGTGGTGCCCAGCGGGGTGCTGAAGCGGCTCCTCGTCCCCGAGGGCCTCGACCTGGAGGTCGTGGCGGCGACGGACGAGCGGCGCCTCTCGGCCCTCGACGCGGCGCTCCTCGCCCACGTGGAGCATGGCCTCGACGTCGCCGGCATGGCCGACCATGGCATCGACGCCGAGCTCGCCAGGCTCGTGGTGAGGCGTCTCGACGAAACCCAGCTCCAGCGGCGCTCCTGCCCCTTCGGACCGGTGGTGAGCGACTGCGCGCTCAGCGAGTGCGAGCGCCCGATCCCCTGCGAATGGCATGACGAGGGGGAGCGGGCCGAGCCCACGGGCGGCCTTCCCGTCGCCGACGCCGAGGACGAGGAGGGAGGCTTCTCCATCACCCTCCCCGAGGACATGATGCGGAACCTCCCGGCGGAGATCCTCTCCTACCTCCGCGACTTCGCCTCCGGGGGCGGCTTCGACGCGGCCGAGGGCGACGTCTGGGCGCAGGGCCTCTTCAGCAACAACTAGCGGGGGACGTCTCTTCAAAGGAGCCGTCCCCTGGGTCGTGGGGAGCCTCCCGGGGGAGGTGTCTCGCCGCGGGGGCTTCCGAAGCGCCTCGGAGGGCGCCGCCGCAGATCGGGCCGGGACGGGCGCGAAACGCACCCTCACGTCGAGTCGAGGTCGCCCTCCGGCTCGGGGACGCCCCGGTCGAAGGGCTCCTCGGGGCCGCCGCCATGGCGAGCGAGGAGCCGCGTCACGAGCGGGCCCGCGATCGAGGTCAGCGCCGCCGCGAAGACGAGGGTGCTCGCGATGCCGACGCTCATGTCGCCCGACTCCACGGCCACGCTCGTCATGGCCACGACGGTGCCCATCACCATGCAGGAGTAGGCGGCCACCGCGAGCCGCTCCATCCTCCCCATCGACCGCGTCTCGGGAAAGACCCTGAGCGCCAGGTCCACGGGGAGGCCCCGCACGAGGAGCAGGAGCGCGATGGCGCCGATCACCACGAGCGGGTCGCGGAGCCCGGCTGCGATGTCCACGCCCGTCCCCGAGAGCACGAAGACGATGGGGATGAAGAACCCGCTCGCGATGCCCTTGAGGCGGCTCACCACCTGGGCGCTCGCCGCATCGGCGAAGCCGGTCTCCCGCTGGTCGTCCTCGACGAGCTTCCGGAGCACGAACCCAGCGGCGAAGCCGGCGACGATCATGTCGGCCCCGAGCGCGATCCCCGCGCAGACGAGGGCCACCAGCACGAGGATGGTGAGGCGGAGCAGCAGCTGGGGCGCGTTCTCCCCCTCGCGGAGCGTCCAGTCGAGGGCCGTGCGCTTCAGGTGCTCGTGGGCGGCGAGCCTGGAGATGGCGAGGGCCGCGAGGCAGAAGATCACGATGATGACGATCTCGGTCAGGGGGCTCTGGTCGGCGAGGAGGACCGCGATGGCGACGATGGGCAGGAGCTCGCCCGTGGCCCCGTAGGAGACGACGACGCGGCCGAACGCGCTCTGGCGCGCGTTCCTCTCGCGGAGGACGGCCGCCACCTTGCCGTAGCTCGTGGAGGTGAGGGCGATGGCGAGGGCGATCCAGCCGTTCTCGGAGAGGTCGTCGGGAAGCGGCCCCCAGAGGGCCAGGAGCGCCGTCACGCAGAGCGCGAAGGCGAAGGAGAAGAGCCAGCTCACCGCCGCATGGCGGCCGGTCCTGCCCACCACTTCGGAGGGCGTGAGCTCGTAGCCGCCCATGAGGAAGAGGAAGGCCAGCCCGAGCTGCCGCAAGAAGGGCAGGCCCGGGGCCAAGGGATCGATGAGCCCGAGCATGTGGGGCCCGAAGACGGCCCCCAGAAGCAGGATGAGGGCGGAGGACTGCACCCAGCCGCCCGGGATGAGCTCGGCCACGAGGGGCCCCACGAAGGCGATGGCGCAGATGACGGCCAGCGAGAAGAAGCTCTCCGCCACCTCGCACCCCCTCGCCCGACGAGGCCCCATCCGTTCCGCTTCGCGCCCCGACGACCTCTACCTACCCAGATGCGCATCGACGCGGCTCCCATCCCCGTGCAACATCGATGAAGCGCCGTCGAGCGTGGTAGGCTTACCGAGGATTCTGCCGATACACCCAAGGAGCCCTATGTCCGGACATTCCAAGTGGGCGACCACCAAGCACCGCAAGGCGGCCCAGGACGCCAAGCGCTCGTCGCTCTTCTCCAAGCTCTCCCGCAACATCACCGTCGCCGCCAAGCTGGGCGGCGACCCCAACCCCGACAACAACGCCGGGCTCGCGTCGGCCGTGGCCAAGGCGCGCCTCGAGTCCATGCCCAACGCCCGCATCAAGGCCGCCATCGACAAGGCCTTCGGCGCCGGCGCGGACGCCGCCACCTACGAGGACATCACCTACGAGGGCTACGGCCCCGCTGGCGTGGCCTTCTACGTGGAGGCCCTCACCGACAACCGCAACCGCACCGCCGCGGACGTGCGGAGCGCCTTCGTGCACTCCGGCGGCAACCTCGGCGCATCGGGTTCGGTGGCCTTCCAGTTCCAGCGCAAGGGCCGCATCGTCGTCGAGAAGGAGAAGGTGCCCGACGAGGACGAGCTCATGATGGCCGTGGCCGAGGCCGGCGGCGACGATTACGAGGACGACGGCGACGCCTGGACCGTCTGGACCGACATGCAGTCGCTCGGCACCGTGGTCAAGGGCCTCGCCGACCAGGGCATCGAGGTCAAGGGCTCGGAGTTCGTCATGGAGCCCACCACGCCCGTGGAGGTCTCCGCGAACGATGCCAAGAAGGTGGAGCGGCTCGTCGATCGCCTCGAGGACCTGGAGGACGTCCAGAACGTCTTCACCACCATGGAGCTCTCCGACGAGGTCCTCGCCGCCCTCGATGCCGAGTAGGCGCGCACGCGGCTCGAACGCAGCCTGAACGCAGCAGGGAGGGGTCGCCATGGAGGGATTCAAGCGGTTCTGCCTCATCGTGTTCTCCCTCGTGGGCATCGTGCTCCTCGGGGCGCTCGCGCTGCCCTGGATCGGCCCGTGGACCGACCTCTTCGCGGGGTTCTTCGCCCTCGACTGGTACCTCTTCTGCGTGGAGCTGGCGCTCCTCGCCGTGGCCATAGGCTTCGTCGCGGTCTTCATCCGCGGCGTCACCATGCGCCGGCATAACGACGTGGTCGTCCTCGCCGAGAACGGCGCGCAGGTGACCATCGCCCGTTCCGCCATCGCGAGCCAGGCCACCTACCTCGCCGAGCAGGACGGCTCCTGCGTGGTCACCAAGGTGGTCGTCAAGGTGCACCACCACGACTTCGTGGACGTGAAGGTCTCCGTGCAGCCCTACCAGTCCGTGAACGTCCGGGCCGAGGCCCAGAAGCTCCAGCTCACGCTCCGCGAGGGGCTCGCGCGCCTCTGCGGCGAGGGCCTGGGCACCATCACGCTGCGCTTCCTCGAGCCGCGCTCGACCGGCGAGATCGCCCCCGGGCCCACCGTGGACGAGGACGGGGCCGGCGGCTTCGCCCCCAGCATCACCCACCGCGCGAGCCGCGAGATCCGCTACGCCATCGGCGAGGAGGCCGTGGCCGCCCCGGACTACGGCATCGACGCGAGCCCGACGGTGGTCGTCGAGCCCACGCCCATGGGCGCCGAGAGGGAGGCCTAGCCATGCCCGTCAAGGAGAGGGAGCGCGTCCGCATCGAGGTGGACGAGGGCGCGACCGGCACCAAGAGCGGCAACGCCGCGCCCCAGGGGAGCTGGTGGAGCACCTACACCGAGGAGGACTACACCAACACGGGCCGTCAGGCACGGAGCGCCGTCGACGGCGCCCGCCGCAAGGTCACGGCCTTCGCCGAGGGGGTGTTCCCCGGCCATGGCAACGCCGTCTTCTTCGGCGTCCTCGGCTTCCTCGCCGCGCTCTTCGTCTTCCTCTTCGGCTTCTGGCAGACGCTCTTCATCGCCTTCCTCGTGTTCGTGGGCGTCGCCTTCGGGCAGTATCTGGACGGCGACCCCAAGATCATCCGGACCTTCATGCGGCTCATCCGCTCGTCGGACGCGAGCTATCCTCGCCATTGAGGTGGCGCTCGACGGGCCAAAGGGCCGAGGGCCCCGAAGGGAGCGCCACGGCACAGGGCACCATGATCCGAGCAGCGCGCAGGAAACGATCCCCAAGGAGGCACCGATGGCCATGGATTACGAGGACGCCGAGGTCGTAGCCGTCGCCGAGACCGCCGACGATGGCGTGGTGGCCGGCTTCGAGGATCCCCTCACGAGCCAGCCCGACACCGACGACTCCCTCACGTTCTCCAACGCCGTCATCGAGAAGATCGTCGCCATCGCCTGCCAGGGCTGCGAGGGCGTCGTGGGCATGAAGGGCGGCTTCTACAACCGTCTGCAGGAGGCCTTCTCGGGCGAGGCGCCCACCAAGGGCGTGGCCGTGGAGGTCATGCAGGACAATTCGGTGCGCATCAACATCTCCATCGTCATGGAGTACGGCGCCTACGCCCCCGCGGTCTTCGAGCGGGTGCGCGAGGCCGTGCTGCGCGAGCTCTCGTCCATGACGGGGCTCGCCATCTCCGGCGTGAACCTGCGGATCGAGGACGTGGTGCGCACCGGGGACGTCCTCGAGTCCGAAGGGCTCGGCGCCCTCTAGGGGCCCGAGCCGAGGGCAGAGCGCCCCAGAGCCTCGGAAGCCGCGCCATCCATGGGAATCAGAGCCGCCGTCGCCCAGACCGCCGGACGCGCCACGACGCGCCTGTTGAAGCTCGCCGGCCGACCCGCCTCCCAACTGCCGGGACGCGTGGCCCTGGCCCTCGATCCCTCGCTCCTCTCGGAGCTCGCCAAGCGCGTTCGCCTGGGCTCGATCGTCGTCTGCGGCACCAACGGCAAGACGACGACGACGAACGTGCTCGCCCGCGCCGTGCAGCGGGCGGGCCACAGCGTGTGGTGCAACTGGCGCGGCGCCAACATGATGGCCGGCGCCACGAGCGCGATGCTCTTCGGCAAGGAGGCCGACTGGGCCGTGATCGAGGCCGACGAGCTCTCCTGCGTGCATCTGCTGCCGGCGCTCGAGCCCCGCTGGCTCGTGCTCCTGAACCTCTTCCGCGACCAGCTCGACCGTGCGGGCGAGATCGATCGCGTGCAGGACTCCCTCGTGGAGGCTCTCTCGCTTTCGCCCGAGACGGGACTCCTCGTCTGCGGCGACGACCCGCTCTCGGTGGGCGTGGCGCGGCGCGCGGCCGAGGCGGGGACGAAGGTCGTCGCCTTCGGCATCGACGAGGCCATGCCCGAGCCGCCCGACCGGGTGCCGGAGGCGCGCTTCTGCCAGGTCTGCGGCGCCGAGCTCGGCTACGAGTGGCGGGCCTATGCTCAGCTCGGCGCCTTCGCCTGCCCCGAGTGCGATTTCGCGCGGCCCGCCCTCGCCTGGCGGGCGAGGGCGATCGACGTCACGCGCGAGGGCGTGGCCTTCGATGTCCTGGGCCCCAGCGGCGGGGACGCGCCCGGCACGGCGGAGGGGGCGGCCGGCCCGTGGCGGATCGAGGCCACCTTCGGCGGCACCTACATGGTCTACAACCTGCTCGGCGCCTTCGCGGCGAGCCAGCTCGCCGGCGTCCCCGCCGAGGCGTTCCAGCGCGCGCTCGACGGCTACGACCCCAAGAACGGCCGGCTCCAGCACTACCTGCTGAACGGTCGCGAGGTGGTGCTGAACCTCGCCAAGAACCCCACCGGCTTCAACCAGAACATCTCGCTCATGCTCACCGACGAGCGTCCCAAGGCGGCCTTCTTCGTGATCAACGACGACTACAACGACGGCCGCGACATCTCTTGGATCTGGGACGTGGACTTCGAGCGGCTGGCGGGCGTGGCGGCCGAGGGCAAGCTCGCCGTCGTCGCCGGCGGACATCGCCGAAACGACGTCCAGGTGCGCATGAAGTACGCCGGCATCCACGCGCCCCTGGCGAGCACCGTGGCGGGCGCCATCGAGGCGCTCGGCGAGGCCGGCTACGGAGCCAATGGCGCGCCGCTTCCGCTCTACGCCCTCTGCAACTACAGCTCCCTCTGGATCGCCAAAGCCGAGCTCGACCGTGACGGCGAGGCCCTATGAGCCGAAGCCTCGCCATCTGCCATCTCTTCCCCGAGCTCCTGAACCTCTACGGCGACGGGGGCAACATCCTCACCTTGGCCAAGCGCCTGGAGTGGCGGGGCATCGAGGCCCGCATCCGCGAGGTGCGCGTGGGCGACGTCCCCAGCTTCTCCGATGCGGACATCGTCTTCATCGGCGGCGGCTCCGACCGCGAGCAGCGCATCGTCTGCGAGAAGCTCCTCGCACAGAAGGCCGAGCTCAAGGCCTATACCGAGGATGGCGGGGCGCTGCTTGCCGTCTGCGGGGGCTACCAGCTCCTCGGCCATTCCTACGTGATGGGGGAGGAGACGCTCGAGGGCCTCTCGCTCGTGGACCTCTACACCGACCGCGGGAGCCCCCGTCTCATCGGCAACATCGCCATCGAGAGCGACGTCTCGCCCCAGCCGATCGTGGGCTACGAGAACCACGGCGGCCGCACGCACCTGGGCCCTGGCGTCACGCCCCTCGGCAGGGTCGCCTTTGGCCATGGCAACGACGGCGAGAGCGGCTCCGAGGGCTGTCTCGAGAAGTCCATCGTCGGCACCTACATCCACGGCCCGCTCCTGCCCAAGAATCCCGGCGTGGCCGACTGGGTGATAGCCCGGGCCCTCGAGCGCCGCTACGGATCGGCCGACCTCGAGCCCCTCGACGACGAGGAGGAGCTCGCCGCGAACGAGGTCATGTACCACCGGCTCATGAGCCATCAAGAGAAAGATTAGCTGCGGCGGCCCCTGGTACCCCATCGGGCGGCGCTCTCGCCGGCTCGCGTACCCAGTACGCCACGCCGTCGCGTCGGGCGCTACCTCTCGGTCGTCGCGGCCGGGGAGGCGGCCTGGACCTTGCTCATGATGGTGTCGGCGGTGCCGTAGGTGCCCGCGAGCGAGAGGCAGTTCAGGAAGATGACGTCGTCGACGTCGTGCTCCCGCGCGAAGTCCGTGATGCTGCCGTCGTAGGCGCGGAAGTCGATGATGTAGGTCGTCTGGTAGTGGTCGACGAGCCAGGGCGCGAAGGCGCAGCCGAAGGAATCCTTCACGAGGAGCACCGACGACCCGTCGTCGAGCTTCGGGTTGTCGATCTGGGAGAGCGGCTGGTCGCCGAGGATGAACATGCTGTAGTAGGAGCTGGGGATCCAGCCGGAGAGGTCGTTCACGACGTTGCCCTCCTGCTCCGTGCCCGATGAATCCCAGTACGTCATCTCGTTCGTCGCATGGGGCAGGTAGGCCGACACCACGTCCGGCGCGCTGGCGAGGCTCGGATCCTGCAGCTCGCTGTAGAAGGTCCCGAGGAACCCCTTCTGGCGCATCCTCTGGAAGGTGTCCAGGTCCTCCGGCTCGATGCCCTTCTGCTCGCAGAAGGAGCGGTAGGCGTAGTAGGCGCCGAGCGCCGTCCAGTGGTGGTCCGTCCGGAAGTAGAGGTACTCGTCCTCATGGTCCTTCAGGGGCTGGTAGACCGGCACGGTCTTCACCGAGTCGTCCATGAGGCTGTAGAAGTAGTCGCTCGCCTGCTCCTGGTTCGTGGCACCGAGGGAGCTCTGGAGCTCGTCCGACAAGAGCACGCCGGCGTTGGTGGGGGCGAGGATCGAGTAGACGGTCGAGGTGCCCTCGAGGCTCTTCGCCGCCTCGTTGATGGCGTCGGCGTAGGCCCGCGTGGCCCCCTGATCGAAGTAGTAGAGGCTGTAGGCCGTGCCGTCCTCCACGTAGAGGCCGTTCATGATCTGGTTCCGCATCTCGGTCTGGAGCTCGCCCGGATCGGGGGGCTCGACGTCGCGCCGATCGGCAGCGCCCTCGTCCTGGACCGGCGTCTCGCCCGCAACCGGGAGCTCATCGGCCTGGACGTTGCCGCCCTTCATGCGGGCTTCGCCCGAGAAGCCGTAGAGGGCTTGGAGGGACTGGTCGAAGCCCACGAGCGGATCGCGGAGGGGATAGGTGTCGGCGTACCAGAGCGCCACGTTCGAGAAGAACGTGCCGTCGAGGAAGGTGGGGAGGTCGAGGCTCGGAAACCGCGTGAGCTCGCGGTGCTCCACCTCGGAAACGCTCGGCCTCAAGAAGAAGAGGCCGCCGCAGACAAGGCCGACGGCGAAGAGCGCTCCCAGAGAGTAGATGCTCGCGTCGCGGTAGCCGTTGAGCACCCGCCTGGCCTTCGAGGGCCTCCTTCGACGGCGGACAGGGCCCATGGACTCGCCCGGCCCTGCGCTGGGCACGGACGCTCTCTCTCGGTGCCCTCGCGTCACGTCGATGGATTCCCCTTACCTAGGGCCGTACGGGGGAGCGCCCTTCGAGGAGCGTGCCCCGGCTCGCGTTCCCAGCCTTTCGCGCACCGCCTCAGAACTGGAAATAGATGAACGGATTGTAGCTGGCGCCCGCGAGCGCGGCCACGGAGATGATCAGCGTGAACACGGGCACCACGAACTCTTCCAATCCCAGGAGCTGGACGCCGAGGCCGCCGCCCCGCCCGATCCTCGCGAGCGCGCCGCGCAGGCGATGCGGGAGCCTCGTGCAGGCGACGATGGACACGATGAGGAGGAAGAGGTGCTCCGTGAAGATCGTCTGCACCTCGAGACTCGAGAAGCCGCCCGCGGTCGCGCCGAAGAGCCCGGCGACGACGGTGCCCAGCTCGGCGAAGCTCTCGAAGCGGAAGAGCACCCAGCCGAAGAAGACGACGATGAGCGCGTAGGGGAGACCGGCCCAGCTCTCGCCGATGCCCCGGAGCACATAGCGCTCGAGCAGGAGGAACGCGAGGAAGTAGAGGCCCCAGAGCACGTAGTTCCAGCTCGCCCCGTGCCAAAGGCCAGTGAGGAGCCAGACCACCGTGAGGTTCCTGATCGTCTTGGCCGTGGAGCAGCGGCTGCCGCCGAGAGGGAAGTAGACGTAGTCGCGGAAGAACGTCGAGAGCGAGATGTGCCAGCGATGCCAGAACTCACGGATCGAGCGGGAGATGTAGGGGTAGTCGAAGTTCTCGAGGAAATGGAACCCCACCATGCGCCCCATGCCGATGGCCATGTCGGAGTAGGCCGAGAAGTCGAGGTAGATCTGGAGCATATAGAAGGCCATGCCCAGCCAGTAGCCCGTGACCGCCTGCGTGGCGAGGGCCTCCGACCCGATGGGCAGGAGCGTGTCGGCCACCGACGCGCAGCCGTTCGCCAGCACGGCCTTCTTCGCAAGGCCCACGCAGAAGCGCCGGAGCCCCAGGTAGACGTCGGTGCGGCTCGCATGGCGACGGTCGATCTCGGTCGCCACCGTCTCGTAGCGCACGATCGGGCCCGCGATGCACTGGTAGAAGAGCGACGAGTAGAGCAGGAGCTTCCAGAAGGCCCGCTGGACCTCCACCTCGCCCTTCCAGACGTCGGCCACGTAGGAGATGAGCTGGAACGTGTAGAAGGAGATGCCGATGGGCAGCAGCACCTCGGGCAGGAAGACCGGCAGGTCGAAGAGCGCGAGGGTCATGCCGCTCAGCCAGCCCCAGTACTTGAAGTACGCGAGGAGGCCGAGGAGGAGGGCGCAGGCCGTGACGAGCGGCCAGCGCGGCCTCGCGCCCCGGCGGTTCGGGCCCATGAGGAGCGCGAAGACCCAGGCGATGAACGTCTCTCCCACGAGAAGGACGAGGTACTGCGGCCCGCCCCATCCGTAGAAGATGAGCGATGAGACGAGGAGCACCGGGTTGCGGTGGCGCTCCGGCGCGAGCCTGTAGGCGAGGAGGTAGAGCGGGAAGAAGAGGAACACGAATATGAGACTCGAGAAGACCATGACCCTCGCGATTGCCGTGGCGCCAGAGGACGGGACGAGTGTCGCATAACTCATCCGCCTCCAACCGCTCGAGGGCCCCGGGTCTCCATCGCATCCCGGCCGCGGAGAGCCGGGCGTCAACGGGCGCTGGCACTGGCCGATAGCGCTCGCGGGCGGCCGCGTCATGGCCGCGCCGTCGTGTCATACTCGACGCTGGTAGGAAAGGCGGTGCGGCACGATCGAGGCCGCGCCATGGGCTCCCAGGAAGACGGAGGTCTCTATGCTCGTCAACGCCAAAGCCATGCTCGACAAGGCGGTCGCCGGCCACTACGCCATCGGCGCCTTCAACACCAACAACCTCGAGTGGTGCCACGCCATCATGGTCGCGGCCGAGGAGACCCAGTCGCCCCTCATCATCCAGAGCTCCATGGGCGCCGCCACGTACCAGACCGGCTACAAGACCGTGAAGAAGCTCGTGAACGCCATGTACAAGGCGCTCGACCTCACCATCCCGGTGGCCCTCCACCTCGATCACGGCACCTACGATGCCTGCGTCGAGTGCATCGATGCCGGCTTCACCTCCGTCATGTACGACGGCTCCCACGAGAAGGACTTCGCCACCAACCTCGAGAACACCAAGAAGCTCGTGAAGATGGCCCACGACAAGGGCATCTCCATCGAGTGCGAGGTCGGCTCCATCGGCGGCGAGGAGGACGGCGTCGTGGGCATGGGCGAGGTCGCCGATCCCAAGGAGTGCGCCGCCATCGCCGAGTGCGGCGTGGACTTCCTGGCCGCCGGCATCGGCAACATCCACGGCGTGTATCCCGAGAACTGGGCTGGCCTGCAGTTCGACGCCCTCGCGGCCATCAAGGCCGAGACGGGCGACCTGCCCCTCGTCCTCCACGGCGGCACCGGCATCCCCGATGACCAGATCAAGAAGGCCATCGACCTCGGCGTTGCCAAGATCAACGTGAACACCGAGCTCCAGCTCGTCTTCGCCGACGCCACCGAGGAGTACGTCAAGGCCGGCAAGATCCACCAGGGCAAGGGCTTCGACCCGCGCAAGCTCCTCAAGCCCGGCTACGACGCGATGATCGCCAAGACCGAGGAGAAGATCCGCCTCTTCGGCTCCGACGGCAAGGGCTGGAACTAGCAGGGAGGCGCTCGGGCGCCTAAGCACCCGAACTGCGATATCAGTGGAGCGGCCCCGGCAGCGCGCTGGGGCCGCTCCCTCGCGTGAGGGCGCCATTCGCATCCCCTGAATGTCCCCATTTGATGAAGAGCGAGCAAGACGTGTTCCCGCGCCTATAATGAAATGCCCGAGACGTAGGCCGCAAACGGAGCTGACATGAAGCGTATCGGTTTCCTCATAGCCGCATTGATGCTCGCCGTGGGCATGGCGGTCGGCATGGCCGTGGCGCCCACGGTCGCGATGGCCGAGGATTCGGCGACCCTCAAAGCCCGTCTCGACGAGGCCAGGGCCACGCGCGATAGCCTCTACGAGCAGGCCGGTCAGGCCTCCGAGGCCCTGAACGAGACCCTCCACCAGCTCGATGTCACCCAAGAGGGCATCGATGAGACCAACGCGGCCATCCAAGAGACCAAGGTCGACATCCAGGCCAAGGAGGCCGAGCTCGCGGAGCGCCGCGGCGAGGTCGCCGACCAGGTCGTCCAGGACTACAAGTCCGGCGGGTTCCGCCTCCTCGACCTCATCCTGAGCTCCAAGAACATCGAGGAGTTCGTGTCGCACGTCTATTACGCGGACAAGGTGAGCGAGCAGCAGGCGCAGAACATCCACGAGACCCAGGAGCTCCAGGCGGCGCTCGAGGCGCAGCAGCAAGAGCTCGTCCAAGAGGAGCAGTCGCTCGAGGCCCAGAAGGCCGAGCAGCAGAGCCTCGCCTCCCAGCAAGAGCAGCAGAAGGCGGATCTCGACGCCAAGGCCCAGGAGGCCGCAGCCTACGTCGATGGCCTCGACCAGGACCTCAAGGAGGCCCTGGCGGCCGAGGAGGCCGCGGCGCGCGCGGCGGCCGAGGCGGCGGCGCGCCAGGCCCAGCAGGCGCTGCAGCAACAACAGCAGCAGGCGCCCGCGCCGAGCGCCCCCTCGAGCTCCGGCTCCTCCTCGGGCTCCAGCGCCGGGTCGTCCTCCGGATCCTCGGGCTCTTCGGGCTCCGGTTCCTCGCAGCCGAGCGTCAGCGTGGGCGGTGGCGGGGGCCTCACCTCGGCCCAGCGGAGCGCCATCATCAACGCGGCCCTCTCCATGGTGGGCGGCAACTACGTCTATGGCGCCTACGATCCCGGCAGCGCCACCTTCGACTGCTCCGGCTTCACCAAGTACTGCTATGCCCAGGCGGGGATCTACCTGCCCCATAGCTCGGCGAGCCAGGCGGGCATGTGCGACATCCGCAGCATCGGCTCGCTCCAGCCGGGAGACCTCGTCTTCTGGAGCGGTCACGTGGCCATCTACTACGGCGACGGCATGATCATCGAGGCCTCCACGCCGGGCACCGGCATCGTCGGCCCCCATTCGATCTGGGGCAGCCCCTACGGCGGCGGCACCCCCGTCTAGGCCTTCGCAGCCCCATCGAGTACGCAAACGGGACGGTTCCCCATGGGGATCGTCCCGCTCTTCGCAGGTCGAGAGCCCCTCTTGAGCGCGGCTTCCCCCTGAAACCGTTTACACTGGGTTCATCTCAGCGTTCATCGTCGAATCCGGGGAGGGGCCATGGCCAACCTTGACGTCACAGCTCTCGGCGAACTGCTCATCGACTTCACGGAGCACGGCCCATCCGACCAGGGCAATCCCATGCTCGAGGCCTGTCCGGGCGGGGCGCCCTGCAACGTCCTCGCCATGCTGGCCGGCCTCGGCCACAAGGCGGCCTTCATCGGCAAGATCGGTCGCGACATGTTCGGCGAGCAGCTGGAGCAGGCGGCCCGCGAGGTGGGGATCGACGTCCGCGGCCTCTGCATCGACGAGGACGTGCACACCACGCTCGCCTTCGTGCACACCCTGCCGGGCGGCGATCGCGACTTCTCGTTCTACCGCAACCCCGGGGCCGACATGATGCTCCGAGCCGACGAGGTCAACGAGAGCCTCGTGAGCGATTCCAAGGTCTTCTACTACGGCACGCTCTCCATGACGGGGGAGCCGGTGCGCTCGGCCGCGAGGCTCGCCATCGAGGTCGCCGAGCAGAACGCCGCGCTCATGGTCTTCGATCCCAACCTGCGGCCCCCGCTCTGGTCCTCCATGGAGGAGGCCCGCGAGCAGATCCTCTGGGGCATGGGCCACGCCCAGATGCTGAAGATCGCCGACAACGAGATCCAATGGCTCTCGGGCAAGGAGGACTTCGACGAGGGCATCGCGTGGCTCCGCGACCGGTTCGACATCCCCCTCGTGCTGCTCACGCTCGGAGCCGAGGGCTCGAGGGCCTATCACGGCGACCTCCGCGTCGAGGTGCCCGGCTTCAGCCTTCCCGAAACCATCGAGACCACCGGCGCCGGCGACTGCTTCTGCGCCTCGGCCATCCACTACGTGCTCGAGCACGGCTGGAAGGACTACACCGAAGCGGAGCTCACGGACCTTCTCACCTGGGCGAACGCCGCCGCGGCCCTCGTCACCACCCGCAAGGGGGCGCTTCGCGTGATGCCGAGAGCATCGGAGGTCGAAGC
>CANRLS010000015.1 GCA_947631545.1 uncultured Atopobiaceae bacterium
GCTGCGGGCTTCTTGGGGGCGGCGGCCTTCTTCGCGCTCGCGGGCTTCTTGGCGGCGGCGGCCTTCGCGTCGCCGTCTTCGCCCTTCGCGGCCTTCTTGGCCGCGGGCTTCTTGGCGGCGGCCTTCGCGGCCTTCGCCCCCGTTGCCTTGGCAGTCCCCGTTCCCTTTGCGGGCTCATCCGCAGTCGGCGCCTTCGCCTTCGCTGCGGATCGCTTCGGGGACGACGTCGCCTCCGCGGCGGCTTCGGGCGCCTTCTCGGCGGTCTTCTTGGAAGCCGGCTTCTTGGACGGGGCCTTCTTCGCGGCGCTCGCGGCCGGTGCCTTCTTCTGCGGGGATTTCTTCGGCGTCGAGGGCTTCTCGGCCTTTGGATCCTGGTCGGTGGGATGCTCGGTCTCTTTGGGTTCGCTCTTCTTCGTAGCCAAGTGACTCCTTTCGCCGACCCTCTATTCTAACCGCTGGCAACGCATTCAACCTCGCGTCCAGTGCCTCACACGAGATTCCAACATCGCGATCCTCTCGCGAAGGGCGGCCGAGCGCTCGAGGAGCGCCCGGGCGCCCGTGCGATCGTCGTCGATCTCTTGCGCCTTGAGAGCCGCCTGCAGGCTCCGCGCCTCGGCACGGAGCGTCTCCAACTCGAGCTCGTCCATGACGAACGAGGCGTCGCGTTCGTTCCATGGCTCGCCGGAGCGGTCGAATTCCGAGCCCGAGAGGATCTGGGGCGCCATGGGATCGGCATTCCGGGCGAGCGCCAGGCGATCCCTCGCGCTCGAGCCGACGGGGGCATCGAGGAGGACGGCGGCGATGACGCCGTGGCGGGGATCCTCCCAGGAGAGCGCGCGGATCCTCGCCGCATGGGGGGCGAAGGGCTGGGGATCGTCGGCCAGAAGGGCCAGGAACTGCCGTTCCAGGACGATGCGCCGGCGCTGGCGGGGCGGGAGGCTCCCGAGGTCGGGCAGCGGCTCGACCGCGATGACGCCGGCATCGGCCGCGCGCTCCGTCTCCCACGGGCCGTCGCCATCGACGAATGCGGCGGCGGGACGCCCGGCATCGTCCCTTCGAACGGGGGCCTCCCGTATGAGGCGCCGCACCTCCTCCTGGCTCGCATCGAAGGCATCCGCGATGTAGGCGCTGTAGCGCTCGAGCGCGATGGGATTTCCCTTCAGGGGCGCCAGCGCAGCGCACGCCTCCCCGAGGATCCGCCGGCGCCTCCCCGGCGCCGACCCTTGGGCCTCGGCGACCTTCCGGTCGATGACGAAGAGCGCGAGGTCCTTCGCCCCAGCGAGCTCGGCCTCGAGCGCCTCGGGGCCATAGGCCTCGAGATACTCCGCCGGATCCTTGCCCTCCGGAAGCACCACGCAGGTGAGTTTCGCCTCGGTTTCGCCCAAGTGCGCGAGCGCCTTCTCCGCCGCCCTCTGGCCGGCCGCATCGCCGTCGAGGAGGCTCGTGATCTCCCTCGGCTTGAAGCGGCTCAGGAGCCTGATGTGGTCGTGCGTGAGGGCCGTTCCCAGGATCGCGCAGGCGTTGGCGAAGCCGGCTTCATGGAGCGCGATCGCATCGGTGTAGCCCTCGACGATGAGCGCGCGGCCCGAGGCGATGATGGAGTCCTTGGCCCTGTCGAGGGCGTAGAGGTTCTTCGTCTTATGGAAGAGGCCGGAGTCCTTGCTATTCAGGTACTTGGGCTTGGAATCGTTCATGACGCGACCGCCGAAGCCGATGGTGCGGCCCGCCTCGTCTCGGATGGGGAACATCACCCGGTCGAAGAACCGGTCCCTCAGGCCGTTCCCCCGCTCCACGCCCAAGTCGGCCGCGGCGATCTCGGCGCGGCTGAATCCGCAGTCGAGCAGGTGGTTCACGAGGTCCTGGCCGCCGAGCGCGAATCCGAGCCCCCAGCGAAGGCTCACCTCGCGTCCCATCGAACGGCCTCCGAGATAGGCCCGTGCCCTATCGCAGCGCCCGGCGGGATCCCTGCGCGCGAGGAGGTTCCTCGAGAAGCGCCTCTCGGCCTCCTCGAGGCATGAGAGCACGCGGTTCCGTCGGGGGCCCCGGCGAGCGCCCCGGGTCTCCCGAATCTCGATCCCCGCCCTATCGGCGAGCCAACGGAGCGCATCCGCGAAGTCGAGGTTCTCGCGGCGCATGACGAAATCGATGACGTCGCCCTTCGCCTCGCAGCCGAAGCAGTAGTAGAGACCCCGGTTGGCGTTCACGTGGAATGACTCGGTCCTCTCCTCGTGGAAGGGGCAGCGCCCCCACCAATCGCCCGCGCCCTTCTCA
Organism: uncultured Atopobiaceae bacterium; assembly: GCA_947631545.1. Taxonomy (GTDB): domain Bacteria; phylum Actinomycetota; class Coriobacteriia; order Coriobacteriales; family Atopobiaceae; genus CANRLS01. Next base: position 2,272 of record CANRLS010000015.1, read on the forward strand.
TGGAGCTGAACCGTCTCCCCCACCAGCGAGACGAAATCGGTCGCCTGGACGATCTGCTCTTTCTGGTCGTTGCCAATCACGATCGGGGCTCCCGATCCCACCCTCGATGGCCGAGGTCGAACGCCGCCGACCCCAGAAGCCGCCGCGTCTCGTCCAGATTGCGCCTCACTGCCGCTTGGAGCTCGCCGACGCCCTCGAAGCGCACCGAGGGGCGAAGCCGCTTCACCAGGGCCACGGAGACGTCCCGCCCGTAGAGGTCGCCCGAAAAGCCGATGAGCGACGCCTCCGCGAGCCCCACGTCAGAGGCCGCATCCCCTTCGACGTAGCTCGGGGGCTCCCCGATGTTGACCGCGGCGGGCCAGGCCCGCTCGCCCACCCCGCAGATCCCGGCGTAGACCCCGTCCTCGGGGAAGGCGAAGGCGCGGTCGAAGCGCACGTTCGCCGTCGGGAAGCCGAGGGACGACCCCTCTCCCCTGCCGTGGGCGACGACGCCGCTCACGAACGGAGCCCGTCCGAGGAGCTCCATCGCCAGCTCCACCTCGCCGGCGACGAGGAGCGCCCGGATGCGGGTTGCCGATATGGCCGCCCCATGGGCCCGTCGCAGCTCATGGCCGAAGGCGGAGATCCCCAGCGCCCCCAAGAGCACCTCGAGGGCGCCGATGGAGCCCTCCCTGCCACGCCCCAGCGCGAAGTCGCTGCCCACATGGATGGCGAGCGGGCGCAGGAGGGAGAGGAGGCGATCGGTGACGAACTCCTCGTAGCCGAGGTTCGCGAAGTCTCGCGTGAAGTCGAAGGCGATGATGGCATCGGCCGGCAGGTGGGAGAGCGCCAGGAGGCGATCTCGCGACGAGAGGAGGAGGCTCGCGGGAGACGGGCCGGCGAGGACCTGCGAGGGATCTGGATCGAAGGTCACGATGACGAGGGGCACGCCCCTTTGGCGGGCGTCGTCGGCGGCGCACTCGACGAGACGGCGGTGCCCGCGATGGACCCCGTCGAAGGTCCCCAGCGCGAGGACTGCGGGGCCCCCGAGTGAGAAGCGCTCGGTGAGCGCGTATGCCTTGGCGCCCGGCATGGCCATGGGATCCGGCAGATCCCGGCCGCAGAGGAAGGCGTCCCTCGCGAGATCGGCGAGGTCCTGCGCATCGCCCCGCTCCGCAGCCGGCAGGTCGACGGCGCTCATAGCCCCACTCCCCCACGTCTCGATGCCGCGGCATCCCCGCTGGCGAGGATGCCGTCGGGGAAGTTCGCGCGGCAGCGAAGGACGCCCCCGGAGCGCTCCCAGACGCCCCAGAGCCGCCCTTCCCGGAAGAGCCCCACGAGCTCGGCATCCGAGTCCCTTGCCCGAAGCGGCTTGCCGTCGAGCGCTCGCGCCAGCTCCGAGGCCGAGAGGTCGCGTCTGGCGATCCCGGTCGCGCCGAAGGGGTCGAGCCAATGGGTGCGGACGGCGTCCCAGCCCTCCTCTTCGATCGCCTCGAGCTCGAGGCAGGACGAGAGCCCCACGTGGCCCGATCGCGTCCGGACGAGCTTGGCGACATGGGCCGGGCAACCGAGCTCGCGCCCGAGGTCCCGGGCGAGCGAGCGCACGTAGAACCCCTTTGAGACCGTCAGGGACACCGTCCAGGAGACGCCCTCGTCCGTCGCATCGACCGAGCAGAGCGCCGCATCGAAGATCTCCACCGGTCGAGGCTCGAGCTCGAGGCTCTCGCCCCTCCTCGCCGCCCGCCAGGCGCGCCTCCCGTCCTTTTTCACCGCCGACACGGCCGGAGGCACCTGGAGGCCCTTGCCCACCAGGGCCCTCACCCGGGAGGCGGCGAAGGAACGGTCGCGGATCCTCTCGGGCACGGGGGCCGTAGCCGTGACCTCGCCCTCCGCATCGTCCGTCAGGGTCTCGGAGCCGAAGCGGAATTCCGCCACATAGGACTTCTCGGAGAGCGCGATGTAGCCGAGGAGCCGGGCCGCCTGGCCGACCCCCGCGATGAGGACGCCCGTGGCGAGCGGATCCAGCGTTCCGGCATGGCCGACGCGCTTGACGCCGAGGGCCCGGCGGATCCGGGCGACCACGTCATGGGAACTCGGGCCAGCGGGCTTGTCGACGCCGATCAGGACCGCGGGACGCTCATCGTTCAACGCGATCCCACTCCCCATCGCCGTCGAGGCTCCCGTCGATGAGCCGCGCGACGAGCGGCACCACCGCCGCCTCCGCCTCGCGGACATCGTCCGCATCGAGCGTGAATCCGGCGGCAGCCGCGTGGCCGCCCCCTCCCAGCCGCTCAGCGACCTTCGAGACGTCCAACGCGCCCTTCGACCTCAGATTCCCGCGAAATGCGCCGCTCGGCGTCTGCCTGAGGAGCAGCACGACCTCGGCGCCCCCGACGCTCCGAACCACGTCCACGAGGCCGTCCGCCTCATCCTCCGGGCAGCCCGTGGCGATGAAGTCCTCCCAAAGGGCCCACGAGAGGGCGAGCCTTCCGTCGAGGAGCAGCCGTATCCGACCTTCGACGATCGATTCCAAGTGCAGGTACGGCAGGCTGAAGCTCTGGTAGACCTGGAGGGCGACCTCGGATGGGCTCGCCCCGGAATCGACGAGCAGGCTCGCGATGCCGAAGGCCTCCGCGTCGGCGTTCTGGTACTGGAAGCGCCCGGTGTCGGTGACGAGGGCGACGAAGAGGAGCGTGGCCACGTCGGGCGTGATGGGCATCCCCATCTGGAGCGCGTACTCGGCGACGATGACGCCGCAGGCCGCCACGTTGGGCCGGATCCAGCAGTCCGCGAAGGGCCGATCCGTGGGGTGGTGGTCGATGATGAAGACGCTCCCGGAGCGCTCCATGATGGGCCTTGCCGCGGCGAGCCGGCTCGCCAGGCACAGGTCGACGCAGATGAAGAGGTCGGGGACTCCGTCGTAGTCGCTCGGCCGCACGAGCCGCTCCGCCCCCGGCAGGAAGGCGCAGTGGCGAGGGAGCGGCTTGTCGTCGGCGAGCAGGCAGGTCACGGCCTTCTCGCCCCGCCAGCGATCCTCGATGATCGACGCGAGCGCGAGCTCGCTTCCGAGCGCATCGCCATCGGGCGACGTATGGGCGCAGATGGCGATGGCGCGGGATCCGTCGATGGCCGCGGTGAGCCGATCGAGGGCCTCCCTCTGGCGCTTCGCCAGCGACTCGTCGATGAGGATCATCGGGCCTCTCCAGAGTCCGAGAGGTCCCCGCCCTCGGCCCAGTCCAGCGGGTAGCCATCCTCGTCCTTGGGCGTTCGCATGGTGGGCGGCCTATGGCGGAGCGCCTCCGAGATCCGCTCGGCGGCCTCGGTGGTGGGGTCGAGGCGAAGGTCCAGCTCCGGGCTCACCCGCCAGCCGAGGGCACGGCCCAGAAGCGAGCGGATGCGGCCCTTGGCGCGCGCAAGCGCCGCCATGGTCTCGTCCTCCTCGCCCGCAGGGCAGGCCATGTAGGCCCGCACCAGCGATTTATCGACCGAGACCTCGCAGGCGGTCACCGTCGCCCCCGTGATGGCGGGGTCGGAGAATCGCGTGGCCAGAATCTGCGCGAGCTTCTCCCGTGCCTGTTCGGCCGAGCGCCTGGAATAGGGATTCGTCTTCATGGCATTCCCCGATTCGATGGGCCGCCGCGGTGGCTATTCGGTGCGGGCGACCTCGACGATGCGGTAGGCCTCGACGACGTCGCCGATGTGGAAGTCCTGGAAGTTCTCGAATCCCAGGCCGCACTCGTAGCCGGCGCGCACGCTCGCCACATCGTCCTTGAAGCGGCGCATGGAGGCGAAGGCGCCATCGTAGACCACGACGCCGTCGCGGACGATGCGCGCGCGGTCGTCGCGCGAGATCTCGCCGGAGGTGACCATGCAGCCGGCGGCCACGCCGACCTTGGGCACCTTGAAGGTCTCGCGCACCTCGGCGGTGCCGCGCTCCCGCTCCTCCTCGGTGGGCTTGAGCATACCGATGCGAGCCGCGTCGATGTCCTCGATGGCCTGGTAGATGACCGAGTAGGTGCGAATCTCGACGCCGTCCCGCTCGGCGAGGGAGCGGGCCTTGGCCTCCGGGCGCACGCCGAAGCCGATGATGATGGCGTCGGAGGCGGCGGCCAGGATGACGTCCGTCTCGGTGATGGCGCCCACGGCGCCGTGGATGACGTTGATCGAGACCTCGGACTGGTCGATCTTGGCGAGGGCGTCCCTCAGGGCCTCGATGGAGCCCTGGGCGTCGGCCTTGACCACGAGGTTCAGCTCGGAGACCTCGTCCTGGCCCATGGTCTCGAAGAGGTTCTCCAGGGTCACGTGGCGCACCTGGTTCTGCTCCTCGATGCGGGCCTTGAGGGCGCGCTGCTCGGCGAGGTCGCGGGCATCGCGCTCGTCCTGGAAGACGCGGAACTCGTCGCCTGCGGCGGGCACGGACGAGAGCCCCAGCACCTCGACGGCGTCGGAGGGCCCGGCCTCGGCGGCGGGCCGGCCGTGCTGGTCGAGCATAGCGCGCACGCGACCATGGCTCATGCCGGCCACGACGGCATCGCCCACATGCAGCGTTCCGCGGTTCACGAGCAGCGTCGCCACCGAGCCGCGGCCGCGGTCGAGCTTGGCCTCGAGCACGTAGCCGGAGGCGAAGGTGTTGGGGTTGGCCTTGAGCTCGAGCACGTCCGCCTGCAGAAGAACGGTCTCGAGGAGCTCGTCGATGCCGATCTTCTGCTTGGCGGAGATGTTCACGAACATGTTCTCGCCACCCCACTCCTCGGGGATGACCTCGTACTCCGTAAGCTCCTGCCGCACGCGATCGGGATTGGCGTCCTCGCGATCGATCTTGTTGACCGCGACGACGATGGGCACGCCGGCGGCGCGGGCGTGGTTGATGGACTCCACCGTCTGGGGCATGACGCCGTCGTCCGCAGCCACGACGAGGATGACGATATCGGTCACCTTGGCGCCTCGGGCTCGCATGGCCGTGAAGGTCTCGTGGCCGGGCGTATCGACGAAGGTGATCTTGCGGCCGTCGATCTCGACCTGGGAGGCGCCGATGTGCTGGGTGATGCCGCCGGCCTCGGAGGCGACGACGCCGGTGTCGCGGATGGCGTCCAGAAGCGACGTCTTGCCGTGGTCGACGTGGCCCATGACCGTCACGACCGGGCTCCTCGGCTCGAGTTCGGCCGGATCGTCGTAGAAGGTGAACGAGTTCTCCTCCTCCTTGGTCATGATCTTGACCTCGCGGCCCAGGTCGTCGGCGACGAGTTCGATGAGCTCGTCGGTCATGGACTGGGTCATGGTGAGCGGCGTACCCAGGAGGAAGAGCCGCTTCACGATGTCGGCGGCATCGACGCCCAGGAGCTCGGCGAGCTCGGCGACGGTGGATCCCTGGGGGACCTTCACCATGCCGAGCTGGGAGAGGTCCTGGTCGTTGGCGATGGCCTCGGCGACGGCCCTCTCCTCGGCCCTTTGCGCCTGCTGCTGCTGGCGGCGCTCCTTGCGCTTGCGGCGCCTTCCGGTGGAGGCGCGGTTGGCCTCCTCGACCTGCGCCCTCGCGTCCTCGAGCACGCGCTCGCGGTTGTACTCCTCGGCGGCACGGGCCATGCGGGCGTAGCGATCCTCGCCCGCGTCCCCGCCGCGTCCACGGCCCTTGCGGCCGCGGCGCTGGCGATCCGGGGCGCCTTGGCGCTCGGGTTCCGGCATCTGCGGCTGTCGCTCCCGGGCCGATCCCCTGGCGCCGGTGGCGCCGCGGGCGGCGTCCTTGGCCCTCGCGGCCGCCTCGGCCTGCTGCTTCAGCACCTCTTCCTGCTGGGCGATCTGCGAGAGGAGGGAATCGTAGGACGACATGGTCCTGGGCGCGTTGTCGCGCACGCGGTGCTTCTCGGCCTCCTCGGCCGCCTTCCGCTCCGCTTCCTCGGCCCTCTTGCGCTCCTCTTCGGCCTTCTTGCGCTCTTCCTCGGCCCGCTTGCGCTCCTCGGCGCGGCGGCGCTCCACTTCCTCGCGCTCTGCCTCGCGCCGCTTCCTCTCCTCGGCCTCCTCGGCCCTCTTGCGCTCCTCTTCGGCGATCCTCTGGGCCCTGATCTCCTCTTCGCGGGCCTTGAGGATGGGGCCGAGCTTCTGCTTGGCCATCGAGACATAGGCCGGCACCAGGCCCGACGAGGGGCTCTTAGCCGGGATGCCCATGTCGCGCAGGTAGCCCATGAGCTCCTTGCTCGACATGCCGAGTTCCTTGGCGAGCTTGTGGATGGGGGTGTTGGCCATGAAGCGATGCCCTTCCTTCAGAGGCGCGGTCGTCTTAGGGGATGGGAGAGGCTAGGCCTCCTGGAGCATGTGCTCGTGGATGCCGCAGTACGCCGATCCCGGGCGCGCCATGTTGCGGCAGCGCACGCCGTCGGGGCTCACGTACTCGCATCGGCGGTTCGAGTCGTCGTCGATGAGGTCGTCGGCCTCCTCGGCAAAGGGCGAGGAGAAGAGCCCCTGGGCGAGCGTCTCGTTCTTGATGTCGATGTGCCAGCCGGTGAGGCGGGCGGCGAGCCGGGCGTTCTGCCCCTCCTTGCCGATGGCGAGGGAGAGCTGGTCGTCGGGGACGATGGCCGTGGCATGGTGGCGGGCCTCCTCGATGATCACGCGGTTCACGCGCGCCGGGGAAAGCGCCTCGGCCACGCAGCGTGCCGGGTCGTCGGACCACTGGATCACGTCGACCCGCTCGCCCCTGAGCTCCGAGACCACCGAGCGCACGCGGGAGCCCCTCGGCCCCACGCAGGCGCCCACGGGATCGAGCCTGCGGTCGATGGATTGCACGGCCACTTTCGAGCGGATCCCGGCTTCGCGGGCGATGGAGGCGATCTCGACCACGCCGTCGTAGACCTCGGGCACCTCGAGCTCGAAGAGCCTGCGTACGAAGTCGGGATGGGTGCGCGAGATGATGATGGAGGGGCGGCTCCGCTTGGACTGCTCGCCCTGGTTGGGGTTCTTCACGTCGACGATGACGGCCTTCAGGGCCTTGTCCTTGGTGGTGTAGTGCTCGCCGTGGGGCCTCTCGTTGCGCTCCCCGGGATGGCGGCGCACGTCGTAGTGCGGAAGCTCCGCCTCGACTCCCTTGCGGATCTGCACGATGGTGAAGTCGGGGGTGGACTGGATGACGTCGCCCGAGATGAGGTCGCCGATGCGCCCCGAGAACTCCTCGTAGATGCGCTCCTTGCGGACCCTGTCCACGATGGCGTTGATCTCCGCCTTGGCGTGGAGCGCCGCGATCCTGGACGTGTCCTCGGGGGTCACGTCCACCTCTTCGAACTCGGCGTACTCGCCGGTCTCGGGATCCGGTTCGCCCACCGGATCGAGCCGGTAGACGTAGATGTTGCCCGTGGTGCGGTCGATGGTCACCTTGGCGCCGTACTCCATGTTCATGAGGTCGGCGTAGCTCCTGGCGAGCGATTGCTCGAGCCGGTCGATGAGGTAGAGCTGGTCGATGCCTCGCTCCTGGCAGAGCGCCATCAGCGCTTCCATCATTTCCGATGCCATGGCCTCTTCAGCCTTCCTTCCGTGCCGTATCCGCTGCGTGTCTCGTCGTGCGCCCGCGCATCGCCCGACCGGCGATCGGGGCCGGCGGCTAGAGGTCGTCGAGGTTCGCCACGAGGCGGGCCCTCGCGATGCCCTCGAGGGGAAGGAGGCGGCGCTCGCCGTCCACGTCGAGGACGAGCGCGCCCTCCTCGATCCCTTGAATGGTTCCCGTGTAGTTGCGCCGCCCCTCGTAGCCGGCCATGCGCACGCGGGCGCTCCTTCCGAGGAAGCGCTCGTAGTCGCCCTCGCGCCGAAGCGGCCTCTCGAGGCCGGGCGAGCTCACCTCGAGGGTGTAGGCGCCCTGGATGGGATCGGTCTCATCCATGAGGCTCGAGATCCAGCGGCTCGCGCTCGAGAGCTCCTCGAGGTCGATGGGGCCCTCGTCGGGATCGACATGGTCGAGGTACACCCTGACCAGCGCCGAGCCCCGGGCACCCGACACCTCGATGTCCACGACATCGAGGCCCCTCTCGGCCGCCCGGGGCTCCAGGAGCCCGAGCAGCGCTTCGCGCCTGGCGTCACCGGCCATACCGCACCTCCCCTGCCAACAAAAAGGAAGCAGGACGAAGGAACGTCCCACTTCCTCGCGGAAGAACACCGGTCTGTGCGGCTTGAAGTATGGGATTCGCCGTTACGGACGTCAAGCGCGGCCTCGACGCTTACGAACTAGTTGTGAAGAAGGGCACGTCCGTCTGATCGTCGGTGAGCGAGAGGAGCTTGCCCTCGTCGTCGAACTTCATCGTGACGGTGCGGGTGTCCTCCGATCCCGCCGCGGAGGCGCCGGGAAGCCCCGTCCAATCCCAGTCGACGGTGATCGTCGCCGTGACGGTGCGATTCTCGGGATCGATCTTGAGCTCGCTCTTCTCGAGCGAGCGCGGCAGGCTCTGGAGCTCGTCGGGCTGCTCGTCGAAGCGTCCCCCGCGCTTGACCACGTTCCACCAGATCTCATGGGGCTCGGCATCGGCATAGGGGTTGTCGCTCGAGAGGAGCGGCTTCAGGGCCGACCCCACGGCGTCGTTCGCGGGATCGATGTCGTAGACCGCCTGGAGCACCGCGTTGGCGGCGCTCTCGAGGAGGCCCTCCTCGGTGGTGGCCACCTTGATCGTCACCTTCGATCCCGGCGAGAGCGCCTCGCCCTCGGCCGGATCCTGGGCCACGACCGTGGCCTGCGGGGCATCGGGATCGGCCACGAGGACGGACTCGGCCACGAGCTGCTGGGCCTCGATCCGGGCGATGGCGTCGGACTCGGCGAGCCCCACCAGCTGGGGGACGCGCGGCTTCCTCGCCACGGTGAGCTCCACGCCGTCGGAGGCGCCGAGGGCGACGCCGGGCTGCACGGAGGCCTCGATGACGATGCCCTCGTCGCGATCGGAGATCTCCTCGTGGACACTGAAGGGGATGCCCACCTCGCGAAGGGCGCTCTCGGCCTCCTCTTGCGTGAGGCCGACCACCGTGGGCATGACCTTCGAGGTGGCCACGGTGACCCTCACCTGGGTGCCGGCCTTGGCCTCGACGCCGCCCGCCGGCTCCTGGCCGAGGACGATGCCGTCCATCTGCGTCTCGTCGTAGGTGACTTCGACCACGACGCCGTAGCCCGCGCCGACGAGCTCCTCCGTGGCCCGCTCGACGCGCCAGCCGACGACGTCGGGCACGATGGGCGCGTCGGACGCGCCGAAGCCCCTCAGCGCGAACCAGAAGAGGGCCCCGAAGGCGCCGACCAGGACGACTGCCAGAAGGACCTGCAGGTAATGCCTCCTGCGACCGGACGTGTTGCCCTTGCCGATGCCGGTGAGCCCCTCGACGTTCCTTCGCGAGGCCGTGGCCTTCGACCCCCGGATGGCGTCGGTGGGATTGGCGAGATTCGCCCCGCAGTGGGGGCAGCGGGCGGGCAGCATGCCCTCGCCGAGGTACCTTCCGCACTTCGGGCAGTCCATCCGCCTCCTCCCGCTTCACGACCGAAGGGCTGCGCCCGGCGAGCCCGGAGCCTTTCGGAGCGGCCAGCCCGCGCTGCCTACGTGGCGACGATGTTGACGAGCCTCCCGGGCACGCTGACGATCTTTCGGACCGTCTTCCCCTCGAGCTGGCGGGAGACCGCCTCGAGCGCCCGGGCCTCGAGCTCGTCCTCGGCGATGTCCCGGGGGACGTCGATCCTGGCGCGCACCTTGCCCAGCACCTGCACGGCGATCTGAACCGTCTCGGTGACGGTCTGGGCCTCGTCGAAGGCGGGCCAGGGCTCGTCGTAGACCGAGCCCTCGAACCCGAGCGCCTCGTGGTAGAGCTCTTCGGTGACGAAGGGGCAGATCGGCGCCAGGAGCGCCACGAGCGCACGGGCCACCTTGGCCGTGAGCGCCGCGTCCCTCTCGCCCTCCGCGACGGCCGAGAGATAGGCGCCCGCCGCGTTGGCGAGCTCCATCATGGCCGAGATGGCCGTGTTGTACTGGCCGCGGTCGAAGTCGCGGGTGCAGCGAAGGCCCAGGGCGTGCAACGAGCGGTTGAGCTTCGCCGCCTCGCCCGAGAGGGCGGCGGGATCGATCTCGTCGGCGGCCTCGAGCCAGCCCTCGGGCGCGAGCTCGAAGACGAGGCGCCAGGCGCGCTTTATGAAGCGGTTGCAGCCGGCGACCGCGTTGGGGTCCCAGTTGAAGTCCTTCTCGGGAGGCGCCACGAAGAGCACGGCCATGCGCATCGTGTCGGCGCCGTAGGGGCCGATCACGCTCGAGGGGGGCACGACGTTGCCCTTCGACTTGCTCATGACGTCGCCGTGCTCGTCCTTGACCATGCCCTGGCAGAGCAGGTTCGTGAAGGGCTCGGAGAGCTCGCCCTCCGCGGCGTCGGCGTCGAAGAGGCCGAGGTCGCGCATCACGCGGGTCCAGAAGCGCGAGTAGAGCAGGTGGAGGATGGCGTGCTCGATGCCGCCGATGTAGTTGTCCACCGGCATCCAGCGCCCCACCGATTCCCTCGTGAACGGCCCCTGGTCGTCATGGGGATCCAAGTAGCGCAGGTAATACCAGCTCGAATCGCAGAACGTATCCATCGTGTCGGTCTCGCGGCGGGCGGGGCCGCCGCAGACGGGACACGTGGTCTCGTAGAACTCCGGGCATTCGGCCAACGTCTCCCCCGCCGCCAGATCGAGGGTCGCCGGAAGCACTACCGGGAGCTCGTCCTCGGGAACGGGCACGATGCCGCACTTTGGGCAATGGACGGCGGGGATGGGGGTGCCCCAGTAGCGCTGGCGCGAGATGAGCCAGTCGCGGAGGCGCCACTCGACCTTGGCCTCGCCGAGCCCGCGCTCGCTGAGCCAGTCGATGATGGCCCTCACGGCCTCGGATCCGTGGCCGCCCTTCATGCCGGTGAAGGGGCCCGACTGGACGAGCCTCCCCTCGGCCGCCATGGCGCTCTCCCAGGGAACGTCCATGACCTCGAGCCCGGTGACGTCCTTCAGCTCCTCGTAGAGCGGGTCGTCCTCCCCCACCACGACGGGCGGGATCGGCAGGCCGTACTTGCGGGCGAACTGGAAGTCGCGCTCGTCTCCCGAGGGCACGCCCATGACGGCGCCGGTGCCGTAATCGGTGAGGACGTAGTCGGCGACCCAGATGGGCAGGAGCCTCCCCGACACCGGGTTCACCACGTAACGGCCGGTGAAGGCGCCGTGCTTCTCGCGCTCCGTGGCCTGGCGATCGAAGGCGCTCGTGGCCTCCGCGATGGCCTTGACCTCCGCCACCTCCGCCTCGTGCTCGGGAAGGACGAGGGCATCGAGGCCCGGGTACTCCGGCGCGAGGAGGAAGAACGTGGCGCCGAAGAGGGTGTCCGGGCGGGTGGTGAAGACGGTGAAGGTCTCCTCGGTGGGCTCGCCGGCATCGTCGGCAAGGGCGAAGGCGATGTTCGCGCCCTCGGAGCGGCCGATCCAGTTCCGCTGCATCTGCTTCACGCGCTCGGGCCACCCGGTGAGCGTATCGAGCCCGTCCAGCAGCTCCTGGGCGTAGTCGGTGATCTTCAGGTACCACTGCTCGAGCTCCACGCGCTCGGGCACGCTGTCGCAGCGCCAGCAGCGGCCGTCCACCACCTGCTCGTTGGCGAGTACGGTCTTGCAGGAGGGGCACCAGTTCACGGGCGACGTCTTGCGCGTGACGAGGCCCTTCTCCCACATCTTGAGGAAGAGCCACTGCTCCCACCGGTAGTAGGAGGGGTCGCAGGTGCGCACGAGCCGGTCGTAGTCGTAGGAGAAGCCCATCCGCCGCATCGTGGCGAGCGAGGTGTCCATGTTCGCGTAGGTCCAGACGGCCGGCTGCGTATGGTTCTTGATGGCGGCGTTCTCGGCCGGGAGGCCGAAGGCGTCGAAGCCCATGGGGTGCATGACGTCGTAGCCGGCCATACGGGCTTGGCGCGCCATGGCATCGCCGATGGCGTAGTTGCGGGCATGGCCCATGTGGAGGTCGCCCGACGGGTACGGGAACATCTCGAGGACGTAGCGCTTGGGCTTCGAGGGGTCCTCCTCGGTCTTGAAGAGGTCCTGCTCTTCCCAGATGCGCTGCCACTTCTCCTCGATGGCCTGCGCGTCGTAGGCGGGGATATCGCGATGCTTCGCCATGGATGAGCCTTCCGCTCCGTGCCGTCCGTTTCCTAAGAGCGGAATCCTACCCCGCCGGGGGTGCCGGTGTCCTTGAGAAGGACGTCGTGGGCGCCGCCCTCGACGATGGAGGTGGCGCTCACCAGCGTGAGCTTGGCCCGCTCCCGGAAGTCAGGCAGGTTCGTGGCCCCGCAGTTGCACATCGTCGAGCGCACCTTGGCGAGCGAGTTCGCGACGTTCTCCTTCAGGGGGCCGGCGTAGGGCACGTAGGAGTCCACGCCCTCCTCGAAGGAGAGCTTCTTGTCGCCGCCGAGGTCGTAGCGGGCCCAGTTGCGGGCGCGGTTTGAGCCCTCGCCCCAGTACTCCTTCATATAGGAGCCGTTCACGTTCACGCGAGCGCCTGGGCTCTCGTCGAAGCGGGCGAAGTAGCGGCCGAGCATGAGGAAGTCGGCCCCCATGGCCAGGGCGAGCGTCATGTGGTAGTCGTAGACGATGCCGCCGTCTGAGCAGACCGGCACGTAGATGCCCGTCTCCTCGGCGTAGTCGTCGCGGGCGCGGCAGACGTCGATGAGCGCGGAGGCCTGGCCGCGGCCGATGCCCTTCTGCTCGCGGGTGATGCAGATGGAGCCGCCGCCGATGCCCACCTTCACGAAGTCGGCCCCGGCCTCGGCGAGGAAGCGGAAGCCCTCGCCATCGACGACGTTGCCGGCCCCGACGTGGACGGAGCCGCCGTAGGTCTTGCGGATCCAGGCGAGCGTGCGCTGCTGCCACTCCGAGAATCCCTCGGAGGAGTCGATGCAGAGGACATCCGCCCCCGCGTCCACGAGCGCCGGGACCCGCTCCTCGTAATCGCGGGTGTTGATGCCCGCGCCCACGAGATAGCGCTTGGAGGCGTCGAGGAGCTCCAGCGGGTTCGACTTGTGCATGTCGTAGTCCTTGCGGAAGATGAGGCCCGCCAGCAGGCCGTTCTCGTCCACGAGGGGGAGCTGGTTCAGCTTGTGCTCCCAGATGATGTCGTTCGCCTCGGAGAGCGTGACGTCGGCCGGCGCCGTGATGAGGCGCTCGAGCGGCGTCATGAAGTCCTCGACGAGCTTGCCGGGGGCGTCGCGAGAGGGCCGGTAGTCGCGCGAGGTCACGATGCCGAGGAGCCGTCCCGTCCCGGTCCCGTCGTCCGTCACGGGCATGCAGGAGTGCCCAGTCTCCTCCTTCAGGCGCATGACCTCGGCGAGCGTCGTCTTCGGCGTGAGGTTCGAGTCGCTCGTCACGACGCCGGCCTTGTAGGCCTTGACCTCGCGAATCATCTGCGCCTCGGACTCCGCCGACTGCGATCCGAAGATGAAGGAGAGACCGCCCTCCCTCGCCAGCGCGATCGCGAGCTCCGGCCCGGAGACCGATTGCATGATGGCCGACGTGAGCGGCACGTTCAGCTTCACCGGCGATTCCTCGCCGACCTTCGCCCGCACGAGCGGCGTCGCGAGCGAGACGTTCTTCGGGATGCATTCCGAAGAGGAGTAGCCGGGGACGAGCAGGTATTCGGAGAAGGTATGGGATTCGTCCGGGAAGAACTGCGCCACCTGAGCTCCTTACGTCCGCAGCCTGCGATGGGTGCCCCTTCGGATTATAGGGGCTAGCCCTCGCCGAGGACGTCCTCCACCGAGAGGGCGAATTCGTGCTTGGTGGGCACCCACTCCACCTTCTTGAAGAGCGCGACCACGGTGATGGGCACGTACGAGAGCTCGAAGACGGGGAACGTGAAGAGGTTCGTGAAGAGCCGCCAGCGCTGGCGGGTGTGGATCTGGCGCCGCTCGGAGACCGTCGTGATGAGCGCGAGGATGAAGAACACGATGTAGATGGAGGCGAAGGACATGACGATCGCGCCCACGGCCATCGACATCTCGGCCTGCGTGGCGAGGAAGCCGTGGGAGAGGTAGCCCACGACGACGTAGATGCCGTTCACCAGCGCGGAGAGCAGGGTCAAGATCATGCCCGGGGCGATGGTCATGAGCATGTCGTAGGAGCTGAAGATGCCCTGGCCCATGCCCTTGAAGAGGTCGAGGCCGTAGGAGAAGAAGACCTGGTAGAAGCCCTTGGTCCAGCGCATCCGCTGCACCCAGGAGGCCTTGAAGGTCACGGGCTGCTCGTCGTAGAAGACCGCCGGCGCATAGCCGATGCGCACGTTGTTCGCGGCGCAGAAGGTCGAGAACTGGATGTCCTCCGTCAGCGTGTGGAAGTCCCAGCCGTGCATGGCCCTGATGATGCGGGACGACACCATCCAGCCCGAGCCGGAGATGGCGCAGCCAGTGCGGAGCATCATGCGAGAGTTGTTGAGGAACCGGGCCTCGCGCATGAACCAGGTGGTGTAGGCGGAGCTGATCCAGGAGGAATCGAAGTTCTTGGAGTTCCGGTAGCTCGTCCCCACGAGATAGCCCAGGTCGAAGAGCCGATTCATCTGCGAGACGTAGTCTTTGGAGAGGAGGTTGTCGGCATCGAAGACGAAGAACGCGTCGTAGTGGTCGTCGCCCTTCTCGTTGAGCACCCGGTCGAAGCCCATATCGAGGGCCCAGCTCTTCCCCCTTCGCGCGAGGTCGTCGCGCTCGTAGACCGTGGCGCCGGCCTCGCGGGCCACTCGGGCGGTGGCGTCGGTGCAGGCGTCCGCCACCACGAAGACGTCGATGAGGGCCGAGGGGTAGTCCTGATCGGCGATGGAGCGGATGAGCTCGCCGATGACGAGCTCCTCGTTATGGGCGGCGATCATGAAGGCGAAGCGGTGGAGGCGCTTGGCCTCGGGCAGCCTCACCTCGCCCCGTCTGAGCCCCACCAGAAGGAAGACGATCTGGTAGAAGAACGCCAGGCTGAAGAAGATCATGAGGATGAGGTTGAAGAGGACGATGGGCGTGAGGCCCGTCTGCGTGAACTGGAAGAGCATCAGCCGGAGACCCCCTGCCCCAGAAGCCTCGGCACCAGCTCCTCGCCGGCCTCCGTCCTGCCCATGCTCCGGCCCGAAAGCGCGAGGAGCGCCTCGCGGAGGTCTTCCGGGAGGGGGTCTTCGAAGGCGAGCTCCTCCCCCGTGAAGGGGTGGGCGAGCGAGAGCCTCCAGGAATGGAGGAACTGGCGGGCGAGCCCGAGGTTCCTGCGGGCGTCGCCCTTGCCGTAGACCGGGTCTCCCACCACGGGATGGGAGATATGGGCCATATGCACGCGGATCTGGTGCGTGCGGCCGGTGTAGAGATGGCATTCCAGGAGCGAGTAGCCCTCGTCGCTCGATCCCGCCTCGAAGCGCTCGAGCGTCGTGAAGGTGGTGATGGCCTCCCGGGCCCTCGCGCCCGAGGACGCCGCCATGCGCTGGCGATCCTTGCGAGACCTCGCGATGCCCACGTCGATGAGCCCGGTGGCGGGCGCCACATAGCCCTGGACGAGCACCGCGTAGCGGCGGTCGAGCTCGCGGAGGCGGATGAGGTCCTGGAGCGCCCTTTGGGCCTCATCGGTCCTGGCCGCGAGCATGAGCCCGGTGGTGTCGCGATCGAGCCGGTGCACGATGCCCGGCCGGTCGTCACCCTGGAGCATGCCGAGCCCCGAGCCGTAACGGGCCACGAGGGCGTTGGCGAGCGTATCGGCCTCATGGCCGGGCGATGGATGGCAGACGAGGCCCGCCTGCTTGGAGAGGACGACGACCCCGTCGTCCTCGTAGCGCACGTCGAGCGGGATGGCCGCCGGGACGAGCGCGGCCCCCTCGGACCCTTCCCCGTCATCGTCGATGGCGACGTGGATCCGATCGCCCAGGCGCACCCTCTCGGACTTGGTAGGGCAGGGAGCGCCGTTCAGGGTGACGGCGCCCGCCTCCACGAGCTTCGCGGCGGCGCTCCTCGAGGCGGCGGCGCCCTCGAGGGCGAGCCAGGCATCCAGGCGCCTGCCGTCCCCCGACTCGTCCACCAGAAGATCGAGAACGCGGGCCACGGCTATTCCCCCGCCTCGTCGCCGGCATCGTCCGGGGCGCCCTCCTGCTGGCGGTCCCACCAGAGGAGCCCGATGAAGCCGCAGACGACCCCCACGTCGACGCAGATGTCGGCCACGTTGAAGATCGGGAAGTCCATGAAGGCCGTGGAGAGGAAGTCGACGACGGACCCCTGCGCGAGGCGATCGATGAGGTTGCCGATGCCGCCGCCGGCGAGGATGCCCGCGAAGATGCAGAGGAAGGGCGGAAGGCCGTCCGTGATCCAAAGCGCCCAGGCCAGGGCCACGACCACGGCAACAGCCACGATGGCGAAGAGCCAGGAGAGGCCGAGGCCCATGGAGAAGGCGGCGCCCGTGTTGGTGACGAAGCAGAGGTCGAGGATGCCCGGGATGAAGGGCACCGCCTCGCCCGGCGCGAGGTACATGCGGGCGAGCACCTTGGTCGTCTGGTCGAGGATGACGCAGATGAGGGCCACGAGGCCGTAGATGGCCTCGCGACGGATCGCCCCATGCGCGACGTGTCCCGCGGCGCTCGCCACGATCCCTATGACTCCCTCAGGGCTTCCACGACGGCGGCGCAGCGACCGCAGAGATGGTCCTCGTCGAGCTCGCGCCAGTTCCAGCAGCGCTCGCAGCGCTCCCCCTCCGCGGGCAGGACCTCCACCGAGAGCCCGGGGGCCTCGTCGAACTCCACGGCGGAGCAGACGAGCGCCTCGGCCACGTCGGGGGCTTCGCCTCCCTCGAGGAGCTCGACGATCGACTTCGGCGCGTGGACGATGGCGCGGGTGGCCTGAGTGGTCTTCTCGGTGACGACGCCCTCCGCCAGCGCCTCCTCATAGGCCTTGGTGTAGGCGTTCCTCACCTCGAGGAGGGCCCGATAGGCGGCCAGATCGCGCTCCGAGGCCTCGCCGTTCGGATCGATCGGGCTCTCGTACCACGAGAGGAGCGCCGCGTAGTCCTCGCCGTCGCGAAGCGACGCGGGAAGATGCCCCAGCACCTCGTCGGCGGTGAAGCAGAGCACCGGCTGGAGGTCGCGCAGGAGCATCGAGAGGAGCTCGGCCCAGACGGTCTGGGCGCTCCTTCGGGCGAAGGAGCCCTCCGCCTCGCAGTACATGCGATCCTTCGTCGCGTTCAGGTAGCCGTTGGAGAGCTCCGTCGTCACGAAGGAGTAGAGGAGGCGGTAGGCGGCGTTGAACCGGAAGTCCTCGAAGGCGCGGGTCACCTGCTCGTGGACTTCGGCGGCGCGGGCGAGCACGAGCCGGTCGTAGGGCAGGAGCCCCTCCACCGGCACGGCGTCCCGCTCGGGGTCGAAGCGATCCTCCAACTCGCCCAGGAGGAAGCGGTAGGTGTTGCGGAAGCGCCGGTAGGCATCGGAGACCTGGGCCAGGATCTCCTTGTCGCAGGGCATGTCCTGCGATGAGTCGACCGAGGCCACCCAGAGCCGGATGATGTCGGCGCCGAGCGTGGCCATGACCTCCGCCGGGTCGATGACGTTGCCGAGGGACTTGGACATCTTGCGGCCCTGGCCGTCCAGCGTGAAGCCCTGGGTGAGCACGGCCTTGAAGGGCGGCTCCCCCCAGGCGCCCACGGAGCACAGGAGCGAGCTCTGGAACCAGCCGCGGTGCTGGTCGGAGCCCTCGAGGTAGAGGTCGGCCGGGAAGGTGAGCTCGGGCCGGGTCATGAGCACGGCCGCATGGGAGACGCCGGAGTCCCACCAGACGTCGAGGATGTCGGTGTCGGGGATGAGCCGGTGCCCGCCGCAGTGGGGGCAGACGTTCGCGTCGCCGAGGTAGTCCTCGGGCGCCTCGGTGAACCAGGCGTCGGAGCCCTTCTCGCGGAAGAGGGCGATGATGGCGTCGAGCGTCTCTTCGGTGACCACCCGCTCGCCGCAATCGCCGCAGGTGTACGAGGGGATCGGCACGCCCCAGACCCGCTGGCGCGAGAGGCACCAGTCGGGACGGTTCTCCACCATGGAGCGGATGCGCTTGGCGGAGGCCCTCGGGTACCACAGGACCTCGTCGTCGATGGCGTCGAGCGCCCGCTCGCGAAGGCCCGTGTCGTCCATGGAGACGAACCACTGGTCGGTCGCCCGGAAGATGACCGGGTTCTTGCAGCGCCAGCAGTGCGGGTAGGAGTGGGTGATGTCGGTGGAGGCCACGAGGGCGCCCCGCTCCCCCAGCCAATCGATGATCTTCGGGTTGGCCTCGTGGACGTCCATGCCGCCCCAGGGGCCGCCGGAGCCGAACGAATCGCCCGGGATGAACCTCCCGTCGTCGTCCACGGGATTCACCACGGGGATGCCGTTGGCGACGCCCACGTAGAAGTCGTCGGCGCCGTGGCCGGGCGCGGTGTGGACGAGGCCCGTGCCCTCGTCGGTGCCCACGAACTCGCCGGCGATGACCTTGGCCTCGCGATAGTCTTCGAAGATGGGGTGGATGTAGGTGAGGCCGAGGAGCTCGGCGCCGGTGGCCTGCCAGGTCTTCCCGTCGACCTCGGCGAGGGCGCCGTCCCAGCCGGCGAGGTCGGCCACGGCCCCGGCCAGCTCGCTGATGACGATGCCGGCGCGTCCGTCATGGAGGAGCGCCACGTAGCGACCGTCGGGCTTCACGGTGACGGCGCCGTCGGCGGGAAGGGTCCAGGGCGTCGTTGTCCAGATGACGAGGTCAACGGGCCCGTCGAAGCCCTCGAGGCCGGCGGGCTTGCCCGTGAGCTCGAAAGAGACGTAGATGGAGGGGCCCGTCACGTCGGCGTATTCGATCTCGGCCTCGGAGAGCGCGGTATGGCAGTGGGTGCACCAGTGCACGGGCTTGCGTCCGCGATAGATGGCGCCCTTCTCCCAGAAGCGCTTGAAGACCTCGATGTCG
This sequence comes from uncultured Atopobiaceae bacterium, assembly GCA_947631545.1. Lineage (GTDB taxonomy): Bacteria > Actinomycetota > Coriobacteriia > Coriobacteriales > Atopobiaceae > CANRLS01. The sequence continues at coordinate 21,169 of CANRLS010000015.1, forward strand.
GCGGCATCGTGCTCGTGGTAGAGGGTGAGGTAGGGATGATCCCAGTCGGCGAGCACGCCGAGGCGCTTGAAGCCCTGGCGCTGGAGGTCGATGTTCTCGACCGCGAACTCGTTGCAGAGCCTGCGGATCTCCTCTGCGGGGGTGGCGTTGAAGCGCTCCGTCCCGAGGTGCTCCTCGACCTTGTGCTCGATGGGCTGGCCGTGACAGTCCCAGCCGGGGACGTAATCGACCTTGTAGCCCCGCATCATCTTGTAGCGGTTGATGATGTCCTTGGTGATCTTGTTCAGGGCATGGCCGAGGTGGATGGGGCCATTCGCATAGGGAGGGCCGTCATGGAGCACGAAGGGCTCGGCGCCGGCCCGCTCGGCCTTCGCATGGGCGAGCCAGTAGACGCCGGCGTCGTCCCAGCGCTCGAGCCTCGCGGGCTCGCTCTTCGCAAGGCCCGCGCGCATGGCGAAGCTCGTACGGGGCAGGTTCATCGTGCTTCGATACTCGTTGGCCACGGGAATCCTCCAAACGGCTGAAATATCAGCCGCTCATGGTAACACTGGGGCTTAGGCGGAATGCGGCGGCCGGCCCCTTTGGAAAGCGGGGCCGTGGGCGCGCTTCGCCGAGCCCGCCTCCGACGCCCGGTGGGGCCCAGAGGCGATGCACGCGAACAGGGGCTCCCGAAGGAGCCCCTGGTGAGAGCTACCGGGACGCTGAGTCGATGCCAATCCCGGCATGGAGCACGAAGATCAGATGGCGCCGTAGAGGCGGATAGCCTCGACCGCCTGGCTGTAGGACATGCCATGGGGCAGCCGGACGGGCTTCAGCCCGCCGTGGGAGCGGTCCAGTACCCGCGCGTCGAAGGAATCGTAGGTGCGACCCCGATTCGAAGCGGCGGTGACGGGATCGTCCGAAACGCAATAGCCCTCGCTCGTGAGTCCGTTGGCGCGGATGCGGCGAGTCACGATCACGGCCGTCTCGTCGTTGGCGGCGTAATCCTTGTTGATGATGACCCAGGCCATGGTGACCTCCCTTCGGACAAAAGATACGACCCGCTTATAGAAGCAGGTCGCTTTAATTTTTCAGCATGGTCGTACATTTTTCGATAAAAGACATGCACTTTGCGAGCGGACTGTCCCGAAAGGCGCCATATCCTCGGTGAGCGCCAGGGATGCGCAGGCAAACGGCCTAGAGCGATCCCAGCGCGACGAGGGCGTTTCGGATGCCGTCCTCATCGCAGGGGCTGGTCACGTAGTCGGCATGGGCCTTCACGCGATCCGTGGCATTGCCCATGGCCACGCCCACGCCGCAGAAGTCGAGCATAGAGATGTCGTTGCCGCCGTCGCCGAAGGCCAGGCACTGATCCTGCTCGGCTCCGAGCGCATCGAGGACGGCGCGGATGCCGGCGGGCTTGCCGCCGCCTCTGGGGATGACGTCCATGAAGGCGTCGGTCCATCGGGCGCTCATAAGGTGCGGGGCGTGGGCGAGCACCTCCTCGTCCTCATCGGGCCCCACGACCACGTTCAGCTGGCAGACGGGCCTTGACAGGTCGAGCTCGTCGTAGGAGGCCACGGGAAAGCCCTTCCACATGTCGCCGAGGATCCTCCGCGTCCCGTCGGGCGTCGCGCCGATGAGGTCGCGACCGTAGGTGAGGGCCACGCAACGGCCCTTCTCGCGGGACTCCTCAAGCACCGTGCGCACGTCCCTCGAATCGAGCATCTGGGCCCTGATGACCTCGCCATCGAGGAGGCAGTAGCTGCCGTTGGCGCAGAGCCAGCCATCGAAGTCCACGAAGCGCTCCACCTCCCGGGCGTAGTCGAGGTGGCGGCCGGTGGAGACGACGATCTTCACGCCCTTGGCCTTGAGCCCCTCGAGCGCCTCCACGGTGGAGGGGTACATGACCTTGCCGCCCACGGCCATGAGCGTGCCGTCGATGTCGAAGAAGGCCGCTTTGGCCCGCTCCGCACGCTCGATGGAGACGATCGTCGGGGCCTCGGGCCAGACGGGAGCCGCCACGGCCTAGAACTCCTTGGCCTCGTCGGGATCGCGATGGTGGGCGTGATCCGCGCAATCGGGATCGTCGCACTCCCCCTCATGCTCCTCGAGCACGCTCGCCGCGACGTAGACGTGCTCGACGATGCCCCTGTAGACGGTGTGGAGCGAGACGCCGCCTCCGTAGATCTCCTCGTAGAGGTCGGTGTCGGTGAAGTGATGGGGCTCCAGCGGATGCGCGTAGACCTTGCGGCAGGCGATGATGAGCTCGGCCTCCTCGAAGGCGATGGCGCCGTCGTCCACCTCCATGGGCGTGAGGCCGCAGGTGGTCTTGTCGGTGTCGCGTCCGGAATGGGTGCCGCAGAACTCGAGCTTTTTCGCGTCCCTCTCATTCAGGAAGGCGATGGTGAAGCGGTCGCTGGATTCCATGTAGGCGTGGGTGTGGCGATCCGCGCGCACGTAGACGGTGGCCATGGGATGGCGCCAGAGGGTGCCGAGACTGCCCCAGCCGATGGTCATGGTGTTCCAGGACTCGCTGGTGCCGGGGGTGAGGAGCGCCCCGTCGGTGGCGAAGATGCCCAGGGGCTGGAGATCGAGCTCCTTGGGGTCGATGTCATAGAACTCCATAGTGCCTCCTTCTCTCGACAGGCGAACTCACCGGGGCAGTTCCGGGAGGTTCTCCAAGGTCTGCTCCGCATCGGCGGCCTCCTTGGCCGCCCTGCGCTTCTGTCGGGCCTCGCGTCGCCGCTCGCGGAAGTTGCGACCGAAGCGGCTCTCGCCCTTGGGGAGCTTCTGGAGCTTGCCCGACGAGCGGATGGCCTTGGCGCGCTTCACGCACCAGGTGCTCATGCCCATCTTGACGACGAAGCCGATCCATTCCAGGGCGTCGGTGCGGTTGGGCGAATCGCTCCCCAGATGGAGCGCGAGCGCCATGCGGAGCACGTTCTCCGAGTGGTAGAAGAAGCTCTCGACGAGGTCGTAGGCCTCCTGGCGCCTGCCCTCGCGTTCGAGGCAGAGCACCTCGGCGAGCCGCTCGGTGAGGTTGATCTCCTTGACGAGGTCGGCCCCCAGGGCCTCCGCGGGGATGCTCTTAAGGTAATAGAGCTCGTCCAGCAGGTCCTGGCAGCGCTCGTGGTCGAAGGCGATGCCCGCCAGGAGCTGGTGGTGGAGGTACTGCGACTTGGGATCGGCCAGCATGCCGTAATCGTCGATGTAGGCCTCGAAGAGCGCCTCGGCGTCGTCCCAGCGCCCCTGCCAGCGAAGCCCCCTCGCGTAGTTCCAGATGGCGACGACCATCTCGCTCGGATCGCGCTCCCTCAGATAGGCCAGGTAGCGGCTGCAGAAGACCAAGGGATCCCGAGCGGAGTCGAGGGTCGAGGCGACTCGGCCGAAGATGCGCTTCTTGGTGATCGAGATCATGACGAGCACGATGAGGCCCGCCAGGACGACGAAGCTCGCGAGCCAGGAGATGATCATCGAGATGGTTGCGGCGCCTGCGAAGTTGCCCACCACGATGCCGATGACGCCGACGACGACGGCGACGACGAAGCAGGCCGAGAGCCCCTGCACTTTGGAGATGTAATAGTGCTGGATCCAGTCGTCGGCCTCGTCGTCCACCACGTCGCCCGTGTGCTCGGAGATGTAGGCGAAGGCCTCGCGGGCCTCGGCGCCCTTGCGGAAGAACTGGTCCGCGAAGGAGGGCCTCCCGCCCGTCCCGGTCGTCGCTCTGGGTTTTACATGGCGGCGCTGGGCCTCGGCCACGTCATCGGCGAAGGTGCGGGCCTCGGCTCGCTGGCTGCGCAGCGCCAGCTCGGCCTCGACCTCCAGCGCCTCGTTCGATGCGAGGGCGTCGTCGGGACGCTCCTCGATCGCTTTGCTCTCGGGCCTGGCCTCGCTCATCGCCCTCCCGTCATCGGATCCTGCCACTGCTCTCGAACATGACCGCCCAGCCTATCGCGTCGACGAGGCGAGGGCCAGCCAGACGGCCCGTCGAAGCGTCACGTACGGTCATGGGGCGCCGGCGGCGGCGCGTCGGGGCCGAACACCTCGGCGTAGACATCGCCATAGCGCTCCCGGAACCTCTCGCAGCTCTCCGCCCACTCGCGCTCGGCCTCGGCCACGATCCGCTCCAGGCGGGCCTCGGCCTTGGCCTCCAGCTCGGCCACCTCCACGGGTCGATCGCGCATGCGCCGGGCGTAGCCGCGCTCGTAGACCGAGAGCGGCAGGCCGTACTCGACGTTGGCGATATGGCGGGCCAGGAGCTCGAAGGCCCGTTCGCGATAGACATCGAAGTAGGGCAGCTGCGTGATGTCGGTGGAGCATCCGAAGAAGTTCTCGCCCCGCTCCGAGAGGACGAATCGGTTGTAGTCCTTGGCGGGGCAGGTCTGGGCGATGTAGCCGGTGTTGTTGCAGCCCATCCGCTCCACGAGGGCGGTCTCGATGGCCACGTCCCACATTCGCTCGCCCTGGTCGGTGCGGATCTCGGTGGAGGTGTCGAAGAGCTGGATCGTGCGGCGGTGGAGCTTCTTGTCGAGCGCGTCGCGCTCCTTGGCCTCGCGCTCCTCATCGGTGAGCCTCTCGTCGCCAGAAGTTCCGTCGCCACCTTGGCTTTCAACGTTCCGTTTGCGAAAGAGCGCCATGGATTCCCTTCATTCGGGGGCCCTGTCGTAGGCCCCTATAGTGTCTCACGTCCGTGCGGTGGAGCACGGCGACGTTTCCCCGACGGGCCCTTCGCACCATCGGCGCCCGCGCCCTCCGGATGGCTCCGCGAGGTTGCGAGGGCAGCGCCGCGGGCCGTCGGAGCCCAGCGCGGAGCCCAGCGAACGGTAAGGAGAGCCGGCAATGGCAGACAGGGAACTGGCGGACAGGGAAGACCAGCGGCACCCCTCCGATGAGCGCCGTGCCGAGAGCGCCCCAGAGGCTCGAGGTGGCGAGGGCCTCCCCTACGACGAGGAGGATGAAGTCGATATCGACGGCATCTTCGACGACTCCGACGGCGTCGAGGCGCGCGAAGAGCACTTCGACGACGACGCCGAGGACCGGGAGCGCAGAGCCGAGGGTCGCCATGCCGCCTGGGAATGGTCCGAGAAGTGGCATCGCGCCCACCGATGGCAAAGGCGCCGCCTCGTGTGGAGCGTCGTCCTCCTCCTCGCGATCTTCGTCCCCTACATCGTCTTGACGAGCTGGTATCTGGCGGCCGACAAGGAGGCCGAGAATGACTATTGGGAAACCTACATGGAGCCGCCCTCGCAGGGGGAGATGGACTTCATCGACGCCCATTCCAAAGACGCCGCCCATGTGAGCGTGGCCTTCAACCTGGAGCAGGTGCAGTCCGTCGACCTGGCCAAATCGAACTTCACCGTGATGATGAACGTCGCCTATCGCTGGCAGGGCCATGACGACCTCGACTTCACGAGCAAGGACAACGTGAGCTTCTACAAGGGCGACATCGCGGACATCCTCGTGCTGGACGAGTACCACGAGGGCGGCACCAACTACCAGTACGTCCAGTACATCGTGACCATCAACAAGGACTACTGGACGGTGCGCTTCCCCCTCGAGAGCCACCAGCTCCGCCTCTACCTCGAGCCCTCCTACAACATCAACCGCGTGGTGTTCGAAACGGACGAGCGGGAGAGCTATGTGAACCCGAACCTCGCCATCTCGGGCTACGAGCTCACGCGCTGGGGTACCAACATCGAGGTCGTCACCGACGACCACCTGATGATGAATCCGCTCTACGACGACTACGAGTCAGGTGAGGTCTACACCACCGAGGCCATGCTCCAGCTCGAGATCAATCGAAGCGGCATCGGCGTCTACCTCAAGTGCACGGTCGCCATGTTCGGCACCTTGGGGTGGATCCTCCTCTGCCTCTACGTGGCCACCTTCCGCCACGTGAACGCGCTCGGCATGGTGGGATCGGCCTTCTTCGGCGCCGTCTCCAACATCTTGGTGGGGGCGAACATGCTCTCGAGCGCGCTCCAGCTCGGCCTCGTGGAGTTCGTGAACCTCTTCGGCTTGGCGATCATCGTGGCATCGACGGCGGTGGTCATCGCCATCAACACCATCCGGAACGAGCGCGAGAACGAGAGCTTCGCCCAGTTCTACGGGCGCGTGATGCTCGTGCTCATCGGCATCCTCATGATCGGGGCGAACCTGGCGCTGCCGCTCTGCGCCTACCTCTAGGCATCGCCTCGCCAGAGCCTGCGACATCGGACGGGCCTCCGTCGGGAACAGCCGACGGAGGCCCGTCGCATGGATCCATGCGCCCGTATCCGGGAGCGCCGCCTAGGCGTCGGCGATCCGCGAAATGGAGAACCGCTCGGAGCGCTGGGGCAGGAGGAGCTCCTCGATGGCCGCGCAGTAGGAGCTCTTGTCCCCCATGGGGGTCACGAGGCAGAGGGGCACCCGGGGCACGTCATGGCTGTCGATGGGAACGGTCGAGCACTGGGGAAGCCACTCGTCGATGCCCGGGATGCTCGGCATGATCACGCAGCCGGACTGCTTCGCCAGGGCATCGTAGATGCCGAAGATGGACATCTTGAGGGCGCGGAACTCGAGCCGCGCGGCATCGATGCCATCCTTCAGGGTCTCGAGCATCGTGTCGTTGAAGAACGCGAAGCCCGGCGAGAGGTAGAGCGGCATCTCCTCCAGATCAGGCAGCGCGAGCAGATCCTTGGCCGCCAGCGGGTTGTCGTCGACCATGAGCGCGCCGACGTCGACGCGATCGATCACGTTCACCTCGTAGTCGTCCAGGCAGGTCTCGCCGATGGTGATGATCGCGTCGGCAGAGCCCATGTCGAGCCGCTGGACGCACCGCTCGTAGCTGCCGTAGCCCACACGGGCCGCTATGCCGGTCCCCTTGGCGAGGAAGTTCGAGATCTTCTGGCTCATGTAGCTGAAATTGGCCGTGCGGGGGATGCAGAGCTCGATGTCGAGGTGGCTTCGGGGCGGCGTGCTCCTCACCTGGAACGTCTTCTCGAGCGAGTCGATCTCCTCGAGCGTGCGG
>CANRLS010000016.1 GCA_947631545.1 uncultured Atopobiaceae bacterium
CTGCTATCCTGTAGGGCCGTCCGGGCCTATGGCGCAACGGTCAACGCAGAGGACTCATAATCCTTGGATTGCAGGTTCGAATCCTGCTGGGCCCACCAGGAATCGACGCAGGCCATCGGCTCCATGCCGATGGCCTGCTCACGTTCCCATCCGATGGGAATGGCCCGCATCCATCCGTTTCGGAGGGCGGGAGCGCTCGCCGAGTTCCCTCGTTCAGCGCCGGCGTTCCCGCACGAGCTCCGCCACGAGGGAGACAACGCTCTCCAGCGGCACCTCGCTCCGCTCCCCCGTCGAGCGATCCTTGAGCTCGGCGATGCCGTTCCTGACGCCGCGCCTCCCCACGACCACCTGATACGGAAAGCCCATGAGGTCGGCCTCCGCGAACTTCACGCCCGGGCGCTCCTTGCGGTCGTCGAGGAGCGTCTCGACTCCCGCCTCGGCAAGGCCCGCTGCGATGCGCTCGGCGATGGGCCAGACCTCGTCGTTCAGATCGAGCGCGAGCACGCTCACCTCGTAGGGCGCGACGGAGACGGGCCAGATGATGCCGTTCTCGTCGTTGTGCTGCTCCACGATGGCGGCATAGGTGCGCGTCACGCCCACGCCGTAGCAGCCCATCTGGAAGGGTCGCTCCTTGCCGTCGGCGTCGAGGAAGGTGGCATGCAGGGCCTCTGAGTACTTGGTGCCGAGCTGGAACACCTGGGAGACCTCGATGCCGCGCGCCTCCTTCAGCGGCTCGTGGCAGACAGGGCAGGCATCGCCCGCTTTGGCGCTCGTGAGGTCGAGCCAATCTACGGGTTGGAAGTCCCTCCCCGGCCGCGCCCCGGTGAGATGGAAGTCCCTCTCGTTCGCCCCCACGAGCCAGCGCTCGGAGTCCTTGAGCGAGATGTCGCAGAAGAGGGCCACGCCCTCGGGAAGCCCCACGGGACCGATGAAGCCCTTCACGAGGCCGGCCCCTTCGAGCTCCTCGTCGCTCATCATATGGAAGTCCCCGAAGACCTTGGCGGCCTTGACCTCGTTGAACTCATGGTCGCCCGGGATGATGCAGACGACGGGCCGTCCCTCGCCGTCGATGATGGCGATGGACTTGCGGCAGGCGTTCCCGGGCACGCCGAAGAAGGCGGACACGTCTTCGATGCTGGCGAGGCCGGGGGTGGCAACCCGCTCGAGCGTGCCGTCGCCAGGACCCTCGGAGACGGTCACGCCCACGCGAGCGGCCTCCTCATCGGCCGCGTAGCCGCAGTCGCAGTGCACGATCGCGGCCTCACCGGCTTCGGCGAGCGCCATGAACTCCACGGAGGTGTCACCGCCGATCTGGCCGGAGTCGGCCACGACGGGCACGGCCTCGAGCCCGCAGCGCTCGCAGATGCGCGCGTAGGCGTCCTTCATGAGGTCGTAGCTCCGCTGCATGCCCTCCGCGTCGGCATCGAAGGAGTAGGCGTCCTTCATCACGAACTCCCGGCCGCGCATGAGCCCGAAGCGTGGGCGGCGCTCATCGCGGAACTTCGTCTGGATCTGGTAGAGGTTCACGGGGAGCTGCCTGTAGCTCCTTAGCTCGCCTCGCACGAGGTCGGTGATCGTCTCCTCATGGGTGGGGCCGAGGGCGAACTCGCGCTCGTGACGGTCGCGGATCCGCATGAGCTCGGGCCCGTAGAGGTCCCAGCGCCCCGATTCCTCCCAGAGCTCGGCTGGGGTGAGGATCGGCAGCATCACCTCCTGGGCGCCGGCGGCGTCCATCTCCTCGCGCACGATTCGCTCCACCTTGGCGATGGAGCGCCAGGCGAGCGGCAGGTAGCTGTAGACACCGGATGCGGTCTTGCGGATCATTCCGGCGCGGAGGAGCAGCCGATGGCTCGCGAGCTCGGCCTCCGCCGGATCCTCCTTCAGAGTGGGCGCGTAGAGACGGCTCATGAGCATGTATCCGGCCATGGGACCTCCGAAGACGACGAGGGCGTGCAGGGGCATTCTACCGAACGCCCCGAAGCGCATTCACGCGAGCGTCGCGACGGCCTCCACCTCGCAGAGGGCGCCTGCCGGGATATCCCTCACGGCAACGCAGCTCCTCGCCGGGCGGCCCGTGACGTGGGCGCCGTAGACCTCGTTGAAGGCGGCGAAGTCGGCGATGTCCGCGAGGAAGCAGGTGGTCTTCACGATCCGATCGAGACCGGTGCCCGCCTCCTCGAGGATGGCGGCGAGGTTCGCCATCACCTGCTCCGCCTGTGCGGCGATCCCTCCCTCGACGAGCTTCCCCGTAGAGGGATCGATGCCGATCTGCCCGGATGTGAAGACGTAGCGCCCTGCCACCAGCGCCTGCGAGTAGGGCCCCAGCGCTTGCGGCGCCCTCTCCGTATGGATCCGCTCCATAGTCCATCCTCCTTAGGTGACGATTCGGAGACGTCACCAAGTATGACGGTGGACCGGGAGTTGCGAGGCGGGCGGCTCGCCGCCTGCGGGGGCGCGACGGACGGGCTCCTCGGCCCTCAGGGGAAGCGCCTGGCGATCTGGTCCATGAGGGCGTCGACGATCTCGTCCCGGCTGACGACGGCGATCCTCTCCCCACCGGCGAAGAGGACACCGCGCCCTTTGCCGCCGGCGACGCCGATGTCGGCGGCCCTGGCCTCGCCGGGTCCGTTCACCTCGCAGCCCATGACCGCCACGGTGATGGGGGCGGCGATGCCGCGCAGCCGCCTCTCCACCTCGGCCTCGAGGGCCAGAAGGTCGATGGTGCAGCGGGCGCAGGTGGGACAGCTCACGATCTCCGGCCCCTTGCGGCGGAGCCCGAGCGCCGAGAGGATGGACCAGGCGACCTCGACTTCCTCCACGGGAGGGGCGGTCACCGAGACGCGGATGGTGTCGCCGATGCCTTCGGAGAGGAGGATCCCCAGGGCGACGGAGTTCTTGACCGTCGCCTGGGTGGGCCCTCCCGCCTCGGTGACGCCGAGGTGGAGGGGAACGTGGGGAAGCGCCCTCGAGAGCCGGCGGTTCACCGCCACCGTCTCGGGCACCGAGTGGGTCTTCGCGGAGAGGACGATGTCGAAGAACCCCCTCTCCTCGAAGTGGCGGACGAAGGAGACGGCGCTCTCCACGATCTTCGATTCGTGGTCGAGATCCCCGCGCGCGTCCACGGCCGGATCCAGCGACCCGGCGTTCACGCCGATGCGGATGGGGATGCCGGCCTCTCCCGCCGCGTCGATCACGGCGTCCACCTTGGAGTCGTCGCCGATGTTCCCCGGGTTCACGCGAAGCCCCGCCGCCCCCAGACGGGCGGCCTCGATGGCGAGGCGATGGTCGAAGTGGACATCCGCCACGACGGGCAGCGGCGAGGCCTCGCAGCAGGCTCTGAAACCGTCCAGCGAAGCCGCGCTCGGGATGGCGAGGCGCACGATCTCGCAGCCGGCCCGCTCGAGCGCATCGATCTCCGCGAGCGTCGCCACGGGATCGGACGTGGGCGTCGTCGTCATGGACTGGACCGACACAGGGGCTCCCCCGCCGATGGCGACGCCACCGACCCGCACCCTTTTGGTGCGCTCGCGAGGCGACGGCCCGTTTTGCTCGCCCATCGACCTCACCTGATGACGAAGCGGAAGATGTCCTGCTGGAAGAGCACGAAGAAGAGCAGGAGGAAGAGGCCGATCCCCACGTAGTTGAAGGCCGCGAGGGCTCGCTTGGGCAAGGGCCTCCGAGCGATCGCTTGGATGATCTCGATGAGGATCTTCCCGCCGTCGAGCGGAGGGATCGGCAGGAGGTTCACGAAGCCGAGCGAGATCGAGACCGAGGCCGCGATGAGCACGTAGGGAACGATGCCCTGGGCGGCCGCCTCGCCCGCCATGACCGTGATGCCGATGATCGACGTCGAGCTCTGGATGACCTCCTGCACATGGGCGGGCTGCAGGAGCCTCAAGATCATGGTTCCGACAAGCCCGAGGTAGTTGAAGGTGTAGGCCACGGCTTCGAAGAAGTTGAGGCGCATCTGGGTCGTCGGCGCCGATATGCCCAGCAGCTGCCCGTGGGCGGCCGGGACCTCGATCGTGCTCTGCACCCCGTCCCTCGAGATGACGATGGGGAACGGTTCCGACGACGCCAGCGCATCGTGGAGGGCCGAGGAGAGCCCCTCCCAATCGTCGGGCTCGACCCCATCGACGCTCAGCACCTCATCGCCCGCCTGGAGCCCGAGGCTCTGGGCGAGGCTCCCCTCATCGACCGATCCGATGGTCGATTGGCTGAGGTCCGTGACGGAGATGCCCGCCGTCATGAGGGCGACGACCACGATGAGGATGCCGAAGACGATGTTCACCGCCACCCCCGCGATGAGCATCGAGACCCTGCCCCAGAAGCCGTTGCCGAGGTAGGTATGGGATTCCTCCCGCTCGAGGAACTCATCCGGGGGCATGCCCTGAACTTGCGGCTCGCCGGCCCTCGTGGCGCCGGGCAGCGAGAAGTCGTTGCCCTTGTCGTAGCGCGTGAGGAGCCGCGCGTCCCGATCCACCGTCTGGAAGGCCTCGGGATAGGTGGACTGCGAGGGCCTCTCGCCCTTCTCGGGGTCGTAGAAGGGCTCCACCGCCGCGCAATCCGTGAGCGCGACGAGGATGTCGAGCACGGCCTCCGAATCGAGCCCCGTGGCCTCGCCGATCTCCTCGGGCGTCGCCCGTCCCCTCTCCATGAGGCAGGCGAGGACCTCGTCCGCGTGCGCGGGCATCTCACCGGCGAGGCCACAGATCTGGTTGTAGCCGCCGAGGAGGATGGGCGTCACGCCGTAGAGCGTCCCGTAGCGCTTGGAGCGCCTCGCGAGGCGCCAGCGGCAGGGCATGCCCAGGAAGAACTCCGTGACGCGCACGCCCTGGAGCCTCGCCACGATGAAATGCCCCGCCTCATGGATGAACACCACGAGGCAGAGCAGCAGGAGCCCCCAGAAGATGGTGACGATCAGATTCATGCGCGTAGTTTACTCACGCAGACGGCCGCCTGGCGCCGCGCGCGCTCGTCCACAGCGAGTACATGGTCCAGGTCCGAGACGGTCTCGGGCGCCGTCGCGTCCATGACCGCCTCGATGACGACGTCGATGTCGGTGAGGCGGATCCGTCCCTCGCGAAACGCCAGGTTCGCGACCTCGTTCGCCGCGTTCATGGCGCACGGGAGCGTCCCTCCCACGCGACAGGCCTCGATCGCCAGCCCGAGGCACCGAAACGTCTCGAGGTCGGGAGCGGAGAACTCCAAAGGCCCCTGGGCCCTCCAGTCGACGCTCTCAGCCGGCGCGCCCCAGCGCTTCGGGTGCGAGAGCGCGTACTGGATGGGGATGCGCATGTCCTGGGGCCCGAGCTGCGCCTTCACGGAGCCGTCGGAGAACTCCACCATGGAGTGGATGGCCGATTGCGGGTGCACGAGCACCGTCACCTGCGAAACGTCCGCGTCGAAGAGCCACGTGGCCTCGATGACCTCGAGCCCCTTGTTCATGAGGGTCGCGGAGTCCACCGTGATCTTCGGCCCCATGGACCAGGTGGGGTGCGCGAGGGCCTCATCGGGCGTCACCCCGGAGAGCCGCTCGCGGTCGAAGCCCCTGAAGGGTCCGCCCGAGCAGGTGAGCCAGATCCGCGAGAGCGCGCCCTCGGGCTCCCCTTGGAGGCATTGGAAGATGGCGGAGTGCTCCGAATCGACGGGCAGGATCTGCCCCGGCCCCGCGGCCCCCACGACGAGGCTCCCGGCCGCGACGAGGCATTCCTTGTTGGCGAGGGCGACGCGCTTGCCGGCCTTGAGGGCGGCGAGCGTGGGGCCTATGGCGGCCGCGCCGACGATGGCGACGATGACCGCGTCGACGTCGGGAAGCAGCGTCAGGTCCTCGACGGCGCCTTCGCCGTAGGCGAGGCGCGTCCCTTGGGGAAGCCCCGAGAGCGCATCGCCCGTCGCGCGCTCGCCATGGGCGAGCGCGAGGTCTGTGACCCCGAATTCCCGGGAGATCCGGACGAGCCCTCTGGCGTCGCTTCCCGCAGCCAGGGCCACGACCTTCAGCTTGTCGGCATGCTGGCGGCAGACGTCGAGCGCCTGGCGCCCGATGGAGCCCGTGCAGCCGAGGATGCAGACCCCGAGCCGCCCCTCGCCCAGAGCGTTCCGTCGAGCGAGGCCGCCCGGCCCCCGTTCCCCCATCAGAGGATCCCGCCCAGGTGGAGCACGAGGTAGCCGGTCATGCAGCCGAAGAGCTGCGAATCGGTCCTGTCGAGGAGGCCGCCGTGCCCCGGAAGGAAGTCCCCGGAGTCCTTCACGCCGGCCGCGCGCTTGATGCGCGACTCGAAGAGGTCGCCCACGACGCTCGCCAGGCCCGTCGCGATGGTGCCGATGACGACGATGGGGATGGTGACGCCCGGCAGGGCGATGAGGTACATCACGAGCCAGAGGATGAAGCCTCCCACGAGCCCTCCGAAGAAGCCCTCCCACGTCTTGTTGGGACTGATTCGGGGGCTCATCTTCGAGCGGCCGAACGTCCTTCCGCAGAAGTAGGCCACGGCGTCGTTGGCCCAGACCGACCCCAGCACGCCGAGCGTCATGAGGGCGCCCACGGGGCCCGCGTCCATGAGCCGGATGAGCACGAGCGACGAGATGAGCCAGCCCGTGTAGATGGGCGCGAAGATCGTGATGGCCACGTCGACGATGGAGGCCCTCGGCGTGAAGATGAACCAGACGCCGCTCGCGATGAGGAGCGCGTAGAGCACCCAGAAGTCGAGGCCGTCCCCGAGGTAGGCGGCGACGGGGAAGGCGATGGCCCCGGCGAGGCCGAGGAAGTCGAAGGGCGCGCGCCCGTAGAGCCTCGCCATCCGGAAGAACTCCGAGCAGCAGAGCCAGGCGATGGCCGCGGTGAGCGCCGTCGTCGCCAAGGGCCCGAGGAATATGAGCACGAACATCGCGATGGCGTAGATGGCGCCCGAGAGCGTGCGGGTGAGCGTCCTCTCGGCCGCGCCCCTGGCCCTCTGCCCGGCGAGGGCGCCCATGGCCCGCTTGGCGTCGCGGTTCTCGCGATGCTCCTCGCGACGATCGCGAGGGCTTTCCCCGACCTGTCCCGCCGACATCACGTTGTAGTCGCCATCAGGCACCGGCAACGCCCCCGAAGCGCCGCTCGCGGCCCTGGAAGGCCCTGATGGCGCGAAGGAGCTCCCAGCGGTCGAAATCGGGCCAGAGCGTGTCCGTCACATAGAGCTCGGCGTAGGCGATCTGCCAGAGGAGGTAGTTCGAGAGCCTGAGCTCCCCGGACGTGCGGATGAGGAGCTCGGGGTCGGGGACGTCGGCCGTGTAGAGCCTCTCTGCCACGGCCGCCTCGTCGACGGTCTTCGGGTCGAGCCTCCCGAGCGCCACGTCGCGGGCGATGAGCCGAGCCGCCCTGGCGAGCTCCGCGCGGGAGCCGTAGTTCACGGCGAGCGCCAGGACCATCGTGTCGTAGCCGGCCGTCTCCTCGAGTCCGCGCATGAAGGTCGCATGGGTCTTGGCGGGAAGGGCGCCGAGGTCGCCCCAGAGCTCGAGCCGCACCCGCTCCTGGTGGAAGAGCGGGAGCTCTGCCACGAGCGTCCTCGCGAAGAGGTCCATGAGCAGATTCACCTCGCGCTCGGGGCGCTTCCAGTTCTCCGTCGAGAAGGCGTAGGCGCTGAGCACGGGAATCCCCAGCCGCACGCAGGCGGTGATCGTCTCGCGCAGGGAATCGACCCCGGCCGCATGGCCCTGGGACCTGTCGAGCCCCCTTCTGGCGGCCCAGCGACCGTTGCCGTCCATGATGATGCTCAGATGGGCGGGCAGGCGCGCCAGGTCCACGTCATCGAGGGCTATGTCGTCCGGCGCCTCGCTGAAGAATTCGCGAAGCTTCCCCCCGTCAACCAAGGCTAGATCTCCATGACCTCGTGCTCTTTGGCCTTCACGGCCTCTTCGACCTTCTTCACGTACTCGTCGGTCATGCGCTGGACGTTGTTCTGCTCGCGGCGGACCTCGTCCTCGGAGAGCTCGTCGTCCCGCTCGATCTTCGCGTTCGCGTCGCGGCGGACGTTGCGGATGGCCACGCGGGCCTCCTCGCCGAGCTCTCGGCATTCCTTGGCGAGCTCACGGCGCCGCTCCTCCGTGGGCGAGGGGAACGGCAGGCGGATGCTCGTGCCGTCGTTGGAGGGGTTGATGCCGAGGTCGGAGGCGCGGATCGCCTTCTCGATGGCGTTCAGCGAGCCCTTGTCCCAGGGCTCGACGAGGAGCAGCGTCGCCTCGGGGACGCGGACGCCCGCGAGCTGCGTGATGGGCGTGGGAACGCCGTAGTAGTCGACCATGATGCTGTCCAGCACGTGCGGATTGGCGCGGCCGGTCCTCACGCGGGCGAAGTTGTTCTGAAGCGCCGTGAGGCACTTCTCCATACGCTCCTTGGTCTCTTCCATGATGTCGGGCATCAGGCGCGCTCCTCCCCTATGACCGTCGTGCCCACGGGCTCTCCCGTGAGCGCCTTCTTGAAGACGTCTTCCCCCTCGATGTCGAAGACGAGGATGGGCAGGGCGTTGTCGTGGCAGAGGGCCGTGGCCGCCGCATCCATCACCTTGAGGTCCTTGGAGAGGACATCGAGGTAGGTGATCGTGTCGAATCGCACCGCATCGGGGTTCGTGGCCGGATCCTTGTCGTAGATGCCATCCACCTTGGTGGCCTTCATGAGGCAGTCGGCATCGATCTCGAGGGCGCGGAGCGCCGCAGCGGTGTCGGTGGTGAAGTAGGGATTTCCCGAGCCGGCGGCGAAGATGACGATGCGGCCCTTCTCCATGTGGCGGATCGCCCGACGCCGGATGTAGGTCTCGCAGACCTCGTGCATCTCGATCGCGCTCATCACGCGGCAGTAGATGCCGGCGCGCTCGAAGGCGTCCTGCAGCGCGAGGGCGTTCATGACCGTTGCGAGCATGCCCATGTAGTCGGCCTGCGCGCGATCCATGCCGCTCGCCGCCCCGGCCATGCCGCGGAAGATGTTGCCGCCGCCGACGACGATCCCCACCTGGATGCCGTCGTCGTGGACGGGACGGATCTCCTCCACGAGCCGCTCGATCACGCAGGGATCGATGCCATAGCCGGCTGAGCCCATGAGGGCCTCGCCCGAGAGCTTGAGGAGCACGCGCCTGTAGATGTAGTCGGAACCGCTCACGCACCCTCCTCGACGGCAGCGAACCCGTTTCACCCGAACCTCGTCGATTCTACAGAAAGCGGGTGCCCGGAAAGGGCACCCGCTTCCAGAAGCGTGCTCGGACCGCGCCAGTGGCTGTGTCGCTCCTACGCGCCGAAGTCGAAGCGCTCGAAGGCCACGACCTCGATCGCGTCGTCCACCGCCTTGGAGGCCGTCTGGGCGAGGGTCGAGATGGTGATGTTGGCGTCCTTGATGAACTCCTGCTCGGTGAGGACGTTCTCCTTGAAGAACTTCTTCAGACGGCCCTCGGCCATCTTCTGCTGGATGGCCTCCGGCTTGCCGGATTCGGCCGCCTGGGCCATATAGATCGACTTCTCGTGCTCGATGGTCTCGTCGGGCACGTCGATGCGGCGGGCGGCCACGGGGTTCGCGGCGGCCACCTGCATGGCCACGTCATGGGCGAAGGTCTTGAACTCCTCCGCGTCGGCGGTCTCGGGCTTCTCGAACGAGAACTCGCAGATGACGCCGAGCTTGCCGCCGTGCACGTAGCTCGAGAGCGCGCCGTGCTCGGCCTTCACGCGGCAGAAGCGCGCGATCTTCATGTTCTCGCCCATGGTGTGGATCATCTCGGTGAGGGCGTCCTGGACGGTTCCGTCGCCCATGGCGCGCTGAGCCAGCAGGTCGTCGACGGAGGCGGGGTCGCTCTCGGCGACGACGCGGGCGACCCCGGCGGCGAAGGCCGTGAACTTCGGATTGGTGCCGACGAAGTCGGTCTCGCAGGAGATCTCCACGAGGGCGCCCTCGCGGGTGTCGTCGGAGAGCCATGCGGCGATGGTGCCCTCGTTGGTGGCGCGGCCGGCCTTCTTGGCGGCCTTGATGGTGCCCATCTTGCGGAGCTCGTCCACGGCCTTGTCGATGTCGCCATCGGCGGCCTCGAGGGCCTTCTTGCACTCCATCATCGGGGCGTCGGTCATCTCGCGGAGCTGCTTGACCATGGCGGCGGTCACCTGTGCCATAGCGCATCCTTCCTCTCGGGAGCGTAGCGGTGTCTATACTCTTCGGTTCGATTCCGGGGAAGCGGGCTATTCGGCCGCCGTCCCGGCGTCCGTGGCGGGAGCGGGTGCGGCCTGGGGCTCCTCCGTGGCGGTCTCGAGGCTCTCGGCGCCCTCCTCGGCCACCTCGGCCTCGTCCTCCTTGCCCTCAGCCATAAGCTCGGCCAGCGTGATGGCCTGCTTGCGCACGGGATCCTCGTCCGAGACCTGGAGCTCCTGGGCGGCGGGATCCGTCTCGACCGCGGGCGTCGTCTCGCCGGCGATCATCTCGGCCTCGCTGATCTGCTCCTCGCCCTCGCCCGCGAGGATCGCGTCGGCCATCAGCTCGCACATGAGGGCGACGGAGCGGATGGCGTCGTCGTTCGCCGGGATGCCGTACTCCACCTCGTCGGGATCGGAGTTGGTGTCGATGAGGGCCACCACCGGGATGTGCAGGCGGTTCGCCTCCTTGATGGCGATCTCCTCGCGCTTGGTGTCCACCACGAAGATGGCCTGCGGGAGGTTCCTGAGCTCGCGGACGCCGCCGAGGTTGCGCTCGAGCTTCTCGTGCTCCTTCGAGAGCTTCGCCTGCTCCTTCTTGGGGAGCGTCTCCATGACGCCGCTCTCCACCATGCCCTCGAGCTCCTCCATGCGGTTGATGCGGGAGCGCATCGTCACGAAGTTCGTGAGCATGCCGCCGAGCCAGCGGTTGTTGATGTAGGGCATGCCGCAGCGCTCGGCTTCGGCCTTCACCTGCTCCTGGGCCTGCTTCTTCGTGCCGACGAAGAGCACGGTCCCGCCGTGGGACGCGATCGTCTTGAGGAAGGTGTACGCCTTGTCGGCGTCGACGATCGTCTGCTTGAGGTCGAGGATGTAGATGCCGTTGCGCTCGCCGAAGATGTACGGCTTCATCTTGGGGTTCCAGCGGCGGGTCTGGTGGCCGTAGTGGCATCCGGCGTCGAGAAGCGTCTTGATGGTGACTTTGGCTGGCATGGTTCCTCCCGTTTGGTTGGTCCTCCGCCCATCTCAACCCCGGTCGCCACCGTCGGGGGCATCCGGCCCCTTCGGGCACCATGGCTCGCGAGTCCATGGGCGTGCGTAGTCGCTCGCGCGGGTTCCTCCCGCGCAAAGTGCACAGTATAGCCCGCCAGCGAGGGTTTGGGATCAGGAGTCCCCGTCCGTCCCCCTCGGGTGGGCCCGGTCCATGACGTCGCGCAGGCGCTCGACGGAGAGGTTCGTGTAGATCTGGGTCGTGGAGAGGCTCGCATGGCCGAGGAGCTCCTGGACGCTCCTGAGGTCGGCGTCGCCGTTCAGGAGTTCCGTGGCGAAGGTATGGCGAAGCGTATGCGGCGAGACGCTCTGGGGAAGCCCGGCCAGCGCGACGAGCCCCTTGACGCGCTTTCTGAGCGCCGCCGCGCTCATGCGGTTCCCGCGCGTGGAGAGGAAGAGCGCGCCCTCGCCGGCACCCGTCGAGCGCGCGGCCCTCGCCGGGCGCACCCCCTCGAGATAGGCCCGGAGCGCCTCCGTCGCCTTCCGGTAGACGGGCACGATCCGCTCCTTCGAGCCCTTGCCGAAGAGCGTGGCCCGCCCGTGGACGAGGTCGATGTCATCCAGATCGAGGTTCGACGCCTCCTGGATGCGGGCGCCCGTGGCGTAGAGGAGCTCGACGAGGGCGCGGTCGAAGACGGCCCACTCCCCCTCCTCGCCCGCCGCGGCCTCGAGGAGCCGTCCCACGTCGGCGTCGCCCATCACCTTCGGCAGGTGCCGGCCCGTCTTCGGGCCATGCTGGGACGCCACCGCCGCCTGGCTCGCTTGGCCCCGCTCCGCGAGCCATCCGTAGAGGCCGCGGACGGCCGAGAGCTTGCGGTTCATGGTCCTTGGCGCGTAGCGGGCGCGTCTGAGCTCCCCCAGCCACGCCCGGATGTCGGGCGCGGTCGCGGCGAGGGCGAAGACCCCCTTTCGCTCGCACCAGCGAAGGTAGGCGTCGATGTCGCTCCCGTAGGCCCTCACCGTGTGGGGGGAGAGCCCCCTTACCTCCGAGAGATACGCGAGGTACTCGGCGGCGAGCGCGCGGGCACGGGAGGCGTCGGCCCCGTCGCCGGCGCCTCGCTCCCGGGCCTTCGCGCCGTGAGCGCTCATCGGTCCCCTTCCACTCGGAAGAGGTCGGCGCGGGAGGCCTTCCAATCCGAGAGGTCGCGCCTCGCGCGCGCGGCGTAGGCCTCATAGCGCTGGCGCTTGTTCCGAACGGGCGGCTCGAGAGGCGGCATGAGACCGTAGTTCACGTGCTGGGGCTGGTACTCGATGGTCTGGGGATCCGTCGCCCAGGCCACGAGGGATCCGAAGGCGCTCGTTCGGGGCAGGGCGACGGGGCCCTCGCCCTCCAGATGGCTCCAGAGGTTCAGGGCGGCGAGGAGGCCCGACGCGATGGCCTCCGTATAGCCCTCGGTGCCCGTGACCTGCCCGGCGAGCCAGGTCTCGCTGCCGGGGATGCGAAACGTGGCGTCCAGCGCGCGCGGCGCGTCGACGAAGGTGTTCCGGTGCATGACGCCGTAGCGGAAGAACTCCGCCCCCTCGAGGCCCGGGATCATGCGGAAGACGCGACGCTGGGCCTCGAAGGTGAGGTTCGTCTGGAAGCCCACGAGGTTGTAGGCGCTCCCCTGCGCGTTCTCGGGGCGCAGCTGCACGACGGCCCAGGGCCGCCTGCCCGTACGGGGATCCGTGAGCCCCACGGGCTTCATCGCCCCGAAGCGCGGCGCATCCCTTCCGGCCCTCGCCACCTCCTCCACGGGCTGGCAGGCGCTGAAGAGGTCCTTCGTCTCGAAGTCCCGGAGCAGGACGCGGTCGGCGGAGAGGAGCGCATCGATGAACGCCTCGTAGCCGTCCCTCTCCATGGGGCAGTTGAGATAGGCGCCCCCCTCCCCGTAGCGATCCTGGGCGAACGCCACGGAGCGGTCGATGGTCGAGGCGTCGACGATGGGGGCCGCGGCATCGAAGAAGGCGAGGGAATCCGAGCCGAGGCGGCGGGCGAGGGCGCGGGCGAGCGCGGGCGACGTCAGGGGCCCCGTCGCGATGACGCAGGGGCCGTCCGGGATGGCCTCCGCCTCCTTCCGCACGACCCGTATGCGCGAATCGGATTCGATGCGCTCCGTCACGAGCGACGAGAACCGATCGCGATCGACGGCGAGGGCGCCGCCGGCCTCGATGCGCGCTTCGAAGGCGATCTCTATGAGGGCCGAATCCAAGAGCGCGAGCTCGGTCTTCAAGAGCCCTGCCGCGCTCTGGGGGCGAAGCGACTTGAAGGAGTTCGAGCAGACGAGCTCCGCGAAGCCGGCGCCCTTGTGGGCGCCGGTTTTGACGAGGGGCCTCTCCTCGACGAGGTCGACGGCGATGCCGCGCCGGGCCAGCTGGAGTGCGCACTCCGAGCCGGCCAGCCCTGCGCCTATGACCGTCGCCTGCGCCATCCCCGCCCTCCCGCACGTGAGCGCCCCGCCGGGTCCGAGTCGAGCTAGCCCTCATTCGGCCAATCGCCAATGAGCGCCCGTTCGCTCGGAGCGTAGCACCCATCCTGGAGTCGCACCACCAGCCCCTCCGCCTCGTAGTCGCCGAGGGTCTGGAGGAGCGTCACCACGTCGACGCCCAGCCGCTTGGCCGCCTCGTCGGCTCTAAGCGGCTCGGCGATGAGGGCCTCCATGAGCCGGCCGCGGGCTCGGCGCTCCTCCTCGGGCAGCCTCTGCTCGGCGAGCCGCGCCACATCGTAGTCGCAGGTGAGGGCCATCTCGAGGGAGACGTCGTCGACGATGATCGCCGCGCCCTGCTCGAGGAGCCAGTTCGTGCCCCGCGCGTAGGGCGAGAAGATCGATCCGGGCGCGGCGTAGACGCGCCGCCCGAGCTCCTCTGCCGCCTGGGCCGTGGAGAACGTGCCCGACGGCATCGCGGCCTCGCAGACGAGGAGCACGTTCGAGAGGGCGGCGATGAGCGGGTTCCTCTTACGGAACGCCCAGCCGACGGGAGGCGTCCCCCAGGGGCAGAGCGAGACCACGCAGCCGTCCGTTCGGGCGACCTCGAAGATGTCCCTCGAGCGCTTGGGATAGACCGTGTCCGCTCCGGAGCCGCCGACGACGACCACGCGCCCGCCGGCCTCGATGGCCGCCCGTGCGGCGGCCGAGTCGCAGCCGAGGGCGCCGCCCGACACCAGCGCCAGCCCGCACTCCGCCGCCACCCTGCCGGCGAGCTTGGCCACGGCGATGCCGTAGGGCGTGCCCCGCCTCGCGCCCACGACCGAGACGCAGGGCTCCGAGAGCACCTCCGGGTCGCCGACCCCGTAGATGCGCTCCGCGATGCCGGGTTCGGCGGGCACGAGGGCCGGCCAGAGCTCGTCCTCGGGCTCCAGCACCCAACCGTCCTCGGGCGCGCTCCTTCGGGGTGCGTCGGGCACGCGGTGGTCAGACCGTCCAGGCATCGCCGCCTCCTTCGTTGTTCCGGGAACGGTAGGCGGAGGCCTCGGCCACGTCGCCATCGTCCACCCGCTCATGGCCGCCGAGGTCCGCGATCGTCCGGGCTATGGATGCGATCCGCAGAACCGATCGGCCGCCGAGGCAGAGCCTGCGCGCGAGCCGCTCCAGGTAGCCGAGGGCCCTCCCATCGAAGTCGAAGGGAGCGAGCGGCCCTGCGCCCCTTTCGGCACCGGCCCTCCGGGCGATGCGCTCCCTGCGGAAGGCCCGTGCGTCTTCCACCTGGCGCTTCATGTCGGCCGTCGCGAGGCCCTCCTTGCCGCGCACGATGGCCTCGGAGCCGGGCCTCGCCACGTCGATGGTGAGGTCGATCCTGTCCATGAGCGGGCCCCCGACCTTGCTCTGATAGCGCGCGATCCGCTCCGGCGTGCACTTGCAGGTGTGGCCCGGATCTCCGAGATGGCCGCAGGGGCAGGGATTCGCCGCCGCGACGAGCTGGAAGCTCGTGGGGAACTCGAAGGTCCCCTCCGCCCTCACGATGCGCACCGCGCCCTCCTCGATGGGCTGCCTGAGCGCCTGGAGCGCGCTCGACGCGAACTCCGGAAGCTCGTCGAGGAAGAGCACCCCCTCATGGGCGAGCGATATCTCGCCTGGCGTGACGGGCCGTCCGCCGCCCACGAGGCCGACGAGGGAGATGCTGTGATGGGGCGCTCGGAAGGGCCGCTCGCCGCGAAGGATAGAGTCGACGGGCTCCCCCGCCACCGAGTGCACGAGCGCGGCCTGCAGGAGCTTCGAGCCCGTGAGGGGCGGAAGGATCGTCGGGAGCCGTCGCGCGAGCATCGTCTTGCCGGCGCCGGGCGGCCCCGTCATGAGGAGGCCATGGCCGCCGGCCGCCGCGATGACGAACGCGCGCTTCGCCTGCTCCTGGTCGATGACGTCGGCGAAATCGAGGGCAGCGGCTCTGGAAGGCGTCTTCGCGGCGGTCTTCGAGCCCTCCGCCCGAGCGCTCCTGTCCCTGTCGAAGAGCCGGGCGATGGGCGACCTGACCTCGTCGAGGCTCGCGATCGTGGCGAAGCGGCACTCGACCGTCCGCGCGATCTTCGCCGATGCGGCGCCCACGATGGAGAGCCCGAGCTCCTTGGCGAGGAGCCCGTAGGCCATCTCGCCCCTCACGCCGAGCACCGTCCCGTCGAGGCCGAGCTCGCCGAAGACGAGGCACTCCGAGAGGTCCTTCACCGGAATCTGGCCGTCGGCGGCGAGGATCCCCATCGCGATGGGAAGGTCGAAGCCCGTCCCCGTCTTGCGCAGGTCTCCCGGCCTCAGGTTCACGGTGACGCTCATGCGCGGCATCTTGAAGCCGCACGCCCGAAGGGCGCAGGCGACCCTCGAGCGCGCCTCGAGGATCTGCGTGTCGGGCATCCCGACGATCGAGAACCCCGGCAGGCCCGGCGAGGTGTCCACCTCGACATCGACCGGTATGGCCTCGATGCCCGCGAGCGTGGCGCCATGCACCACGTAGCGCCCGCCCGAGCGATGCCTCTCCTCGCCCGCCATCAGCTGTCCCAGGTGAAGGTGCCGACGAGATGGCGGAGCCTCGCCGCGTGGTCGCCCTGGATGTTGATGGCGATCACGTCGAAGCGCAGGCGCTGCACCTCGCTGTGGAGCATGAGGTAGACGAGCGCGAGCCTGCGGTAGCGGCGCTGCTTCTTGCCATCGACGGCGAGCTCCGGCATGGAGGCGGGATCGCCGTCGAGGTTGAGGCGCGTCTTCACCTCGATGAGCGCGACCTCTCCGTCCTCTTCCCGGGCGATGATGTCGACCTCGCCGTCTCGGCAGCGCCAGTTCTGGTCGAGGATCTGGAGTCCGCGCTTCGAGAGGTAGCGGCAGGCCAGCGCCTCGCCCTGGATGCCGACCTCGCGCGCGGTGAACTCGCCGATGGGCTTATCGGGCTCCTCGTAATCCCTCCACCAGAGCCTCTCGTCGGCCGTCCTGTCGTCCTTGACCTCCTCGAAGTCGTCGAACGAGACGACGGGGGCGCTCGACGACGGGGCCGGATCGCCGTCGGGCGGGTCCTTCGGGCCGTCATCGTCGGATACGGGCTTCGACGCCTTCGCCTTCGACGTGCGCTTGCCCTTCGCCGCCTTGGGCTTCCGGCTCGGCGCCGCCTTCGCGCTCGGCGCCTTGGCCTCGCCCTTGCCGAGGTCTCCGCCCGATCCGTAGATCTCGGCCGCGACGGGGGCCGGCGCGTCGGCATCGCCAGGAGCGGTCGACGCCTGCAGTGCCATCTGTGCCTGTGCCATGGTGTTCCTCCCTTTCGATCGCCACGTGGGGGAAGAGCGTTCCAGATGGCCCTCACCAGGTTCCGACCGCCGCCACCCGTCGCGCCCACCACGGCCCTTCCGGCCCTTCCGCCTCCGGCAGCGAATGCGAGGTCGCACCGCCCGAAAGGCCGTGCAGCGCGTCCCCCGCGGCCGAGGGCGCGCGAGGGCGCCTCCATCCTTTCACCATGCGTTCGAAGTCCATCGCGCTCCACATCCCGTTGAAACGCAGGGGGCCGGCGAGGGCGCGTGATAGGCTGGGGATCGATCCGTCCCACCGACGATTGGGCGCGCATGCTCCAAGGCGACAAGATCTGGATGGCCCAGGGCGATACCCCCTGCTACCTGCTGCTCAAGGAGGCGAACCGCCACGGCCTCATCGCCGGCGCCACCGGCACCGGCAAGACCGTCACGCTGAAGCTCATGGCCGAGGGCCTCTCCCAGGCGGGCGTCCCCGTCTTCATGGCCGACGTCAAGGGCGACGTCACCGGCATCGCCGCCCCCGGCGAGGACAGCGAGGGCATGCGGAAGCGCATCGAGAGATTCGGCATCGAGGGATGGAGCTACCGGGGCTGCCCCACGCGCTACTGGAGCCTCGACGGCGCGGGCGGCGTCCCCATCCGCATCACCGTCTCCGACCTGGGCCCCGACCTGCTCGGACGCATGCTGGGGCTCTCCGACGTGCAGCAGGGCGTGCTCTCGGTGGCCTTCCGCATCGCCGACGACCAGCAGCTCCTGCTCATCGACCTCAAGGACCTTCGCGCGCTTCTGAACTACCTCTCCCGGCACGTGAGGGACTTCGAGATGACCTACGGCCACATCACCACGCAGTCCGTCTCCACGATCATGCGCCAGCTCGTGAAGCTCGAGGAGACGGGCGCCGATAAGCTCTTCGGCGAGCCCGACCTCGACCTCGGCGACTGGTTCGCCACCGATGCCGACGGGCAGGGCTATGTGAACGTCCTCGACGCCACCCAGCTCGTGAACAAGCCCACCACCTACGCGATGTTCCTCCTCTGGATGCTCTCCGACCTCTTCGAGACCATGCCCGAGGTGGGAGACCTTGAGAAGCCGAAGTTCGTCTTCTTCTTCGACGAGGCGCACCTGCTCTTCGACGGCATGCCCAAGGAGCTCACGGACAAGGTCATCCAGGTGGTGCGCCTCATCCGCTCCAAGGGCGTGGGCGTCTACTTCATCACGCAGTCGCCGCAGGACATCCCCGACGACGTGCTCTCCCAGCTCCAGAACCGCATCCAGCACGGCCTCAGGGCCTACACGCCCGCCGAGCAGAAGGCGGTGAAGGCAGCGGCGCAGTCCTTCCGCGAGAATCCCGCGTTCGACTCCCGGGAGGCCATCCTGAACCTCGGCACCGGCGAGGCGCTCGTCTCGTTCCTCGACGATGACGGGCGGCCGATGGTGGTGGAGAACGCGAAGATCCTCCCGCCCCAGTGCCTCATGGCCGCGGCGCCTGCCGACGTGCGGGCCACGGTGAGGGAGGGCCAGCAAGGCCTCATGGGCAAGTACGGCACCGCCGTGGACCCCGAGAGCGCCTTCGAGAGGCTCCAGGAGCAGGCCGCGAGGGAGGCGGAGGCGGCGGAGCTCGAGAAGGAGCGCGCCGAACTCGAGAAGGAGAGGGCGGCGCTCGAGAAGGAGAGGGCCAAGGCCGAGGCGAAGGCGGCCCGCGAGGCCGAGAGGAAGGCGGAGCGCAGGGAGCGCGCCCGCGAGCGCGAGGCCGAGAAGCTCAAGAGCCAGCTCATGCGCCAGGGCATCAACATGGTGAGCAGAAACGCCGGCTCCATCCTCCGGGGCATCCTCGGATCCATGAAGTAGCGGCGATTTCGGATCGAAGCCCACGGGCGCCGCGGGAAGCGATCCCCTCGGCGCCCGTTCCGATCAGGGCGCTCCGCTTCGTCGCGCCCCTCTCGGTCGCGATTCTGGGAGACTGGGGGCATGACGGAGGGGATCCAAAGCGAAGCGCGCCTCAGCTCGAGCGGGCAACCGCTCTCCCGCCACTGGGTGGCGGTGGTCGGCGCCATCTGGAGCGGCCAGGCCTTCTCGATCGTCTCGAGCAGCGCGGCGGGCTACGCCCTCGTCTGGTACGTGACCGAGAGCACGGGGTCCGCGCTCTGGCTCTCGGTGATGATGATCTCCTCCATGCTGCCGACCGGGCTGCTCTCGCCCTTCGGGGGCATCGTCGCCGATCGGCTGAACCGCAAGGCGATCATGATCGCGGCGGACGCCTCCATCGGGCTCCTCTCGCTCGCGCTCGGCATCGCGATGCTCGGATCCGAGCAACCGCTGCCCATCATCGTCGCCTTCGCCGCGGCCCGAAGCGTCGGCCAGGCGTTCCACTCGCCAGCCTTCCTTGCGCTCGTGCCCATGCTCGTCCCAGAGAGGCAGCTCCTGCGCTTCAACATGCTGGATCAGCTCGCGGTCTCGGTGGCGTCCATGGCCTCGCCCGCCTTCGGGATCTTCGTCTACCAGACCTTCGGGCTCCCGTGGGCGCTCTTCCTGGACGCCATAGGCGCCGTCGGCGCCATCCTCGGGCTGCTGGCGGCGCGCGTGCCGACCGTACGGGACGATGCGGCGGCGAAGAGGCGCGTCATCGACGACCTCAAGGTGGGCTGGAGGGCCATCGCCGGCAACCGCGGACTCCTCTACCTGCTCCTCCTCATGCTCGTCTGCTGGTCGGCCGGGGCGGCGGTGGGGGCGACCTTCCCGCTCATGACCCTCGAGCATTTCCATGGCGACGGCTACATGGCCTCCATCGTGGAGGCGACCTACGGCGGCGGGCTCGTCGCCGGGTCGCTCGTCCTCATCGCGTGGAACGTGAAGCGCGGGCTCGCGCGCGTGGTCTCCATCTCCTACTTCATGGTGGGGCTCACCTGCCTCCTCTGCGGGTTCCTGCCGCCCGACTGGTTCTTCGCCTTCCTCGTGCTGAACTGCCTCTGCGGCGCCTTCGAAGCCGGGTTCAACGGACCGCTCATGACCCTCGTCCAGAGGCAGGTCGCCGGCGAGCGGCTCGGGCGCGCCATGGGCCTCATCACCGCCGTCTCGGGCATCGGCGCGCCCGTCGGCATCGCGATCTTCGGCCCCCTCGGGGATGTCATCGGCGTCCCCGCGCTCCTCGTCCTCTGCGGCGGCATCTGCATGGTCTGCGGCATCTGGGCCCTCATCCCCGCATCGATCCGTGCCCTCGATGCCGATGGCGGGATGGATGTCGCGGGCGAGGTGCCCGAGGCCGAGTGATCCGGCATCGCCTCAGAAGAGGCGCTCCTGGCCGGGTTCGTCGACGAGGCGGGTGCAGAACGTGCGGCGATGGTAGGGCGTGAGGCCCCGCTCGCGGATGGCGGCGATATGCGCTGCCGAGGCGTAGCCCTTGGAGGCGGCGAAGGCGTAGCCCGGCCAGACGCCGTCCGCCCTGACGAGGATCGCGTCGCGACGAACCTTGGCGACGATGGAGGCGGCCGCGATGGGAGCGACCGTCGCGTCGCCCTTGACGACGCACGTCTCGCTCGGATGGATGCCCACGGGCCGCCCGTCGATGAGAACGGCATCGGCTTCCCGGCCCGCGGCGAGGGAGGCCCGTCTCACGGCGCCGGCCATCGCCAGGCGGATGGCCCGGGCCATGCCGAGGCGATCGATCGCTTGCGGCGGCACGTGGAAGATCCCGATGGCGAGGGCGATGGCTCGAATCCGCTCGTCCAGCTCCTCGCGCCTCTTCCGAGAGAGCCGCTTGGAGTCGTCGAGGCCCAAGAGCCGGGGCTCTGGCGGCAGGGCGACGGCCGCGACCGTGAGGGGCCCGGCGATCGAGCCGCGCCCCACTTCGTCCACGCCGAGGACGAGTCCCGGGCCGCCGAGCTCGCGGGCGCGCGCGTAGAGCGAATCGACCCTCGCGCGCTCCCTCCCGTCGCGCTCGAGGCGCCTCCGCGCGCCCTCGACCGCATGCCTCACCTGCGCTCGGGGATCGTCTTCCCATCGCGCGATCAGCGCTGCGAGCTCGTCACCCCCTGCGACCTTGAGGGCATGTGCCACGTCCTTGGCGCTCGTCATGTTCTGAGCCATCGGCGTCGCCCTCAGACGCGATCGCCGCCGAGGGGGATCCGCATCATGTCGGGCATGTCGGTGAAGCCCACGGCGCCATAGACCCCGCGGCCCTTGGGCGTGGTCTCGAGGTAGATCTTGGGGATCTTCCGCGCCTTCGCCTCGCCCACGAGCCACCTCACGATCGCCGACCCCGCGCCGCGGCCCCTCTTGGAGGGGCGCACGTAGACGTTCATGAGGTAGGCGCAGGCCCCCGTGGGGTTGTCGGGCGAGGGCAGCTCACGCGTGAGGCAGATGCCCCCGCAGCCCACGTCCTCGCCATTCGCCGAGGCCAGGCAGGCGATATGCCCCTCGGAGGGCAGCTCCTCCTCGTAATAGCGGCGGTTGGCGGCCTCGAGCCCGGCAAGCGAGCGCTCGGGCGCTATGGAGAACACCTCGCGGAGGACCTCCATCCGCCACGCCATGAGGAGGTCGATCTCCTCGATGCCGACCCTGCGGATATGGATCCCCATCAGCGCGACACCGCCTTCGCGACCGCTGGGAGCCGAGCGATATCGGGCTTGCCATTCTCGTTCAGGGGAATCCGGGGAACCTGGACGAAGAACTCGGGGATCATGAAATCGGCGAGGTGCAGGGCGAGCTCGCGCCTCATCCCCGCCTCGTCGATCAGATCGTCCGGCACCACGTACGCGACCATGTACGGCAGCCCGCCGTCGTCCTTGGCCGCATGGACGAAGGCCTGCCGCACGCCCTTGCACTGCAGGATCCTGAACTCCACCTCCCCCACCTCGACGCGCCTTCCCAAGATCATGATCTGGCCGTCCCTGCGGTGAAGGAACGCGAGGTTCCCATCGGGAAGGAGGTAGCCGAAGTCCCCGCTCCGGTACATCGTCTCGCCATCGGGCAGCCGCTGGAAGGCCAGGCTCTCATCCGGGTGGTCGCCGATGTAGCCGAGCGAGACGCCGCCGCCGAGGATGCAGATCTCCCCCACCTCGCCGGGCGCGGCGTCGCCTCCGGCATCATCGAGGACGCGTATGCGCGCTCCCAGGACGGGCCTTCCGATGGGATAGGTGCCGTCGGGAAGGACCTCCCCGTCGTTGCAGCGGTAGTAGGTGGCGCAGACCGTCGTCTCGGAGGGCCCGTAGGTGTTGTAGAGCGTCGCCTGCGAGAGGAGCCGGTCGACGTAGGACGCCCGCAGCACATCGCCGCCGCTGATGAGGAGCCGGATCGATGGCGGAATCGCTGGAAGCTCGTTCATGTCGGCCAGAAGGTACGGGAAGCCGCTCACGATGGTCACGCGATGGCGGTCGATGAAGTCCATGAGCGCCGGAAGGTCCGCCCTCGTCTCCTCTGCGGGAATGGCGAGGGCCGCGCCGTTGAGAAGGCTCCCGAAGACCTCCTCGACGAAGATGTCGAAGGAGCAGACCGAGTGCTGGAGCATCACGTCGCCTGAGCCCGGGCGGAACTCGTTCGCGAACGCCCGGACGTAATGGCAGACGTTGCGGTTGGCCACGCAGACGCCCTTGGGCGCTCCGGTGGTGCCCGAGGTGTAGAGCACGTAGGCGGGCGCATCTGGATCGCTCGCTTCGTCGGCGAGCTCGCGCGGCTCCCCGGATCCGCGAAGGGCGTCGTCGATGGAGCGAACCGGAAGGCCCTCGAGCCTCGCTGCCACGTCGCTCTCCGTGATGACGAAGTCGACCTCGGCCTCGGCCATCATGTGCTGGATGCGCCCCTGGGGAAAGTCCGGCTCGGCGGGCACGTAGCGCGCCCCGACCTTGAGCACGGCGAGGATGGCCGCGATCATCTCGGCCCGATGGCGCATGACGATGCCGACGCTGGCAGTCCCTTGCGGAAACGACCCGGCGATGGCGTCCACCATGGCCGAGAGCTCGCCGAACGTGAGCGCGCGGCCGTCCTCGACGATGGCCGGCTCAGCGCCGTGCTCGGCGACGGCGTCTCGGAAGAGCCCGTAGACGGTGGCGGAGGGCATGGCTCAGCCCCTCTCCACGAGCCATCGGATGCCGGCCGCCGTGCGCTCGATGGGCTGGGTGTAGTGGTCTCCGGGGTTGAGCCTGAAGCACGTATCGACGCCCCTGGCGGCGAAGTCGTCGCGGACCTTCAGCGTGTTCGCCTCGACGCAGGCCAGGTACGGGTTCTCGCTCCGGCACTCCCCCTCGCCGAGCGAGAGGTAGAGATGATCCGGCAGCCTCATGGGCTCGCGCTCGTCCGTGAACGCCATGAAGCCCGGGAACCAGAGCGAGCCCGACATGCTGGCCACGCGCGAGAAGAGCGCCGTCTTGAAGGTGGCGTAGACGGCGAAGAGCCCGGCGAGCGAATAGCCGGCGATGCCCCTCCAGATGGGCGCAGCGGGAAGCGAGGCCTCCGTTTTGGGGATGATGCTTTCCGCGAGGAGTTCGAGAAATCCGTCGGCACCGCCCGTGCAGGGCGTGTCGTCGCTGCTTATGGGCGGGATGGCCCAGGGTGCCATATCGTGGTTCCAGTCGAGCCCGCTTATGGCCACGAGCGTGACGTCCGGGCAGTCTCTCGCCCGCAGCTCCCGCAGGACGCGCTCGCCCATCCCCTGGAACGTGTTGAGGTAGACGATGGGCCGCGATGGCGCCTGGCTCGGGAAGACCTCGACGATCCTCCGATCCGCCTGGAACGACTCCATGGGCACCATCCCCCCAACCCGGCTGCAGCGAAACGATGATACCAGCGCTTCCCTGCGCGCCCGCGACCCTGTTGGGCTTCGCACCGCTTGGAGCCCGGGAGCGGAATGCGGACGGTCGCCCCTTCCGCTGCCACGACGCGGGGAACGGGCCGCCCCCTCAGGAAGCGGCCCGTTCGCGAAGCGATGGGTACGCGCTGCTCGCGCGCTAGCGGCGCTCGCGGATGCGCGCGGACTTGCCGGAGCGCTCGCGCAGGTAGTAGAGCTTGGCGCGGCGCACCTGGCCGTGGCGGACGACCTCGAGCTTCGAGATCTTGGGGCTGTGGAGCGGGAACGTCCTCTCCACGCCGACGCCGAAGCTCACCTTGCGCACGGTGAACGTGGCGCGGGCGCCGTGGCCGGCGATGCGGATGACGTCGCCCTGGAAGACCTGGATGCGCTCGCGATCGCCCTCGCGGATGAGGTAGTGCACGCGCACGTTGTCGCCGGGCTGCAGCTGGGGCACGTCGTCCTTGAGCTGCTTCTCCTCGATGGCCTGAATGGGATCCATGTTTCCTCGTTTCTTCTTCCCAGAGGTCCCGACGGCGAGGCGAACGGTACATGGGCGCTTTCGCAACTTTGCTACTCTAGCTGCTGCGAAACGCCATTTCAAGGAAAGGGGGCGCCATGGGGTCTTCCGACGAGGGCACGTCGAGCGCGAGGGCTCGGAAAGCCGTGCGCGGCCCAGCGTCCGATGGCGCCAAGGAGGCCCCCCGCACCGATGAGCTCCTGGAGCGACTGAAGCGCGCCGCTTCGGTGGACGCCTACCTCGAAGAGCTGCCGCCCTTCGACCTCCGATTCACCGAGTACCTGAACAAGGCGCTCTCGCGCCATGGCGTGACCGTGACCGACGTCAAGAATCGCTGCGGTTTCAACGGCACCCATTGCTACCAGGTGTTCTCCGGCAGTCGTGGATGCGACAGGGATCGGGTGATCCTGCTCGCGCTCGCCTACCCTATGGATCTCGAGGAGACGCAGCAGCTCCTTTCCCGCGCGGGCTACTCGAGGCTCTGGGCCAAGGACCCGAGGGACGCGATCGTCATCTTCGGCATCGAGCATGGCCAGGATCGCTTCGCCATCGACGAGAAGCTCTACGAGATGGGCTTCCAAACCCTCTGCAAGGTAGGCGCCGCACGATCGAGGGCGGCTCGCTAGCGGTGCCCTTCCTCTGGGGAAAGCGGCGTGATCCGAGCGCCGGCGCCGATGCGGTTGGCGGAGCCGGGGGCGCCTACAGGAGCGATCATGTGCTCGCTTCCGGCAAAGGGCAGGTGACCGACGTCGTCTGGCGAGGCGATGCGGGGCCCTTCGTCAGGAAGGCCATGGCGGCCGAGCTGACGAGCTACGAGGCGTGGAAGCGGTTGGGGCAGGCGCAATCGAAGCACCTTCCGCAGCTCGTCGACCTCTACGAGGCCGATGGCCAGATCGTGGCGGTGACGAGCTTCGTGCCGGGCGAGAGCCTGGACGCGCTCGTCGCCAGGGAGGGGGCCTTGCCGCCAGAGCGGGCCGCAGGCATCTGCCGCGATGTGGCCGAGGCCGCCCAGGCCCTGCACGATGCGGGCGTCGTCCACAGGGACATCACGCCCGGCAACGTGGTGGTCTCTCCAGACGGCGCCGTCCTCGTGGATCTGGGCATCGCGCGGATCATCGGGGACACCTCCGCCACGGGAAGGCAGAAGCGCCACGACACGACGATCCTCGGCACCTGGGGCTTCGCCGCGCCCGAGCAGTTCGGCTTCAAGACCACGGACTCCAGAAGCGACATCTACGCTCTGGGGAAGCTCCTCGGCCACATGCTCACGGGCGCGTATCCCGATGATCCGAGATTCGACGAACTGATCGACGATGCGAGCGTGGTGCCGGCGTCCTTCGCCGAGGTCATACGGAGGGCCACGGCCTTCGAGCCGGGCAAGCGCCAGCCGACGGCGGCGGCGTTCTCGGAGGACGTTCGCGCCGCCCTCCTCGCCTCGCGCCCCGACCATGCCAAGCGGACGCGAAGGCGCCTCGTCATCGCCGGGGCCAGCCTCGCCGGAGCCTTGGGCCTGGTCGCGGTGTTCGTATGGCTTCCCGCCGCGAGTTCCGGCGATTCCTCCGAGGGTGCCATTCCCGAAGGTGTCGAATTCGACTATGCGGACAGCCTCGGCGACGAGCCGAGCGGCGCGTACGGCGCTTGGTACGAACTCGGCGCCTCCCTCGGAGACCAGATCCTCGAGGGCATGAGAGACGCGGGGAACGAGGGCATAGGGAAGATCGCAGAGAAGGGCAGCGGCTCCGCCACAAGTGGCGGCTCTGCGACGGCCACCTCATCCGAAGAGACCGGAACCTCGCTTCCCAAGCCAACGGCATCATTCACATCGTTCGAGGTGGTCAGAGACTACCAAGACGAGCCGGCACTGCTCGTGACGCTGGAATACACGAACAAGACGGGCGAAACAACCGATTTCACATCCCAGTACTGGGTTCGTGCCTTTCAAGACGGTATGGAGCTCGATCACACCGGAAGCCCGGAATTCGACCTCGGCAGCTCGCTCACGAGCCTTCGCCCGAACGCCCACACCACCGT
>CANRLS010000017.1 GCA_947631545.1 uncultured Atopobiaceae bacterium
TGTTCCTACCTGCGGAAACGCAGAAGGGCGCGACTCGACACCGCGCCGGATGCATAAAAGAGAGCAGTATGTGGCGCCATTCGTGTGCGAAAGAAGGCCCTCGGCGGTTTTCGTGTGCGAAAGAGGGCCCTCCGTGGCAGCCCGTCTCGGCGAGAGCCCCGGAGCACGGCAGCGGGGCGCTCGAAGGCCCCGACAAGGACGGCTCCCCCGGGAACTCCCCGACCCTCGTCGCTCCGGCCGCGCCCGCTGGACAGGAGGGTCGCCGGCCGCGGCCAGGATATCGAAGGGGCCCGCGGCTGGAAGACATGGCATGCTGGGGGCATGGGAACCCAAGGGAAACGCGGCCTGCTCTCCTTCGCAGCCTACGAGCGCTGCGAGCTCTGCCCCAGGCGCTGCGGCGCCGATCGCGCGGCTGGCGAGCGCGGCGTCTGCGGCGAGACGTCGATCCTCCGCGCGGCCCGAGCCGCGCTCCACCTCTGGGAGGAGCCGCCCATCTCCGGCACGGCCGCGGACGACGGCATCCCCGCGCCCGAGCGCGATGCCGGCTCGGGCACGATCTTCTTCAGCGGATGCCCGCTCCGCTGCGTCTACTGCCAGAACGCCGAGGTCTCCCATGAGGGCGCCGGCATCGCCATCTCCACCGACGAGCTCGCGCGCGCCATGCTCGATCTGCAATCCCAGGGCGCGCTCAACGTGAACCTCGTCACGGCGCTGCACTTCGCGC
Organism: uncultured Atopobiaceae bacterium; assembly: GCA_947631545.1. Lineage (GTDB taxonomy): Bacteria > Actinomycetota > Coriobacteriia > Coriobacteriales > Atopobiaceae > CANRLS01. The sequence continues at coordinate 725 of CANRLS010000017.1, forward strand.
CCCACGTGGCGGCGGCCATCCGAAGAGCCCGAACCCAGGGCCTCGCCATCCCCATCGTCTGCAACACCTCGGGCTACGAGCGGCCCGAGCTCGTCGGCGCCCTGGCCCGCCAGGTGGACGTCTGGCTCACGGACTTCAAGTACGCGAGCGCCGGCCTGGCGGCCGAGCTCTCCCGCGCCCGCGACTACCCGGAGGCGGCGGCCTCGGCGCTTGCCTCCATGCTCGAGGTCACGGCGGCCAAGGGCGGCCGCGCCCAGGACGCGGCGGGCCACATGATGCGGGGCATCATCGTCCGCCACCTCCTGCTGCCGGGCCAGACGTCCGATTCCCTTCGCGTCCTCGAGCGCATCTGGGACATCGCCGGCGACGCCGTGGACCTCTCCCTCATGAACCAGTACACGCCGAACGCCACCTGCCTGGCTGCGGGCGGTGCCCTCGCCGGCGCCATCGACCCCGATGACTACGAGGCCGTCATCGCCTACGCGTACGAGCTGGGATTCACGCGGGTCTGGTGGCAGCGGGAGGGCACGGTCTCCGAGAGCTTCGTGCCGGCCTTCGACGGCACCGGCCTTCGACGGGAGCGGTGAGGGGGCTTCGACTTGCGCGGAGGGCGCGCCATGGGCCCGCCCGCTCGGACAAGAGGGGTATAGAAAGCTTCGAACCACGACCATCGATTCCGACGCCGAGGAGGATCCCATGGCAACCTACGATCCCGAGCCCCTGCCCGTGGGCGAGAAGGAGAAGCTCCAGCGCGAAGGCGCCTTGAAGGAAGAGGCCAGATCCGAGGCCAAGGAGGCCGCCCGCGAAGAGGAGAAGACCGAGAAGGAGCGCCTCCTCGACAAGTGGGAGGCCAAGGAAAAGAAGCGCGCCTTGGAGAAGGAGCGCGAGAGCGAATAGGCGAGGGAGGCCATGAGCGATACCCCCAACGGCGCCCTCAGCGACGAGGAGCGCGCGGAACTCGAGCAGCTGCGCAAGGAGAAAGCCGCCCGCGAGGCGGCGGAGGCCGAGGCCCGGGAGCGCGCCGAGCTGGAGCGCCTGCGCAAGGAGAAGCAGGAGATGGACGCCGAGGCGGAGGCCGAGCGGCGCATCGAGGAGGCCCGCCAGCGCATGGAGCCGGGCGACGACCTGCGCATGCCCATCGCGCAGCGGATCATCGTCATCATCTGCTGCGTCCTCCTGGCCGTCTTCGTCACCTGGATGATCATGCGCTAGCGCCTCGGCGCGACAGGCCCTTGCCCCGGTCTCGCGCCCCTCATGCTCCGGCCCCGTGCCCGCATGCCCTGGTCTACCGTCCCGCCCGTCCCGCAGGCAGGCGCGCAGCCCATCCGCGCCCGTCTCGGCGCGCGCGAGGCGGTATCGGCGCCCTGAACCGTGCGCATCCACGCCGGGAAGGGGCGAGACGAGGGCAGGGCCGGCATCGCAAGGGACGTTCGATGCGGCGCCCGCGCTTCGCCTCGTTCCCCTCTCGCGCGCGGGCTTGGCTATAGTTGTGCGGATGATGAAGCGGGCCCGTCGAAGCGACCGCTTCGAAGCCCCGCGACCGAAGGATCTCCATGTCGCTCACCGATCGCACCGTCCCCACCGACGTCGCCCTCAACACCGACCTCTACGAGCTCACCATGGCCCAGGCCTTCTTCGAGAGCGGCCGGGGCCAGGACGAGGCCGTCTTCAACGTGTTCTTCCGCGAGAACCCCTTCGACGGCGGCTACGCCGTGGCCTGCGGCACGGGCCAGATCGCCGAGCTGGTGGAGAACTTCCGCTTCGACTCCGCCTCCGTCGATTACCTGGCCGGCCTTGAGGCGCCGGGCGGCGGCAAGATGTTCGAGCCGGCCTTCCTCGAATGGCTCGCGGGCTTCACGCCCGACGTGACCATCCACGCCGTCCGCGAGGGCGACGTCGTCTTCCCGCGCGAGCCGCTCGTGCGCGTGCAGGGAAACGTCGTCGCCTGCCAGCTCATCGAGACGGCGCTCCTCAACCTCGTGAACTTCCAGACCCTCGTGGCCACCAAGGCGGCCCGCGTCGTCCAGGCGGCCGAGGGCCATGCCGTGAGCGACTTCGGCCTGCGCCGCGCCCAGGGCCCCGACGGCGGCCTCGCCGTGGCCCGCGCCTCCTACGTGGGCGGCGCCAGCTCCACCTCCAACGTGCTCGCCGGCAAGATCTACGGCATCCCGGTCTTCGGGACCCACGCCCACAGCTGGGTCATGGCCTTCCCCACGGAGCTCGAGGCCTTCCGCGCCTTCGCGGCCTCCATGCCCAACAACTGCACGCTCCTCGTCGACACCTACGACGTCGAGAGCGGCATCGAGAACGCCATCACGGTGGCCAAGGAGATGGAGGCCAGGGGCGAGCGCCTGCGGGCCGTGCGACTCGATTCCGGCGACCTCGCCAAGCTCGCCAAGTACGCGCGCCGTCGCTTCGACGAGGAGGATCTGCCCTACGTGGGCATCAGCGCCTCCAACGACCTCGACGAGTACACCATCCAGTCGCTCTTCGCCCAGGGCGCGCCCATCGACTCCTTCGGCGTGGGCACCAAGCTCGCCACGTGCGACCCGCAGCCCTCGCTCGGCGGCGTCTACAAGCTCACGGCCTTCAGAAAGCCCGGCGAGAGCGCCTGGACGCCCACGATGAAGCTCTCCGAGCAGGCCTTCAAGCGCACCATCCCCGGCGTGCAGCACGTGCTGCGCTATCGCGACGCCGACGGCGTGCCCGTGGGCGACATCATCGTGGTGGACGACGTGGCCACGGGCTCCGACGGCGTGGCCGTGGACGTGCTCGACCCCGACACCGTCCATCGCTTCGACGACGCCACGGCCGAGGAGGTGCTCGTCTGCATGGTGAGGGACGGCAAGCGCGCCGCCGAGCCCGAGAGCCTCGACGTGGCCCGCGCCCGCTGCAGGAATGCCCTCATGCACCTCGACCCGGCCATCCGCCGCTACCTGAACCCGCAGTTCTACCCGGTGGGGCTCGAGCCCGGTCTGGCCGAGCTCCGCACCCGCCTCATCGTCGAGGAGCGCGAGGAGGCCATGGCCGTGGCCAAGTCCGCCGCCGGGGCGAGCGCCGCCGAGGGGGAAGGCGCGGAATAGGGGAGCGCCCCTGCGCGAGAGCGTCGCCCCCGCGCGCGCAAGCCGCATCGCTCGCGCGCCCGCACCGCAACCGATTCATATCCGCACGACAGAAAGCGAGAGACCATGCCCATGGCCCCCGTGAGCGAGACCCTGGAGAAGCTCATCCGCGACGCCCTGGCCAAAGCCCAGGCCGAGGGCGCGCTGCCCGCCTTCGAGGTGGCCGACGCGGGCCTCGAGCGCCCGGCCGACCCCTCCCACGGCGAGTGGAGCAGCTCGGTGGCGCTCAGGAGCGCCAAGGCGGCCCGGCGGTCGCCGCGCGCCGTGGCCGAGGCCCTCGTGGCCGCCATGGCACCGGACGCGGCCGTCGCGTCGGTCGAGGTGGCGGGCCCCGGCTTCATCAACTTCCACCTCTCGCCCCTCGCCAGGAACGCCATCTTCGCCGAGGCGCGCGAGCAGGGCGAGCGCTTCGGCGCCTCCGACGTGGGCCATGGCCTCAAGATCCAGGTGGAGTTCGTCTCGGCGAATCCAGTGGGCCCCATGCACGTGGGCCACGGCCGCTGGGCCGCGCTCGGCGATTCCCTCTGCCGCGTCTTCCGCCACACGAACTTCGCCGTGGAGCCCGAGTTCTACGTGAACGACCACGGGAGCCAGATGGACGTCTTCGGCGCCTCCATCTCCGAGCGCTACCTGCAGATGGCCGCGCTCGTGGCCGACGGCGCCACGCCCGAGGCGGCCCATGCCGCGCTCGTGGCCGACCGCGAGGCCTACGTGGAGGACGAGGACGACGAGCGCCCCGAGTCCCACCCGCTCATGGACGCCTTCATGGCCAAGCTCGGCGGAAACGCCTACGGCGGCACCTACGTGATCGACCTCGCCCGGCGCTTCTGGGATGAGGCGGGCGACCAGTGGGCCGACCAGCCGGCCGCCTCGCGCGAGCTGGAGTTCCGCGAGCGCGGCTACCAGATGATGCTCGCCGAGATGCGCGAGACCTGCCACGACATCCGCTGCGACTTCGACGTGTGGTTCTCCGAGCGCTCGCTCTACGCCGAGGACGAGGACGGCACCTTCCAGGTGGAGCGGGCCTTCCGCGCGCTCGACGAGGGCGGCTACCTCTTCAATCGGGACGGCGCGCTGTGGTTTCGCTCCACCGCCTTCGGCGACGACAAGGACCGCGTCCTCATCAAGGAGAACGGCGAGTACACCTACTTCGCCTCCGACGTGGCCTACCACTGGAACAAGTTCCAGCGCGTCGACCACGTGATCGACATCTGGGGCGCCGACCACCACGGCTACATCAAGCGCGTCGAGGCCGCCTGCGACGCGCTCGGCTGCGACGGGCGCTTCGAGGTGCTGCTCGGCCAGTTCGTGAACCTGCTGCGCAACGGCGAGCCGGTGCGCATGTCCAAGCGCAAGGGCACGATGGTCACCTTCCGCGAGCTCATCGACGAGGTGGGGGCCGACGCCGCCCGCTACACGCTCATGAGCCGCTCCTCCAACCAGCCCATCGACTTCGACATCGAGAAGGTCAAGCTCCAGAGCGCCGAGAACCCCGTCTACTACGTGCAGTACGCCCATGCGAGGATCTGCTCGGTGCTCAGGCGCGCGGCGGCCCTCCACGAGGGCAGGGAGGTCGACGACTCCCTCGACGCGGCCGAGGCGGCGGCCATCGCGCTCACGGGCGAGGAGGACCTCGCGCTTCTCGACAGCGCCCCCGAGGCCGCCCTCGCGAGGAAGCTCGCGGAGTTCGGCGAGCTCGTGGCCGGCTGCGCCCGCGATAGGGCGCCCTTCCGCATCACCCACTACCTGCAGGAGCTCGCGAGCGCCTTCCACGGCTTCTACACCGAGTGCCCGATCCTTCCCCGCGAGGGGCGCCCCATGGACGAGGCGCTCTCCCGCGCGCGGCTCGCCGCCTGCGACGCGGTGCGCATCGCGCTCGCCGTGGGCCTCGACCTCATCGGGGTCTCCGCCCCCCAGTCCATGTAGGGCCGGAGCCCTGGCCTTGGATGCGAGCGACTTCCTCTACGTCAGGCAGCGGGCGAGCGATGCGCTTCGCGCCTGCGCGCGAAGGGGCGCGCCCAGGCTCTCGTTCAACGAGTTCTCGATGCTCTGCCTCATCGCCGACGCCGCCGGCCCCCTCAGGGCCTCCGACATCGCGAGGGGCCAGGGCGTCTCGCGCCCCACGACGAGCCATAGGCTCCGCAAGCTGGAGTCGATGGGGCTCATCGAGAGGAGCGCGGCCGATGCCGACGGGAGGGGCGTGCTCTGCTCCCTGAGCCCGGCCGGCGCCGAGCTGGTGGGCGGCGTCTCCAGCGCCATCGCCGGCTCGATCGGGCCGCAGGAGCGGCTCTACCGCTCCCCGGACTGGCGCATCCAGCGCTACGTGGAGGCGGCGGGCTCGCTCCCGCTCTCGGCGGGCGATGCCCTCCTCCTCGCGCTCTATGCGGCGTCGGGGCCGCTCGGCGTGATGGACCTCCAGCGCGCGACGGGACTTCTCCAGCCCACCTGCTCGATGGCGCTCTCGCGCCTCGTCGACGAGGGCCTCGTCGCGAGGAGCGGCAAGGCCCGGCTCACGGGGGAGGGCGCCGAGCGGGCCCGCGCCATCGCCGCCAGGGTCGAGAAGGTGGCGACCCATCATCGCCTCGCCACCTAGCAGCGATCGAGCCGCAGGGCATTGTGGTATATTCACGCACGGACTCGGCGAGAGATCGAACCTCGAAGCCCTCGATACCGCCGATGTCGGATGTTCAGCTTCCCCCCGATGGAAACCTGCGAAGCCGAATGCCGTATCGAATCCATAACCGCGCCTTGCGGAAGTTCACGCCGTTCCGAGGAGACCCCATGGCAGAAGAGAAGGCCATCACCGCCGCAGCCAAGGAAAGGCGCCTTCGGGCGCGCAAGAGCGCTGCGGATGACGCGATGACGCGCCGAACCCAAGAGGCGACGCAGGCCTCCCCGGAGCCCGGGCCGGCACCCCAGCAGACGCTCCAGCCCGAGAAGCGCCGTCGCGGCCGCCCCCGCAAGCACGCGGGCGATGCCGCCGAGGGCGCGGCCCAGGCCAAGGAATCGGCGCCCGCTCAGAAGGAGACGCCCGCCGAGCAGCCCCAGGCGCAGCCGGATGGTTCCCAGGACAAGGGCCCCCAGGGCCAGGACAAGGGCTTCCAGGACAAGGGCCCGGCGCCCCGCAACCGCCAGCGCAACGGCAACGGCCAGGGCCAGAACCAGAACCAGGGTCACCAGGGCGGTCGCCGCGGCCGCTACAACAAGAACCGCCGCGAGTTCGCCCAGGCCGAGCCCAGCCTCACCAAGGAGGAGCTCGAGGCCATGAAGGTGGCGGAGCTCCGCGAGAAGGCCAAGGAGCTCGAGCTGCCCTACCAGGGCCTGAAGAAGGCCGAGCTCGTGAGCAGCATCTACGAGAAGGCCGCCGCCCTCGAGGGCTTCCACGAGGTGGCCGGCATCCTCGACATCGTCTCCGAGGGCTACGGCTTCATCCGCACCGGCAACTACATGCACGGCGACAACGACGCCTTCGTGCCCCAGGCGATGATCCGCCAGCAGGGCCTTCGCCGCGGCGACCTCATCGAGGGCTCCGTGCGCCCGTCGCGCCCCAACGACCGCTACCCCGCGCTCTCGAAGATCGCCAAGGTGAACGGCATGGATCCGGCGCTCGCGCCGCAGCGCCCGCGCTTCCGCGACCTCACGCCGATCTTCCCCGACGAGCGCCTCCGCATGGAGACCTTCAAGGACGAGGTCACCGGACGCGCCATCGACATCGTGGCCCCCATCGGCAAGGGCCAGCGCGGCCTCATCGTGAGCCCGCCCAAGGCCGGCAAGACCACCGTCTTGAAGCGCATCTGCCAGGCCATCTCCCACAACGACCCCGACGTGCACCTCATCTGCCTTCTGGTGGACGAGCGTCCCGAGGAGGTCACCGACATGGAGCGCTCCATCAGGGGCGACGTGGTGGCCTCGACCTTCGACATGCCGGCCGACAACCACACCCAGGTGGCCGAGCTCGTCATCGAGCGCGCCAAGCGCCTGGTGGAGCAGGGCGAGGACGTCGTGGTGGTGCTCGACTCCATCACGAGGCTCGCGCGCGCCTACAACCTCGCCGCGCCCCCGTCGGGCCGCATCCTCTCCGGCGGCGTCGATTCGGCGGCCCTCTACCCGCCCAAGCGCTTCCTCGGCGCGGCCCGCAACATCGAGAACGGCGGCTCGCTCACGATCATCGCCTCGGCGCTCATCGACACCGGCTCCAAGATGGACGAGGTGATCTTCGAGGAGTTCAAGGGCACGGGCAACATGGAGCTCAAGCTCGATCGCACCATGGCCGACAAGCGCATCTTCCCGGCCATCGACCCGGTCGCCTCCGGCACGCGCAACGAGGACCGCCTCATGGACCCGACGATGGCGCCGCTCGTCTGGGGCCTCCGCCGCGTGCTCGCCAACATGAACAACGTCGAGCGCGCCGAGGCCTCGCTCATCAAGGGCCTCAAGAACACGCAGACCAACCAGGAGTTCCTCGTCCGCTCGGCCCGCAAGGCCGCCCAGACGGACTACAGCGACTAGCTCCGGGGCGCCTCCAGATCGAACCATCCGCTGGGGACGCCTATGGTGTGAGCGAGTTCCGGAGCCCGCGCGGGGCGAGCGCTCGGAGCGGCGCCCCTAGGGCAATTGGCCCGCGAACGAACCGCTGGCCATAGGAGTTGTGAGGCCGCGAAGAGCGCGGAACGAGCCCATGGGCGCCCGAGGCGGAGCACGAGGGAACGCCATAGGCGTCCCCAGCGGTTATCGGTGAAGGCCGCAGCCTCCGATAACACTTAGATGTGGGCTTGGCGCCTCGTCATATACGCGCCGATGCGCTCCTGCAGCTCCATGGCCAGGTCGGTGGGGCAGACCTTGGCGAACGCGTTCATCACCTTGACGTCGTTCGAGGTGATGGCCACGCGCTGGCCGCGGATGGCGGCGCGAAGCGACGAGGCCACGCAGGTCTTGGGGTCTTCGAAGCCGATCCAGAGGAGCCGGTCGAGGGCGCCGTGGTCGCCGGGAGCGTCGAGGAAGCGCGTGTGCATGAACTTGGGGCAGACCGCCGTCACGTGGATGCCGGCGCTTCCCACCTCGGCGTCGAGCGCGCGGGAGAAGTCGAGGACGAACCGCTTGCAGGCCGAGTAGGTCGTGAGCCCGGGCTGCGGCAGGATCGCCGCCGCGCTCGAGATGTTCACGATGCGCGAACCCGCGTGCATGTAGAGGATCGCCTGGTAGCACGCCTCCACGACTGCGAGGCAGTCGAGCTTCACCATCGCGGCGTTCTCGCCGCCGACCTCTTGGAAGTTGCCGAACTTGCCGAAGCCCGCGCAGTTGACGAGCCACTGGACGTTCAGGTCGTCGCCGTCGGTGGCGAGTTCGGTGGCGAGGCGGTTGAACGCGTCGTCGCTGGTGAGGTCGAGCGCGAGGGGCTTCACGGGGGTCTGGCTCTGGGCCTTGACCTCCTCAAGCGCCCGCTCGTCGCGGGCGATCGCCCAGATCTCGTCCAGGGGGCCGCCGGAGCCCATGTCGAGCTGGCGGACGAACTCACGGCCGAGGCCGCTTGAAGCACCGGTGATGATGGCGATATCGCGCATGGGATCCCTCTCGATAATTGTCGATATGTCATGCTCTCATGCCCGCTGCTTTAAGGTTTGCGTGTTTTGGCGGACGGTAAGACTACCCGGACGATGCGCCCGGCAATCGGGGAGCGGCATGATTCCCGCCGCTGCAGCTTCCAAAGCCGCGCCGGTTGCGCTACAGTCCAAATCGCCTGTGGTCTCCAACTGCAGGCGGACGACGGTACCCGCAGCTGAAACGCACCCAACCGCCCCGCGGACCGCCCGACGATACGGAAGTCCGCTCCTGAGACGCGCTCCATAGCCTCATCGGCAGCCCCGTCGCATCGGGATTCTCATGTGCGTAGCGGCCTTCGCGGCACCTTCGACCTCCATGGCCCTGGCGCTCGACGGCGAAAGGTCTGCCCCATGAAGACGCATGCACGCACAAACGCCCTCGTCACCGGCATCGTCGCGAGCGCGCCGGCGCTCCTCGTCCCGAGCATCGCCCTGGCCGAGGTTCCGGGCAACGTCGTCATCGCCTCCTTCGCCTCGAGCGTGACGGGGGCGGCCCTGGGGGCCGCCTGCGCGGGGGGCATCGGCTATGCGGCGCTTCGCCATGAGCGCCGGGAGTTCCAGGCCGCGCTCGCGTCCGCCACCGCTCAGAGGTTCGAGGACACCGGCGAGATCGCCGTGACGGACACGAGCGTCGTGGAGGTCCCCCTGCCAGACCAGCGTGCTTTGGCGTCCGAGCCCCCAGTCCCCGAGGCGGCTCCGCGCTTCGACCTCCCCGATCCCTTGGAAGCGACGCCCTCCGCAGCCTACGTGTCCGAGTCGGACGAGCGCCCTGCGGTCGCGCCCGGCCACAGCGCCGTGAGCACGGGGGCCTTCGGCGAGGGCGCGCCCCGCTTCACACCCTCTCCCGAGAATCCCTACCTGCAGGCGGAGGCCCTCGAGGCCTCACAGGCCGCCGCCGTGCGCTCGAACGACTACGCCGACGTGGCCACCGCCTACGTGGCGAGGAAGGGCTTCACCGAGCGCATGGCCATCAGGGCTCGCGGCGTGGCGAGCGTCCTCGGCGAACGGCTCGCACGAGACCCCATGGAGGGCGTGCCCGCCATCCAGCGCGCCGACGGCACCGTCTTCGGCGAGGCCACTGCCGGCCAAGGGGCCGAAGCGAGCTGGTGGCAGCCCGAGGCCGCCCCCGCCGCCGCACAGCCCGCTGCCGCCCAGCCCGCTGCTATCCAGCCCGCTGCTATCCAGCCCGTCGCTGCCGTCATTGCCGCCCCCGCCGCCGCACAGCCCGCTGCCGCCCGGCCCGCTGCCTCCGTCACCGCCCAGCCCGTCCGGGATCTGGACGAGCCCGCGGCCCTCGGCGCGCCCGTCGAGGGCGCCCGTCCGTCGACCGGGGCCGAGGAGCGCTCGCGCGCCATCACGCGGCGCGTCCCCACCGTCGAGGAAGAGGCCTACCCCGAGCTCGACTCCGCCTGGCGCGAGCAGGCCGATTCCTGGGACGAGGCGCTCGTCGCCATGGACGAGCGCGTCGAGGACAACCTCATGGCGGGACGCGAGGAGCGGGCCGCCCGCGCGCGCCGCATCCGCGAGGCGAGGAGGTCCAAGGAGACCCGCCAGGCCACGAGGGAGGTCGCGCCCGTCCCCGCCGCCTTCGCCGACGCGGTGGGGAACATCGAGACCCTCGACGAGCCGGACGGCCTCGAGGGCGATACGCAGTTCCTGAACTTCAAGGCGCCGGGCAACCACCCCGAGGTCCAGGACACCGGGAGCTACATCAACTACCTCATCGAGGACGAGTTCAAGCGCAACCCGTCCCGCCATGCGAGAAACGAGGTCAGGCGCTACTTCCGCGTCCACGAGGGCGGCCAGCCCACCCAGGCCCAGGCGATGTAGGCGCCGGCGCGCGGCCCGTCGAACCTCTCGGACCATGTCGAGGGCAGCCAGGCACGCTATATCGATTCCGTGGCTCGTCGGCCTCTGCGCGTGGGTCGCCTTCATCTGGGGAAACTCGCTCGTCGTGGGCGAGCTCTCCGATGCCGGGAGCACGTCGGTCGCGGGCTTTCTGGAGCCCCTCTTCCGCTTCATGGACGTCCAGGATCCGCACATGATGAACTACCTCGTGCGCAAGGCGGCCCATGCGAGCGAGTACGCGCTCTTCGGCCTTCTGGACGGGCTCGCCTTCGGCCCCTCGCTCGTCTCGGAGGGAAACGAGGGCGCCCTGACGTCGCGCCTGAGGGTGCTCGCGCTCGCGATCCTCGTGCTCGTGCCCGTCGCGGACGAGACCATCCAGCGCTTCGTCCCGGGACGCGACGGCAACCCCACCGACGTGCTCATCGACCTCGCCGGCGCGAGCATCGGCTTCATCGCGGCCATAGCGATCGCCCATGTGACGAACAGGGGAGAGGGCTACGGCAGCCGATAGACGGTCCCTACGTTGTCGGCCTCGAGCCGATAGGCAAGGAAGCCGGGGAAGGCCTCGCGCCAGGCGGCCATGACGCGCCCAGCGGCGCCATCGCCGAGGCAGGCGGCGACCATGGCCGAGCCCGAGCCGCTGATCCAGAACCCCTCCGCGCCCGCATCCTCGGAAGAGCGGCGCGCCTCGTCGTAGTCGGGGATGAGCCGTCTGCGGTAGGGCTCGTGGAGCCGGTCCTGGAGGGCGTGGCGCAAAAGCTCGCCGTCGCCCGTCTCGAGGGCCCTCGGGAGCACGAGGCAGCGCGCCATCTGCCAGATGGCGGTCTCGCGCGGCACGTCCTTCGGGAGCACTCGCCGGGCATCCTCGGTCCTCACCTCGTAGGAGGGCGCGAGCACGCAGAAGCGCCAGCGCTCGTCCACCGCCGTCTCGACGGTCTCGAGCTCGCCCTCCTCCGTGGTGAAGGCGCTCACGAGCCCGCCCATGATGGCGGGGGCGACGTTGTCGGGGTGGCCCTCGATGGCGAGGGCGTGGCGAAGGGCCTCGCGGGCGTCGATCCCCTCCTCCCCGAGCGCCCCTTCGCCCGCGGCGGCGAGCGCGCAGACGACGCCCGCCACGATGCAGGTGGAGCTTGAGCCGAGCCCGCCCGAGAGCGGCACCCGCGTGTCGATGGCCAGGCTGAAGGGCGCGCCCTCCAGGCCGAGCGAGGCGAGGGTCGCCCGGTAGGAGGTCCAGACGAGGTTGTCATCGCCCTGGAAGCGCTCGTCGCAGCCGGTGACGCTGAAGGTCTCGGCCGGCGCGAAGGCGAAGCCGTTCGAGAGGGTGAGCGCGATGCCCAGGCAGTCGAAGCCCACGCCCACGTTGGCCGAGGTGGCGGGCACCCTCACCTCGAGGGCGCCCGGGAGCTCCGCGACGCTCATGCGAGGAGCTCCCTCGCGCAGGCCTCCACGTAGGCGCCCGCGTCCAGGGGATCGATCGTCTCGTCGAAGCGCACGGGCGCGCTCCGGAGCGCCGCGAGCGAGGCGGGCGGCGCCGTCTCGGTGAGGTCGGCGAGCGCGTCCATGGCGGCGAAGCCGTCGGCCGGTGGCTCCGTGCCCAGGGCCCGGAGCACGTCGGCGGGGAACTTGTAGGGGCTCGCGGTGGAGAGGAGCACGCGCTGGCGGCCCTGGGGCTCGCTCTGGCCCATGACGCGGGCGCCCACCGCCGTGTGGGGATCGATCGCGAGGCCGAGGTCGCTCCAGGCCCCGGCGATGGCCAGGCGCGTGTCGTCGTCGTCGGCCCGGCCGGCGTCGAAGGTCTCGCGGATGCCATTCATCACGCGCTCGGGCACCGTGTAGGCGCCCTTCTCGGCGAGGTCGGCCATGAGGCTCGCCACCAGCTCCACGTCGCCCTCGCTCTCGTAGTAGAGGAGGCGCTCCAGGTTGGAGGAGACGAGGATGTCCATGGAGGGAGAGATGGACTTCTTGAACTCGCGGCGGCGGTCGTAGGTGCCCGTGGCGAGGAAGTCGACGAGGACGTCGTTGGCGTTGGAGCAGATGGTGAGCCGTCCCACCGGGAGCCCCAAGCGCTTGGCGAGGTAGCCGGCGAGGATGTCGCCGAAGTTTCCCGTGGGCACGAAGAAGTCCACGGCCTCGTCCCTCGCGACCTTGCCCGCGCGCACGAGCCGGCACCAGGCGTCCACGTAGTAGACGACCTGCGGGACGAGCCGCCCCACGTTGATGGAGTTCGCGCTCGAGAGGAGCACGCCCGCCTCGGCGAGGCGCCCCTCCACGCTCCGGTCCGAGAAGACCCGCTTCGCGGCGGTCTGCGCGTCGTCGAAGGTGCCGCGCACGGCGGCCACGGCCACGTTGGCCCCGGGCTGGGTCACCATCTGGAGCCGCTGGACGTCGCTCACCTTGCCGGCGGGATAGAGGACGACGATCGCCGTGGAGGGCACGTCGGCGAAGCCCGCGAGCGCCGCCTTGCCGGTGTCGCCCGAGGTGGCGGTGAGGATGAGGACCCTCTTGCCCGGCGCCACCGCGGCGAGCGAGCGGCTCATGAGCCTAGGGAGCATCTGCAGGGCGAGGTCCTTGAAGGCGCAGGTGGGGCCGTGGAAGAGCTCGAGGCGCCAGTCGTCTCCGAAGGGCGTGAGCGGCACGATCTCCGGATCGGCGAAGGTGCCCTCGTAGGCGCCGCGCACGGCCGCGTCGACCTCGTCGGCCGAGAAGTCGGGGATGAGGGGCGCGAGCACCTGGCGCGCGTGGTCGAGGTAGGAGACGGCGGATCTGGGCTCGAGACCCAGCGCGTCGAGGTCGAGCGGCCGCTCCAGCACGGCGTCGCTCACGTAGAGGCCGCCGTCGGGCGCGAGCCCCTGGAGGATGGCCTCCTTGGCGCTCACGGGATGCTCGGCGCTTCGGGTGCTGTGGTAGCTCGCGTTCATGGATCCCTCCTCAGTCGCCCTGATTCTAGTGGGACGGCTCCCATGGGGCGGCGTCCCACTTTCGCGGATGCGGGCCGGTTCCCGAGGAGGGGCGCCCCTCTCTTAACCGACCCGATACCTGCCTCGTCTACCATAGGCGCGTCCGGAACTGCAACGGGGAGAGGGCTCATGCGAATCGGATTGCTCGGATGCGGCACGGTCGGCGGCGGCGTGCTCAAGATCTGCGAGGAGCGTGTCGAAGGGCTCGAGGTGGCGCGCATCCTCGTGCTGCCCGGGGAGATGGAGGGCCCGCTCGTCACCCACGACGTGGCCCAGATCGTCGACGACCCCACCATCGACTGCGTCGTCGAGGCCATGGGAGGCCTCGAGCCGGCCCATAGCTTCATCATCCGCGCCCTCGAGGCGGGGAAGTCCGTGGTCACCGCCAACAAGGCCGTCGTGGCGGCCCACTTCGCCGAGTTCCAGCGGGTGGCCGGGGCCCACGGCTGCGCCTTCATGGTCGAGGCCACCTCGGGAGGCGGCGTGCCCTGGATCGCCTCCATCGAGAAGGCCCGCCGCGTGGACGAGATCTTTGAGCTGCGGGGCATCCTGAACGGCACGTCGAACTACATCATCGACGCCATGGAGCGGGGGAGCCTCACCTTCGAGGCGGCGCTCGCCCAGGCCCAGGAGCTGGGCTACGCCGAGGCGGACCCCTCGGCCGACATCGATGGCATCGACGTCGCCAACAAGGCGATCATCTCGGCCACCGTGGCCTTCGGCTCGCTCTGCCGCACGACCATCCCGCGCCTCGGCATGCGCTGGCTCACGAGGGACCTGCTGGACGTTCTCGCGGCCCAGGGCCTCTCCGTGCGGCTCATGGCCCGCGCGCGCCAGGACGACGGCCGCTACGCCGTCTGCGTGGAGCCCGTCGTCCTCGCGGGCGAGAGCGTCGAGGCCCACGTGCCCAAGAACTTCAACCTGGCCACCCTCGTGGGCGCCACCGTGGGCGAGCTCAAGTTCTACGGCCAGGGGGCGGGCGCCCTCCCCACGGGAAACGCCATCGTGCAGGACCTCCTCGACGTCGCGGCCGGCGCCAGGCCGCGCTACGCAACCGAGGAGACCCTCGCGTGGGATCCGGCGCTCCTCGAGGCCTCCTACCTGCTCAAGACCTCGGCGCCCCTGCCCGACGCCGCGGAGCTCTTCCCCAAGACGGGGCCCGAGGACGGCATCTGCCTCGTCCGGGGCTGCGACCCCGAGCGCGCCGGCGCGCTCGTGCGCGAGGCGGCCGAGGCCGATCCCCACGCCTTCTGCGCGAGCATCTCACCCGAGGCGCGATCGCTCCTCGGCCTGTAACCTAGGCGCCGGGCCACAGGCGAGCGGCGAGAGAGGATCCTCCCACCCATGATCAAGATCACCAAGTTCGGCGGGTCGTCCGTCGCCACGGCCGAGCAGTTCAGGAAGGTCAAGGCCATCATCGACGCCGACCCCGGCAGGAACTTCGTCGTGGTCTCGGCGGCGGGCAAGCGCTTCGCCGACGACAACAAGGTCACCGACCTCCTCTACCTCGTCTGCGCCCACCGCGAGTACCACGTGGACGCCACCGACCTCCTGCGCGACGTGGAGGAGCGCTTCCTCGCCATCAGGGGCGAGCTCGGGCTCGCCTTCCCCGTGGCCGAGAAGTTCGCCGAGTTCATGAGCCACATCGAAAGCGACTCCGAGGAGTACATCGTGAGCCGGGGCGAGTGGTTCACGGCGCACCTCATGGCCGAGTACCTGGGGCTCCCCTTCGTGGACGCCGCCGACGTGGTGACCTTCCACCACGATGGGACGCTGAACGAGGAGCTCACCGACGAGCACATCAAGGCGCTCGTGCGCCGGGGAACGGGCTTCGTCCTGCCGGGCTTCTACGGCGCCACCCGAGACGACGAGATCAAGCTCATGACCCGGGGCGGCGGCGACATCACGGGCTCGCTCCTCGCCCGCGCGCTGAACGCCGACCTCTACGAGAACTGGACCGACGTCTCGGGCTTCCTCTCGGCCGACCCGAGGATCGTGGACGGCCCCCGCACCATCGACCGCATCACCTTCGACGAGATGCGCGAGCTCTCCTACATGGGCGCGAGCGTGCTCCACGAGGACGCGATCTTCCCGGTGCGCGAGGCCAACATCCCCATCCAGATCCTGAACACCAACGATCCCAGCGCACGGGGCACCACCATCCGCGAGCGCGTGGAGCATCGCGCGGACGACCCCGTGGTCACGGGCATCGCCGGCAAGCGGGGCTTCCTCTCGGTCTACGTGGACAAGACCCACCTCTCCAACGAGATCGGCGTCCTTCGGCGCGTGCTCGCCGTCTTCGAGCGCTACGGCGTCTCGGTGGAGCACCTGCCCACCGGCATCGACTCGTTCTCGGTGGTGGTGAGCGCGGCCGACGTCAAGACCTCGATCTACTCCATCGTGCGCGACATCAAGGAGGAGCTTCATCCCGACGACGTGAAGGTGAACGAGGGGCTCGCCCTCATTTCGGTGGTGGGCCGCAACATGTCGAGGCGCCCCGGCACCGCGGGCAAGATGCTCTCGACGCTCGGCGAGGGCGACATCAACGTGCGCATGATCTCGCAGAGCTCCCAGGAGATAAACATCATCGTCGGCGTCGACGAGGACGACTTCGAGGCCTCGGTCCGACGCATCTACAACGCCTTCGTGCGCGAGGAGGATTAGCCATGGCAGCGCCCGAGAACCCCTTTGCGAACGGCCCCATCCAGGAGCAGGATCCCATCTCGGCGACGCCCCAGGTGACGGGCGAGCTTCTGGCCATCGACGAGGCCCTCGCCGCGCGGCCCGCGGCCAACGCCGCGGACCTCAAGGCCGTGGCGGCCCGGGAGGGCGGCCTCGACGTGGCCGTGGTGGGCGCCACCGGCGCCGTGGGCCGCCAGATGGTGGAGTGCCTCGCCGAGCGCGACTTCCCGCTTCGGCGGCTCCGCCTCCTGGGAAGCGATCGCACCGACGGCGACGTCTTCGACTGGCAGGGCAACGCGAGCCTGCCCGCCGGCCCCATCACGTTCCACAAGGGCACCCACGAGGCGCTCGAGGGCGTGGACCTCATCCTCGGCGCGGCCGCGAACGACATCGCCATCGAGCTCTATCCCCGCGCCGTGGAGGCGGGCGCCGTCGTGGTGGACAACTCCTCGGCCTTCCGGCTGCTCCCCCACGTGCCGCTCGTGGTGCCCGAGGTGAACGCGGCCGACGCGTTCGCGCACCACGGCATCGTGGCCAACCCCAACTGCGCCACGATCATCTGCCTCGTGCCCGTCTGGCCCCTCGCGCAACGGGCCGGGCTCACCTCGATGGTGGTCTCCACCTACCAGGCCGCCTCCGGCGCCGGCCGGCGCGGCATGGAGGACCTCGTGGCCGAGGAGGCTGCGCTCGCCCTCGGCGAGCCGCTGCCGGCACCGGGCACCTTCCCCTACCAGCTCGCGCTGAACCTCATCCCGCAGATCGGCGGCTTCGACGGGCGCGGCTACACCTCCGAGGAGATGAAGCTCCAGAACGAGGGGCGCAAGATCATGCACCTGCCCGAGCTTCGCGTGGGCTGCACCTGCGTGCGCGTGCCGGTCATGCGCTCCCATGCCGAGAGCGTGACCCTGCGCCTCGAGCGGCCGCTCTCGCCGGCCGAGGCGCGCGAGATTCTGGCCTCGGCCCCGGGCGTGAAGCTCGTGGACGAGCCCGCGGCCGAGCCGCCCGCGAGGCGCTATCCCATGCCCATCGACACCTCCGACCAGGACCTCGTCGCCGTGGGGCGCATCCGCGAGGACCTCGCGGCGGAGGATCCCTCGAAGGGGCTCTGCCTCTGGTGCTCGGGCGATCAGATCCGCAAGGGCGCGGCCTCCAACACCGTCCAGATCGCCGAGCTCCTCGTCCGCTAGCCGCCCTCCGCACCCAGCGCGGGCTCGCCGCCGTCGCTGGCGACGGTCGGCGGGGTTCCCGGCTCGCAGACCGCGCGCGCCGCTTGCGGGCCGTCGCCCTCGCTCCTTGAGGTTCGGAGGGCTCACGAGCTTCCCGTTTCCCGTATGGGGCGCTGCCGCCCGTTCGCCATGCCGTGCGCCGTCCGCGCGTCGCGTCGCACTTGCGGGCTCTTGCCGTTGGCATTACCGTCCCAACAGGCAGCGTGACGGGCGGAGCGAGGATCCATGGGCAAGAAGAGCAAGGCCATCCAGGCGGAGCCGCCCGCAGGGGTGGTGGGCTCCTTCTCCTGGGCGTGGTGGGTCGCCATCGTCCTCGCCGTCGCGGCGCTCGTGCTCACGCTCCTGCCGTGGGCTTCCGCGCCGAGCTGGCTCATCCAGCTGGAGCAGCTCACCAGCAACCGCACCTTGAACCTCGAGCTCGAGGTGGGCTACAACCCCATGGGCTACGCCGACCTCGCCACCCAGCTCAACGGCGCCTTCTCCCAGGGCGAGGCCGTCTGGCTCCTCGGCGCCGCCGAGGCCATCTGGGTGGCGGCGCTCACCTTCATCGTGCTCGCCGTGGGCGGCTCCATCTTCAAGCGGCCCTTCGACCGTCAGCAGCTCAAGCGCTTCCTCGTCTGGGGCTGTGCGGCCATCGTCATCGCCGCCGCGCTCACGCTCATCTTCTCCGCCATCTCGGGCGGCCTCTTGACGGAGAGCTTCACCGACGTGCCCCAGGACCTCTCGGGCTACCTCGCCTATGTGGGCGGCGCCGAGGTCACCGCCCAGGGCTTCGGCGTCACGTGGTGGCTCTGGACGAGCCTCGGCATCGCCGTCCTGGCGATCATCTGCGCCTTCGCCGGCACCTCGAGCGCTCTGGACGGCATGCGCTAGGCGCCCGTCTCGGGCGCGGGCCGCGCTGGGACGCGCTGGGACGACCGGCACGAATGCAAGTTCCGAATGAGAGCGCGCCGGGGCGGTCGGCTCGCGTCACAGCCCGAACACGGGCGCGATGCGATTGAGCACCTCGTCCATGTCCTTCGGTCCCAGTCTGCCGATCCGCCTCGACGGACGCGCCTCCAAGTCCTTCGCGGCGATGGCCTCGACGCAGATCTCGCCCTCGATCCCCGCGGACTCGTCTGTGATGGGGACGTGCAGCGGATAGCCGCTCCTCACGCTCGCGATCGGGGCGATGTAGGCGAGCGAGGAGCGGAGATTGAAGGCGAAGGTGCTCACGACGACCGCCGGACGGCTTTTCCGGGGCTCGTGGCCCTTCGACGGGTCGAAGTTGACGACGATGACGTCACCCTGCTCGTACACGGCTACCAGACCTCCCTGCCAACGGGCTCGCCCCAGTCGGTTTCGTTGCCGAATGCGGGCCAGTCGCTTGGCGGGTCGTAGGTGCCGTCATAGCCCTGGAACAGCTCCTCGATGGTGACGACCCTCGTGCGCCGCGCGCGTTGCCGGACGGGGACGATGGTGATCGAGTCCTCTGTGGCCGTGACGTTGAGCTTATCGCCGGGCTCGATACCGAGCTTCTCGCAGAGCCGCTTGGGGATGAGGACGCCCTGCCCGTTGCCCCATTTCGTGAGCGTCGCCGTAGTCGTCTCGCCCATGGGTGCCTCCGATCGCCGTGCGATGTCTAAACACAGTATAGACACTTCGTCAGTCGGTTTCGTAGGCGTAACGACCGTTATAGGCGCGTGCGAGGTCGTTCATGTCGCCGATGAGGTAGTGCATGGCGATGACCGGCCCCACGATGATGGCCATGCCGAGCACCGTCCAGAGGACCACCGTCATGCCGCTGCCCTCCAAGTGGATGCCGAAGCTCGGTGCCCTATGGCAGAGCCGATCCGCCAGCGCGTACTGCCACCACCAGGAATAGATCCCCAGGGTGCAGATGGAGAGCAGGATGTACAGCGCCACGCCGCTCGTGTGCTTGCCGTCGCCCTCGCACATGGTGTTGGCGTCGCGGGCCATCCCGTGGATGAAGACCCACCCGTAGATGCCCAGCGTGAGGAGCGAGAAGAGGATGTAGAGGGCCAGACTGCGGTCGTCTTTGACGGGTTCCGCCTCGGCGTCGCCCTCGAAGGCGCTGTCCGATGCGGCCGGCTGGTAGTCGTCTGCGGGCACCTGGTAGCCGTTCTGGGCCCGGTACTGCTGCTGGGAGAGGTATTGGGCTCGGTAGGGATCCACCTCCTGGTAGGGGGCGCCGTAACCATAGGGATTCGGCGACGAGGGCGGCAGGGGCATGGCCGATCCGGCCTCATAGCCCGTGGCGCCGTAGCCCATCGCGTCGTAGCGCGGCGAGGACGTTGCGGGCATCGCAGGTGCGGACGGCGCGGCCGACGCCGTCTCATAGTCCGTTGCGCCATAGCCGAACCCATCGAGCTGCGATGGGGGCGTCGCCATCATCTCCGGGGCGGCCTGATAGCCCGCAGGGCCAGAGCCCGACCCCTCGAGCTGCGGCTGGGGCGAAGGCGGCTGCTGGGAATAGCTCGAAGGCTGCGCTGGCCGCTCGCCGCCCGGCACCTGCGGTTGCGGCCACTGAAGGGCCGACGGAGGTTCTGCCTGCGGCATCTGGAACGACGGCATCGGCTGCATCGATTGCCCGTAGGGATCGCTCGAGCGCGGATCGAGATCGAATCCGCCACCGGGGATGCCGGCAGCGGATGGCGTTTGGGAGCCGGGGCGCGAATCGGGTCCCGCGTACGGAGCCTGCTGCGGTGAACCCTCGTAGGGTTGCGGGCCCATCGCCCACGCATCGGCTCCCGCCTGGCTCGTTGCGCTGCCGTACGGCGCGGGTTCCTGCGCGATCGAACTTCCGCACACGGCGCAGAATGCGGATCCATCGGGGTTCGGGCTGCCGCAATAGCCGCAGATCATGGGGTCTCCCTTGGCGTCGATCCTTTGGGCAACCGTCCAGTCTATGGAGCGTCTCCCACGGTCACGGGAGCGTTGCCGAGGGGGCCCATGCATCCGTGGGCGGCGCGCGAGCCTCACCCGCCCAACATCCGGTTCGGGTCGAGGGCGGGCTGAAGGGGAGGTCCCCGATGCCGCCGCGGTTCAGGGCCGCATGGCCTTTGGGAACTCGCGTGCGGAAAGCCGAGGTTTCGACGCTTGCATAACTGCGGATCAAACGTGACAATAGGCGGGCACCTTTAGGTGGGTCATGGTGGGTGTAGCTCAGTTGGCAGAGCGACGGACTGTGGCTCCGTAGGTCGAGGGTTCGAGCCCCTTCGCCCACCCCATTCAGGTGCTCGGACGGACCGCTAGCTCAGCTGGCAGAGCAGGGGACTCTTAATCCCAAGGTCCAGGGTTCGAATCCCTGGCGGTCCACCAGAACAAAAACGCCCGGCGTAGCCGGGCTTTTTTGTTCTTTAGGCGAGCCAGGGATTCGAACCCGACGGGCGCGAGGCGACCCTGCGTCGCCTCGCGGGGCGAGCGGAGCCCTCCCGCGAGCCCGCCGGAAACGCGGAGCGTTTCCGGACAGGATCCCTGGCGGTCCACCAGAACAAAAACGCCCGGCGTAGCCGGGCTTTTTTGTTCTTGAGGCAAGCCGGGGATTCGAACCCGAGAGGGCGCGGGGCGCCGATGGCCGGCGTTGGATGCACGGTTATTGCGATTCCCTACCGCCCTGTCGTGATAGCGCGCTGCGGATGCACAGTTCTTTCGATTTGCTACCGCGAATCGGCATCAAGAGACGTCGACCGATACGTCCGTCCTCGCAAAGCCGCAGGTAAAAGATGTGCGGGCCCGGCTGATACGCCTCGCGCGGCCGGATGCCCGGGAACGGATGCGAGGAAATCCCAGTTGGCATCTGCGCGGGCGTCCGCATGCCGGGAGGGAATCGCAAGAACTGAGCAGGCCGAGCCGCTCATGACGGCATTCCCCAGGGAACAGCGCGAATCCGCGTCATGGGATTGGCGTATCGGCGAGCCGGGGATTCGAACCCGACGGGCGCGCCCGTGCCGGTACCACCTTCCGATACATCCCCGAAGCTCTTCTTCAGGGCGCATGCGAGGCCGGTGCCTGATAGTGGGCGGCGGCCGGGGTGCGCCGGGCTTCAACTCGCGTGGGCTTCGCGGAAGACGGAGCCCCACTTGCGCTTCTCAAGGACCAGTAGGATGACGCCCTGGGCGAGGAAGATGACGTCGCAGATGAGGCGAGTCATATCGAAGACGCCGGTGAGGCTCGCCTCGGGGATGTGGAAGGCGTAGGAGTACATGGCGGCGGTCGAGTTCTTGAGCATGACGAGCGAGACCACGGCGAGCGCGCCGACGAGGATGGCCTGGCCGGCCACGATGCCGATGTTCAGCATCTTCTGATTCGAGAGGTAGATGTCGACGAGCCCGTAATCGGTCTGCTCGCGGTAGAGGCCCGCCACGCGCTGATGTCCGAGCTGGGTGAAGAAGCCGATGAAGCCGAGGGCGGGAAGGTTCAGCGCGGGCACGAGGAAGATGACCGCCGTGGCCATGGTGAGGCAGACGAGCACGTTGGACTCGCGGATGCCGTGGAAACGCCCGAGGATGCGCTTTCCGAACGCCTGGGCGAGGAAGAGCCCGATGAACATCGCCAGCGTGGAGCCGATGACCATGGAGAAGTCGCCCTTGGAGATGAAGTAGAAGACGTCCCAGAGGCATAGGAAGATCATCATCTCGGAGTAGAAGACGCCATGGTACTCGAAGACCTGGTGGACGCGATAGCGTCGTCGCACCACCGCGACGACGGTGACGGCGGTGGAGATGACGAGCACCAGCAGGATGTCGTTCACGTTGGCCGTCTGCTTGTAGAGGCGCACGAAGAGCACGAGGGCGAGGAAGGCGAGCGCGGGGATCCCCTTCTTGAGGTCGTGGGTGGCGTAGTCGAAGAGCGGACGCGTCTTGAGCTCATCGGGGACGTCGAGAGAGCGAAGGGTGGCGAGCGCAACGCAGGAGAGGGCCACGTAACAGGCGATGATGGTCTCCTCCAGGCGCCCGCGCGCGAGCAGGATGAGCGAGACGAAGACGGTCATGAGCGCGAAGCCCACGAGCTCGGGGCGACCCTTGGGAAAGCGCTTCCGCGACCGCAGATAGTCCTTGACGGCTCGATACATGGATCCGAAGACGCCCGTTCCGAGACCCACGAACGTGGAACCCAGGTCGCTGAAGACGAAGGAGACCTCGCCGAAGAGGCTCAAGGTCGCCCCTACGATGACGTTCACGGCCGCCACCTGCGCGATGCGGTAGGGGTTCTTGGCATCGCCGAAGACCCCCAACATGAAGGTCGCGGTCTTGTTGAAGGAGTAGAAGAGCACGAAGGGCATGACGTAGCTGAGAGAGCCCTCGTGCTCGAAGAACGACGTGACGTAGATGAAGAGCGGGATCATGGGGACGCCCGCGATGGCGGCTTCAGTGAGCCAGAGGCCGAGCCGCTTGAACGCCCTCATGGACCCCCTTCCCATGCTCTCCGCGTGCGGTTCTGGGTTCTTACCCGGTGATGGCCACCGTCTGCGTCGGACGGCTGGAGCCGGCTCCGCGCCGGAACGGACGGCCCTAGGCCGCTGGATTCCCGCGCCCGCTTGGCCTCCATGCCCTCGCGGCTCGTTCCGTATGCCCTCATCTCTCGTCTCGGGGCTGCCTTAGAAGATGGTTCCGGCACGACGCCCCCCTTCTGCGAATCGCGCTCGCCTCCCTCCGGAGTGCGCTTAGCGCACCGGGGGATCACGCGAGAGACCGCATCCACGGCCGAGCCGCACGTGACGACATTCCTTGAGGAACCGTGCGGATCCGCGTCATAGGATTGGGATATCGGCAAGCCAGCGAAGCGGGAGTCGCCATGCGGAAGAGCGCCGTCGTCATCGGGAGTCTGAACCACGACTACATCCTCGAGATCCCGAGGTTCTGCGAGGTGGGGGAGACCCTCACCGCGAGCGGGCTCACGCTGAGCCCGGGCGGCAAGGGGGCGAACCAGGCCGTGCAGATGGCCAAGCTCGGGCTGCCCACGGCCATGGTGGGCTGCGTGGGCGAGGACGCCGACGGCGACGTGCTCATGGCCTCCCTCGAGGGGTACGGCGTCGATGTGGCGCACGTGCGAAGGACGGGGGAGCCCACGGGCATGGCGGCCATCGAGGTCATCCCCGACGGGCGCGTGACCTGCGTCATCGTGAAGGGCGCCAACTACGCGGTGAGCGTCGGGGACGTGCGGGCGGCGGAGCCGCTCCTCGCCGAGGCGGCGTGGCTCGTGCTCCAGATGGAGATCCCCCAGGAGGTGAACCGCTTCGCCATCGAGCGCGCCAGGGCGCTCGGCTGCAAGGTGCTCCTGAACGCCGCGCCCGCCGCACCCATGGAGGAGGGGGTGCTCCGCCAGGTGGACCTCCTCGTGCTGAACGAGATCGAAGCCGCCTTCTATCTCGGCCATGACGCGGGCGAGCCGGATTCGGCGCTGGCGGGCGCGGCGGAGCTGCACGCGCGCTACGGCGCCGACTGCGTCGTCACGATCGGCGCCTTGGGCTCCGCCTTCCGCGGCGAGGGCGGCGAGGGATTCGTCGCCGCCGAGGCGGTGGCGGCCGTCGAGTCGACCGGGGCCGGCGACTCCTACGTGGGCGCGCTCGCGAAGGCGCTCGTCGACGGGGCGACGCTCGAGGGGGCCTGCCGCTTCGCGACCCGCTGCGCGGCCGTGACGGTGGGGCGTCCGGGAGCGCAGCCGTCGATGCCCACGCTGGCGGACATTCGGCCATAGCCGAGCGCAGGGGGCGCGAAGCCGCCCCTTCGCCCCGTCCGCTCGAGGGCAGAGCGACGTCCACGTTTATAGTTTCCATGGCTAAACAATGGAGGCCCAACCGTTGCGCTACACTCTGCGCGGCAGAGCGGTTTCGCACGGCACATCGCAGGTGAGGTAGGTCGTTATGGCTCGTTCTGGCGGCGGACGCGTCAGCGGTGGCGGCCATTCCGGTGCGAACGTCTCCGGTGGCGGGAGCCACCACGGTCCCAGGCGAACCTCCGCTCCCATGGGCGGCGCTCCCATGGGCGGCCCGGGCAGGCCGATGGGGGGAGGCCCCTACCGGCGAAGCCCGTTCGGCTTCCCCGCGGCGATGGGCGGCATGATGATGGGGCGGGCCTTCGGCAGGCGCCGCGGCTACGGCGGTCCCGTCCCCGGCCCCGGCGCGCCCGCGCCCAGCGGCGGCGGCATGGCCGGCGGCTG
>CANRLS010000018.1 GCA_947631545.1 uncultured Atopobiaceae bacterium
GAACGCGGGGCCGTGGCGTACTAGGTACGCGAGGTCCCGCGTTCGCGCGCAGATGAGGTATCGGGGAGCGCCGCAGCCTAGCGAGCCATCGGGCCGACCAATAGCTCCGTCAGCGCCTGCTCGCCGGCGGGGGACATCTCCCAGTCGCCGTCGGGCTCGGCGTAGAAGTCCACGCCGGTGTCGGCGGTAGTGAGCGGGAGGCTCCCCACCTTGGCGGCCACGTCGGCCGGGGTCGAGCCGGTGACGATGGTCGGGCCGATCTGACGGACGGTGACCGTCACGGGCACCGTGGCGGTGCCGTCGCCGTTATCGGTGGGGTCGCCCACGGTGTAGCTGAAGCCTTCGGTCCAGGCCCTGGCCACGTCCGGCGTGAGATAGCCCTGATCCTCCAGCGACTCGATGATGGGAGTGTCGAGCTCGTCGACCTCTCCCCGCTTGAACTCCTCGAGGTCCTCGGTGACGTCGGACTTCATGATCTGGAGCGCCTGGGGCGTGGCGGCGGTCTGAGTCGGGGTCACGGTGCCGGCGTCGACGGAGCCCGCCGTGGAACCGGTGTCGCCCGCCACCTGGTCGTCGACGGGATCCTTCTCCTGGGTGCTCGGCGGCTCATCGGTGGGCGCGGGCACGGTGCCGCAGCCCGCCATGCCGAGGGCGAGGAAGGCGGCAATCACCATCCACCAGAAGATGTCCCACTTGAACCTGGGGCGCGCTTCGATCCCTTCCATGGCGATTCCTTCCTCGCGTGCCAGAGCCGATCTCGTGGTTGCTGCTGGCGGTTCCCTACCCATCGGGGGCCGTGGCCTTACCCGAGGCGCTCGCCACCACTGTGAAGCCATAACCTAAAGCAGCCTTAAAGAACCGGAACGCCGGGCGGCGAGCCGCCCTTCGGAGGATGCGGAGCTCGGCCCTGCGGAGCCTTACAGCACGGGCAACGAGCTACCCTTGTGACGGCACCAGAACGTTTCGAGGCCGAAGGAGACCGCCATGTCCGATACCACCCCCGCCCAGCGCCTGGGAACCCGTTGCGTCCAGTCGGGCTGGCAGCCCGAGAACGGCGGCCCGCGCCAGGTGCCCATCATCGAGAGCACGACCTTCAAGTACGCGACGAGCGCCGAGATGGGGGCGCTCTTCGATCTGGAGGCCTCGGGCTACTTCTATAGCCGCCTCCAGAACCCCACCTGCGACTACGTGGCCGAGAAGCTTCGCGACCTCGAGGGCGGGAGCGCCGCCATGCTCACCGGGAGCGGCCAGGCGGCGAGCTTCTACAGCGTCTTCAACATCGCCGGCTGCGGCGACCATGTGGTGAGCTCCTCCACCATCTACGGCGGCACGTACAACCTCTTCGCCGTGACGATGAAGCGCATGGGGATCGAGTTCACCTTCGTCGAACCCGATTGCTCAGACGAGGAGCTGGAGGCGGCCTTCCGGCCGAACACCAAGGCCGTCTTCGGCGAGACCATCGCCAACCCGGCCCTCCGCGTGCTCGACATCGAGCGCTTCGCCGAAGCGGCCCACGCCCACGGCGTGCCCCTCATCATCGACAACACCTTCGCGACGCCCGTGAACTGCCGCCCCTTCGAGTGGGGGGCCGACATCGTCATCCACTCCACCACCAAGTACCTCGACGGTCACGGCGCCTGCGTGGGCGGCGCGATCATCGACCATGGCGCCTTCGACTGGACGGCCCATGCCGATAGGTTCCCCGGGCTCACCACGCCCGACGACTCCTACCACGGCGTCACCTACACCGAGCGCTTCGGCCTCGGCGGCGCCTACATCACCAAGGCGACGACCCAGCTCATGCGCGATTTCGGGTCGGTGCAGTCGCCCCAGGCGGCCTTCGTCTTGAACCTCGGCATCGAGAGCCTGCAGGTGCGCATGGCGCGCCACTGCGAAAACGCCCAGGCCCTGGCCGAGT
This sequence comes from uncultured Atopobiaceae bacterium, assembly GCA_947631545.1. Lineage (GTDB taxonomy): Bacteria > Actinomycetota > Coriobacteriia > Coriobacteriales > Atopobiaceae > CANRLS01. The sequence goes on from CANRLS010000018.1 coordinate 1,919, forward strand.
TCCTGGCCGCCGACGAGCGCGTGTCGTGGGTGAAGTACTGCGGGCTCCCGGGCGACGAGGACTACGACCTCGGGCGGAAGTACCTGCCCGACGGCTCCTGCGGCGTCGTCTCGTTCGGCGTGGCCGGCGGGCGCGAGGCGGCCGAGCGCTTCATGGGGCGCCTCAAGGTCTGCGCCATCGAGACCCACGTGGCCGACGCCCGCTCCTGCTGCCTGCACCCCGCCTCGACCACGCACCGGCAGATGAATGACGACGAGCTGGCCGCCGCGGGCATCTCGGGCGACCTCGTGCGCTTCTCGTGCGGGCTCGAGGAGGCGACGGACCTCATCGCCGACGTGGACCAGGCCCTGGGCTAAGCCCCCTCGGGCTCCCTCCCGCGATCCCCACGTCCCGCCCGGGCCGTCGCCTCGGGCGGGACGGTTCGGACGGCCCCGCTCGACGGGGCCGTCTCGCGGTTGGCGTAAGCTTTTGGAAACAATTGCCGCTTGCGATTCGGAACGGGGCCGACCATGCCCATCAAGATCCCCAACAAGCTCCCCGCCACCGCGACTCTCACCCGCGAGAACATCTTCGTCATGACGGAGACCCGGGCCATGACCCAGGACATCCGCCCGCTGAAGATCCTCCTCCTGAACCTCATGCCGACCAAGATCGAGACGGAGACCCAGATCTGCCGCCTCATCGGCAACACGCCGCTCCAGGTGGAGCTGGAGCTCATGAAGACGCGCTCCCACGAGCCCAAGAACGTCTCGCCCGAGCACATGCTCGCGTTCTACACCACCTTCGACCATGTGAAGTTTCGCTACTTCGACGGCATGATCATCACCGGCGCGCCGGTGGAGCGCATGGCCTTCGAAGAGGTGGAGTACTGGGACGAGCTCTGCCGGATCATGGATTGGTCGAAGACCCACGTGCACAGCACGTTCCACATCTGCTGGGGCGCCCAGGCCGCGCTCTACCACCATTACGGCATCGGCAAGGTGGAGCTGCCGGCCAAGCTCTCGGGCATCTACGAGCACGAAGTGGTGCGCCGGAGCTCCATGCTCATGCGCGGCTTCGACGACCGCTTCATGGTGCCCCAGTCGCGCTACACCTCGGTGGACGAGGAGGCCGTGTGGAACTGCCCCGCCCTCAAGGTGCTCGCCGCCTCGGAGGAGGCCGGGCTCTACGCCATGGCCACCGAGGGCGGACGCCAGGTGTTCATCACCGGGCACTCGGAGTACGACCCCGACACGCTCAAGAACGAGTACCTGCGCGACCTCACGGCCGAGCCCGACGTGGCGGTCCCGGTGAACTACTTCCCCGATGACGACCCGACGCAGCCGCCGCTCGTCACCTGGCGGGCCCATGCGAACCTGCTCTACCACAATTGGATGAACTACTTCGTCTACCAGACGACGCCCTACGACGTGAACGACATCGAGCCCGTGCGGTAGGGCGCGAAGGGCGGCACGGCGCCGACGCGCGATCCGGACCCGCCCCGTGCGGGTGCGGCCGTCTGCGGCTCAGAGCCACTCGGCACGGGCGCCCTCCGGCTCGATCGAATAACGTCGGGCGGAGCCCTCGCCGAGGGCGGCGTCCATGCGGGCGATGAAGGAGGGGGCGTCCTCCACGGGCACGAAGGCCTGGATGGTGCCGCCGAAGCCGCCGCCGTGGATGCGGCAGGCGCCCGACTCCCCCAGCTCCAGCGCGGCGAGAGCGAGCGCGACCATGGCCGGCTGCTCGGCGGCGCCGGCGATGGAGACGTTCTGCAGGTACATCGCCGAGCTGGCGCCGGAGCGGTTGGTGAGGTCGAGGAAGCGGCGCAGGTCCTCGGCCAGGAGCGCCTGCCAGCGGGCCTCGACGAGGCGCTCCTCGCCCACGTAGTGGAGCGCGCGGAGAACCGGGCGATCGCCGAGCTCGGCGCGGAGCTCGGGGATCTTGGCGATGATGGCCTCGGGGGCCACGTCGTGGAGGCGCTCCTCGCCGAAGGCGCGAGCCACCGATCGCATCTCGGCAGGCACTGCGGCGTATTCGGCCGTGAGGTCGGCGTGGCTGGCGCCGACGTCCACGAGGACGAGGGCGAGGCCGTGCTCCTCGAACGAGAAGTCGATGGTGCGCGAGACGGGGTGGGCTAGATCGGCGAAGTCCATGGCGGAGACGCCGCCCAGGGCGATGGCCAGCTGGTCCATGAGCCCGCAGGGCTTGCCGAACCAGCGGTTCTCCACGCGCTGGGCCATGAGGGCGAGCTCGGCGGCCTCGATGGCTGGCCCCTCCCAAAGGGCCTCCATCGCGCGACCGATCGCGAGCTCGAAGGCGGCCGAGCTGGAAAGCCCGCCGCCCTCGGGGATGGTGCTCACGAGCGCGAGGTCGAAGCCGGCCGGCACGCGGCCGCCCTCGGCGAGGCAGGCGGCCATGCCGCGCACGATGGCGGCGGAGGTTCCCTCCTCTGCCGCCTCCGGCCCGAGCGCATCGAGCGCCACCTCGAAGGGACGGTAGCCGTCGCTCGCCACACGGACGGCATCGAGGCCGTTCGGATAGGCGACGCCGGCGATGCCGCAGCCGATGGCGCAGGCGATGACAGAGCCGCCCTCGTGGTCGGTGTGGTTGCCGGCGAGCTCGCTTCGGCCGGGCGCGAAGACGCCGAGCATGGGCTCGTCGACGGCGCCGAACGCCTCCTCGAAGAGCTCCCTCGCGCGCTCCAGCTCTCCGATGGCCCCGTGAATCATGCCGCCTCCCCCGTCCGTGTCCATCGATGGTGCCCATCCGAGGGCTCCGACTGCCATTCTCTGGGATGGCGGGCGATGCTCACGGCGCGAGGGCGGCCGGCGACGGCGGGCGGTTCCGTGGCTGGGGCAACGGGCGCGCGGAACTCGAAGGGAGGCGCCGGTGGAGAGGGACGAGGCCATCTCGAGGCTCCTGGCCTATGCCGAGCGCCGAGGTCTCATCGAGGCGGATGAGCGCGTCTGGGCCGCGAACCGCGTCCTCGGCGCGCTCGGGCTTGCCGGCTGGGAGGATCCCGGCCTCTCCTGGGCAACCGACGACCTCGCGCTCGCGCCCATCCTCGATGCGCTCCTGGACGACGCCTTCGCCAGAGGCGCGCTCGAGTCGGACTCCGTCGTCTGCCGCGACCTTCTCGACACCGAGGTCATGGGGCGCCTCACGCCAAGGCCGGCGCAGGTGCGAGAGCGCTTCGAGAGGCTCTACGCGAAAGACCCGGCGGCCGCGACCGACTGGTACTACGCCTTCTCGAAGGACGTGAACTACATCCGGCGCGACCGCGCGGCGAGGGACGTGCGCTGGACGGTGCCCACCGCCTATGGCGCGCTGGACATCACCATCAACCTCGCCAAGCCCGAGAAGGATCCCGCGGCCATCGCCGCCGCCCGGAGCCTGCCGTCATCGGGCTATCCCCGGTGCCCCCTCTGCGCCGAGAACGAGGGCTACGCCGGGCGCCCGGATGCGCAGGCGCGCCAGAACCTGCGGCTCGTGCCGGTCGAGCTCGCCGGCGAGCGCTGGTACCTGCAGTACAGCCCCTACGGCTATTACAACGAGCACTGCATCTGCCTCGCGCCGGTGCACCGGCCGATGCGCATCGATCGCGCGACGTTCGAGCGGCTGCTGGACTTCGTCGGCCAGTTCCCCCACTACTTCATGGGCTCCAACGCCGACCTCCCCATCGTGGGCGGCTCCATCCTCTCCCACGATCACTTCCAGGGAGGGCGCTTCGAGTTCGCCATGGAGCGAGCGCCCATCGAAGCGCCCTGGGCGTTCCCCGGGCTCGAGCAGGTGGAGGCCGGCATCGTGCGCTGGCCGATGAGTGTGGTAAGGCTCCGGGGCGCAGAACCCGAGGCGCTCGTCGAGCTGGCGGACCGCATCCTCCTCGCATGGCGAGATCACACGGACGAGGAGGCGGGCATCTTCGCCGAGACCTGCGGCGAGCCCCACAACACGATCACCCCCATCGCCCGGCGTCGTGGCGCCGACTGCGAACTCGACCTCGTGCTCCGGAACAACCGCACGACGCCGGAGCATCCGCTCGGCCTCTTCCATCCCCATGAGGGGCTCCACCACATCAAGAGGGAGAACATCGGCCTCATCGAGGTCATGGGGCTCGCAGTGCTTCCGGCTCGGCTGAAGGCCGAGCTCACGGCGCTCGCCGAGGCGCTCGTAGCCGGGACGGACCTCCGTGCCGATGAGCGCACGGCCAAGCACGCCGCCTGGGCCGAGGGCCTGGCGGGGCGCTACGACTTCCCCGCCATGGAGGTCGCCGAGGTCGAGGAGACCCTTCGCCTCGAGACCGGTCTCGTCTTCGAGCAGGTGCTCGAGGATGCGGGCGTGTTCAAGCGAACTCCGCAAGGGCAGGCCGCCTTCCTCCGGTTCCTGCGGAGCGTGGGCTAGCGACCTGGGGCGAATCCGGGCGTGACGGGACGGTTCGAGGAACCGCTGGGCTCAGCGGAGCGCGGCGATCAGCGCATGGCGCGCGTTCGGCAGCTCGCCGGCCATGACCCGCTCGAGAAGGTCGCGGAGGGTCTCCCCCACCCAAGGGCCGGGACCGTCACGGCCCGGCTGCCCCGCGCAGGCGGCGAGCACGTCATCGCCGCCGATGGCGAGGTCGCGAAGGCGATACGGCGCTCCCTCGGCCAGAAGCTCCCTGGCCATGCGGTCGAGGACGTCCACCTCGAGGGCGTAGCCGCGGTAGGCCGGGGCCTTGGCCATGGCGTCCGCCCGCTTGATGTCCATGAGCTCGCGCACGAGGTGCGGGGCCTCGCCCGGCGCCAGCTCGTCGAGGTCGGCGATGATCTGGAGCACCGAGGAGCGCGCAGGCTGAACCGGGCGGTCGTGAAGGCGCACCAGCGCCACGATCCGCCTGCGCAGGTCCTGCGGCATCGCCAGGCGCTTGAGTATCCGATCCGCCATGCCCATGCCCTCGGCGGGATGGCCGTAGAAGTGCCCCTGGCCGGCGTCGTCCACCCAGAGCGTGCGCGGCTTGCCGATGTCGTGGAGGAGCGCGCACCAGCGGAGCTCCTCGCTCGCCGTGCCGCCGGTGTAGACCTCGACGTAGTCCATGACGCGGCACACATGCTCTAAGACGTCGAGGGAGTGGTAGCGGGAGCGCTGCTCGAAGCCCTCCATGGGCGCGAGCTCGGGGATGGCGGCGAAGAGCGCCTCGCGCTCCTCCCGAAGCGGCCAGCCGCCCCGACCGGCCGCGAGGATGCCGCGAAGCTCCCGCCCGATGCGCTCCGAGGACACGCGGGAAAGGAGCGGTGCCCGGCTCCGGACGGCTCGCTGGGTGCGCTCCTCGATGGAGAAGCCCAGCTTGGCGGCGAAACGCACGGCCCGGAGAACGCGGAGGCCATCCTCCATGAAGCGCTCTTCCGGATCGCCCACCGCCCGGACAAGCCGCGCCCCCAGGTCGGCGCGGCCGCCGAAGGGATCGAGCAGGCCGCGCGCGGGGTGCCAGGCCATGGCGTTCACCGTGAAGTCGCGGCGGGCGAGGTCGCGCTCCACGTCGTGGACGAAGGCGACCTCCGAGGGATGGCGACCGTCCAAGTAGGGGCCATCGACGCGATAGGTGGTGACCTCGACGGGCTCTTCCCTGCCAGAGCCATCCCGCACGAGCGCGGTCACGGTGCCATGGGCCGTGCCGGTGGGGAGCGCCTCGATGCCCGCCGCCTCGAGCGCGGCTGCGCCCTCCCGCCAGAGAGCCGAGGTCGCCACGTCCACGTCTGCCGACGGTCGGCCGAGAAGCGCGTCCCTCACCCAGCCGCCCACGATCCAAGCCTCATGGCCGGCTCTCTCGAGCGCGGAGAGCACGCGCCCACCGGCCTCCGAGAGCCGCGCCGACGCGAGCGACGATCCGCTATAGACATTCCCTCTGGTCATGGGCCCAGTATCGCAGAGCGCGCGGGTCGTGGCCGCAGCAGGGCGCCGGCTGTCGAGCGGCTGGGCAATCGACACGAATGTGCGCGCATTCCACACGAATGTCGCCTCTCCCCGTCCGTTCCGCACGGCTTTTGAACGCGCATCTCCGCGAACCTATCATCGAGCGCAGTTCGAAAGCCCAAGAGCGAAGGGATCTGCCATGACCGAGAACATGAAGGCGTTCTGCCAGGCCCTCTCCGAAGACGAGGAGCTGGGTCGCGAGTTCAAGGAGCTCCTCGAGAACCTCCGCGCCAGCCACCGGGAGGCCGTCCTCGGCTTCGCCGAGAGCCACGGCCTCGCCCTCACCGAGGAGGACTTCGCCCCCGAGCCCGCCGAGGGCGAGATGTCGGAGGACGAGCTCACCCTGGTGGTCGGCGGCTTCGACGACAGCGACGACTGCCACATCGCCGCCGCCTCCGACCAGTACTTCCTGAAGTGGCTGTAAGGCACTGATCGAATCTCGGCCGCCGGCCCTCCGACGAGGCGCCGGCGGCCGATCCTCTCCTACCCTGACGAGCGCCGTGGCCCACCGATGCGCTACCGGCTGAGACGACCCTTCCGACTGAGGTCCTGGAAGGGGCTTCCCCACGTGGTGCTCGACGTCGACCGCCTCCGGGCGATTCCGGTCTCCGAAGCGGAATTCGCGTGCCTCGAGCTCTGCGACGGGAGCGTCGATTTCGACCTCCCCGCCGTAGGGGCCGATCTGCGCCAGGCGGCGGCCGACCTCATGCGCCGGGGCCTCATCGAAGCCTGCGAGCCGGGCGAGGGCCTGGCGCCGGAGCAGGCCCTCCGACGCTATCCGAACCGCTATGTGCGGCAGCTCCACTGGTCGGTCACCAATCGCTGCAACTACCGCTGCCGCCACTGCCTCATGAGCGCAGACGCGACCGGCTCGGAGCCCAGCTTGGAGGACGTGGCGGCGATCGCCGACCAGATCTTCGCCTGCGGCATCCCCGCCGTGGCCCTCACGGGCGGCGAGCCCCTCGTGCGCCGGGACTTCCCCGCCATCCTCGAGCTGCTCTCCCGACGAGGCATCCTCATCTCGACCATCTCCACCAACGGCTCGCTCGTGACGGAAGGGCTCTTGGACGCTCTGGAGGAGCTGGGGCAGCGCCCGGACTTCGTCGTCTCCTTCGACGGTGTCGGTCACCACGACTGGCTCCGCGGCGTGCCCGGAGCCGAGGCGGCGGCCGAGCGGGCGATCCGCCTCCTCGCCGGCCGGGATCTTCGCGTCACGGCGACGATGACCCTCCACGCGGGAAACGCCGACGCCGTGGTGGAGACGGCCCTCGCGCTCGCCTCATGGGGCGCTCGCGAGCTGGACGTCTCGGACATGTGCGACGAGGGCCGATGGCTGGATGGCGAGGATGGCTCCACGGAGCGCACAGCCTCCGCAGGGCGCACGCTCTCCATCTCCGAGCTGGCGGAGGCGCTCATCGCCGCCATCCCCGCCTACTTCGAGGCGGGCATCGCCGCCGGCGGCCTCCCTCTGGAGCGCCTCCGGCTGGGGCCGCTGCTCATCGCCCGCGCCTCTCGCCCGGAGGCGCTCATCATCCCCGCCGAGCGATCCGGCAGCGAGCCCGACCGCTTCCCGCTCATGCGCCGCGAGCGGCTGGAGCCCTACCTCTCGGCGGACGGGCGCCTCATGCCCTCGATGGTGCTCGCGGGCACGGAGTTCGCCAAGGGGCTTCGCAACCTGCCGTACCCGAGCATCTGGGAGACGCCGCTCCAGGAGTGCCTCACGGACTCGCCCTTCCTGCGCTCCGTGGGCGTCACCGCCGAGGACTACCTCCGCGCGAACCCCGCCTGCGCCGCGTGCCCCCACGTGCGCCGGTGCCTCGGCGGCTCCCGCGTGAACGCCATCCTCGTGGACCCCGCGCATCCGCTCGCCCCGGATCCGATCGTCTGCGAGCTCTTCCGCGAAGGATGGATCGATCGCGCCCGCGCCGCGGCGACGGCGGCGGCGCGTCTCATGGAGGAGACGGCTTGAGGCCGTCTCCGAGCAAATCCATGGGAACCTTCGGGGGCTTTCCTACGGCCGATAGAGGTCGGCCCAGAGGGGCTCTTCGCCCGGCCCCGGCCTGGGATCGTCCTCAACGCGCGCGCCACCCTCGGCGATGAGGCGGTCCAGCACCTGGGGGATCCGCGCCCGCACCGCATCGCCGATATCGAAGGGCTCGTCCGCGTCCCTCGGCGCCCGATAGCTCGCAGCGCCCGGCACGCCGAGCTCGGCGAGCTCTCTGCGAAGCGCCTCCACGTCGCCCGTGAAGTGCACCGTGCGCATGCCCACCTCGCGGGCGCCGATGAGGTTCTTCGCCGAATCGTCCACGAAGACGCAGGTCTCGGGCGCGAGGCCGAAGCGCTTGCAGAAGATCTCGTAGATGGCGGGGTCCGGCTTCATCACGCGCTCGAAGGCCGAGATCACGATGCCGTCCGTGAGCCCGAAGATGGGGATGCGCGGCCCCAGGTAGCGGAAGCGCTGGCCCACGTTGGAGAGGATGCAGAGCCGGGCGCCGGCACGGTGGAGGGCGAAGGCCAGACGGTTCGTGGCCCAGATGCGTCGCTGCAGGTTGTGGTAGTTGGCGTAGGTCTCCTCGAGCACCGGGTGCAGCCGCTCGGGCAGGCGCGTCTTGGCGATGGCGAGCATGGTCCTTTCGCTCAAGGCGCCGGCATCCACGAGCGGCCATTCGGCGGAATCGAAGATGGAATCGGCCACAGCGCGGGCCTCGCCCTCTGTGGCGGCGTAGTTCCAAGCGAACTCGAAGGGCGTCCAGCGCAGGAGGACGTTCCCCATGTCGAAGACGACGGTGGTGACGTGTGCCATGGCAAGCCTTTCCCTTGCGGAGGGCCGAGCGGCAGGGCGCGCGACCCGGCCCAAGCCAGGGACTTCCTACCCCTCGCGGCGCGCGATGACGCCCCAGGGCTCGGTCATCACGGCCTCGGCCTCGTCCCAGACCGCACGCGTCGCCTCGTCCACGAAGCGCCGCGCGACCACAACCTCGCCGGCATAGAGCCGCCACCAGTCGCCCGCGATGGTGAAGTAGCCCTCGTCGCAGGCGTCCTTGCCCCAGCTGTTCTCCACGCGCCAAGCGCTTGGCCTGCCGCTGGCGCCCCGCGAGTAGCCCTGGAGCGTCATGGCATGGGTGAGGTAGGCCTCGCGGAGCTCGAACATCTCGGCCTTCCCCATGGAGAGGTCCACGCCGAAGACGCCCTCCCAGTCCATGGTGTCGAGCCCCAGGATGCCGGGGAAGTCATCGAGGGTGCGGGGCGAGTTCTGGCCCACGTTGCAGGCGAAGTAGCAGGCCTCGCCCGCGTCGAGCGACGCCATGGCGGCATCCTCCATCGTCTCCATGGGCACGTTCACGAAGCGAAGGGGCGCGCCGCCGACCACGGAATCCACCCAACGGACGCCGTAGGCCCGGCCGAAGGGCAGGTCATCGAGCGGGAGCGAGATGAGGTCCACGTAGTCGGAGGCGTCGAAGCCCACGCAATCGCGAGCGAACTCCCGCGGCGTGAGGCCCCTGCACGTGAGGATCCGACGCTCGCCGCCCTCGACGGCGCCGCCGGAGCGGGCGCCGGCCCCCTCGAGCGGCCCCTGGACCTCCACCCGGGAACCGGGGAGCGCCGGAGCGTCGAGCGTCGCCTTGGGCCCCAGCTCCACGGTGAGGTCGAAGGTCACGGGCGGCTCGCCCAGGCAGATGCAGAGCACCCGGTGGACGTCGGCCATCATCTGTCGCGCGCGCTCGGCGAGCGCGCCGGCTCCCTCCCCGTCGACGGCCGCGGCCCTCAAGATGGCGGCGTCCTTTCGCAGGAGCCGCGCCAGGAGCTGGTTCATGGCCTTGGTGGATTCGGAGCAGACGGTCTCGGGCATGGCGGAGGCCGGCACCATGCCCCACTTCTCGATGAGGTTCGCGGCGAAGCGCCACTCGCCCCCGTCGGGGATGGGGTGGCGCATGAGGTGCTCCACGACGCGGTCGTCATAAGGGCGCGACGCCGTCTCGATCACGTGGGAGAGGAACGAGTTCGCCTTCTCGAGCTTGTCGAAGAACTGCCCGTAGGCATGGGAGAAATCGACGTCCGGGCAATCGATGGCGCGGGCCCAGCGCTCGCGGAGGCTGTTGTAGGTGGAGAAGAGCCAACAGCGGCCCGTCGACTTCTGGTTGGTGACGTTCGCGGGCGCGGCGAGCGAGACGTCGAAGGGCCTCGCATAGGCGCGCATGGCCACAGGGTCGCGCACGGTCTTGGCCACGCCCTCGGCGGTGACGGCGTTTCGCGCGACGCGGTTCGCGCGCTCGGCGGCGAAGCCCTCGGCGAGGGCGGCCGCCCACGCCACGGAGAGCGGGATCCCCGCCGCGCCTCTCGCCCTCTCGTTCGCCTTCGCGCTCGTCTCCCCCATAGCGATGCTCCCCCCCAGTCGTCGCTTAACGAAAGGATGCGGACGTTCCCTCGCCGGAGCGCCGGCGGCGCTCCGCTCGCGCCCGCGCCTAGAGCGCCGCGAGCGAGCCCATCGGATCCCAGGGCGCGAGCTTCGTGACCTCGCCCTCGTAGGCGGCGAGCTCCTCGGCCGTGAGGTACTTCCGGTCGACGACCACCTGGTAGACGTACTCGTCGAACCACTCGTCGGTGGCCACGTCGAAGCCCTCGCGCCCGTGCTCCTTGCCCCAGGAGTTCTCGATCTTCCAAAAGGTGGGCGCGCCGTCCTCGTCCAGGTCCACGCCCTCGAGGACCATGGCATGGGTCATCGCGCTCTCGCCGTACATGAGGCGATCGGCACGGTCGAGGCAGCCCTCCACCGCGAAGCCGAAGAGGTCGTCCACGTCGATCCCGCGCACGTCCATCACGCCGTCGGCGCGCAGGAAGCTCTGATCCACGTCGCAGCCGAACCACACCGGCAGGCCGTCCCGCATCTGCGCGATGGCGGCCCGCTTGAGCGATACGATGGGCAGGTTCACGTAGCGCACGCCGCCCGCTTCCTGCACGTTTCCGAGTCGGCTCACGGTGTAGGCGCGGTAGTAGGGCTTGTCGGGCGTGCCCGCGCTGATCACCGAGATGTAGTCGTCCACCTTCATGCGGATGACCTCTTCGAAGAAGCTCTTGGGCGTGAAGCGCCCGGCGAGCACGAGTTCGCCCTGCTTATCGCGCAGGCGCACGTCGAACTCGCGGGGAGGCTCGCCGAGGCAGGTGGCGAGGAGCGAATAGACGTCGCTCACCATCGTCTGGCGCATCTCGTCGAGCTCCTCGCGGGTGGCGCCCTCGCCGACCGCGGTGCGAATGCGCTTTGCGCAGCCGCGGAGGTAGCGGGTGAGGTAGTTGTCCATCTCACGGGTCTTGCGGGAGCAGGCGGTCTCGGGCATGGCGTCCTTTGGCACGACGCCATACTTCAGCACGAGGTCGCGGAGCATATCCCACTGGCCGCCGTCCTGGACGGGCGCCTCGAGGAGGAACGACACGAGCCGCGAATCGAGCGCCACGCCAGCCGTGTCGATCATGTTGTTCAGGAACCAGTTGGCCTTCTCGAGCTTGTCGTAGAAGAGCGGATAGCTCTCGGAGAGCTCGAAGTTCTTGAGGCCAAGGCGCTCGATCACGCGCGCCCGCATGGTGTTCAGCGACGCGAACATCCAGCAGCGACCGCTGCTCTCCTGGTTGGTGGGACTCCCCTGCCTGATCTCGATGTCGAAGGCCGACCCCACGCGCCCCACGGCCTCGGGCACGCGCGCGGCGGCGCGGATGCCCATCGAGGTGGTGGCGTTGCGGGCGATGGTGGCGGCCCGGTCGCGGTGGATGCGCTCTCTCGCTTTATCGATGTCCTCGGCCGTGACCGTGCCGGGTGCCGCGAGACGCTCTTCCATGCTCTCTCCTCCATGGACGCCGATGCGCCGTCTGCCGGGGCGCCCCCACCCCGCGTTTATTTCTCGATTGTTTCCTACCTTACCAGCTTTTCACGGGAGTCGGCCGAGCGACGCGGCATCTTGGAGCCAGCATGGCGGCGTGCCGGCCGCCGCATGCCCCGTCCGGCCGGGCATGGCTCGGTCGCGTGGCGCAGCTAGAACTCCATGTAGGCTGGCTCGCCCACGCGGCAGAGCTCCTCGCCGTTGGCGAGCTCTCCCATGGCGGCCAGGAAGGCCTCCTCGCGGCCGGCGGGGAAGCGGAGCGAGATCGAGACATCCTCGGCGAAGAGCCGGTCCACCACCATGCCGCCGCAGTCCTCGGCGAGGCGCACGCAGCGGTCGTGGAGCGCGTAGGGCACGTCGGCGACGACGGGCACGCCGAGCCGCACCTCCGCGATCTCGCCTGCCTCCCGGGCCGCCTCGACGGCCGCTCGCGCCGCGCCGCCGTAGGCCCGCACGAGCCCGCCGGCGCCGAGGAGCGTTCCGCCGAAGTAGCGGGTGACGACGCAGACCGCGTCCTTGAGCCCCGCCCCTTGGAGCGCGTCGAGCACCGGATGGCCGCCCGTCCCCTGGGGCTCGCCGTCGTCGGTGGACCAGAGGCGCCCGTCGGCGAGTGCGAAGGCCACCACGTGGTGGCGGGCGTCCCGATGCGCCGCGCGCACCTCCTCCGCGAAGGCCCTCGCCTCGCGCTCGCTCGCGGCGTGGCCCAACCGCGCGATGAAGCGGCTCCGCTTGGCCTCGAGCTCCGCCTCGGGCGCCGCGCCCTTCGCCACCGTGAGATAGCTGTCTGCAACCGTTGCCATAGCGCCATGGTAGCCAGTCCGAGCGCTCTGCTACACTCGCCAGCGCGAAGCGGGCCAGACGGCCGCGCTGCGAGGCCGGATTCCAAGAGAATCCGCCTCGGGTGAGGAAAGTCCGGGCTCCGCAGGGCAGGATGCCAGCTAACGGCTGGGCGGGGCAACCCGACGGAAAGTGCCGCAGAAAAGAAGACTCCCAGTGGCCCGGACCCGTCCGGGCAAACGGAAAAGCTGAAACGGCGGTGTAAGAGACCACCAGCGTCCCGGTAACGGGGCGGCTTGGCAAACCCCATCCGGAGCAAGGGCGAATAGGAGCGCGACGAGGTGGCCCGCCTTGCGCTCGGGTAGTCCGCGAAGAGGCCGGCGGCGACGCCGTGCCCAAGATAAATGGCCGTCCATCGACAGAACCCGGCTTACCGGCCCGCTTCGCATGCCGCTCGGCCGTGCGCGCCGACCCCCGCTGCCCCCTTCCAACCGAATAGCCGTTCGCCTTCGATGCTACCATGCGTTTCGTAAGAACAGTTGTTCGCCCGTTGCCGGAGGAGGAGCATGGATACGCTCGCCAAGCTGCACATCCTCGCCGATGCGGCCAAGTACGACGCCGCCTGCACCTCCTCCGGCGCCGAGCGCGGCCCCGCCAAGGGCAAGCTCGGCATCGCCACCAACGCCGGCTGCTGCCACTCCTTCACCCAGGACGGCCGCTGTGTGACGCTCCTCAAGGTGCTCATGTCCAACGCCTGCTCCCACGACTGCGCCTACTGCGTGAACCGCAGGGGCAACGCCGTGCCGCGCGCCACCTTCGAGCCGCGCGAGCTGGCCCAGCTCACCGTGGACTTCTACAAGAGGAACTACATCGAGGGGCTCTTCCTCTCGTCGGGGGTCCTCGGCAGCCCCGACGCCACCGCCGAGCGCATGATCGGTTGCCTTGAGCTCCTCCGGGGACCTTACCGCTTCAACGGCTACGTGCATGCCAAGGTGATCCCCGGCACCGATTCGGAGCTCGTGGAGCGCCTGGGACTCTTGGCCGACAGGCTCTCGGCCAACGTGGAGCTGCCGAGCGCCGCCTCGCTCGCGGCCCTCTGCCCGCAGAAGCACGCGAGCGACGTGATCGCCCCCATGGCCCAGATCCACGAGACGATCCTCATGGGCCGCGCCCTCGGCCCGGGGCGAGGGGGCAGCGGGCCGCCGGCCAGGCGAAGCTCGGCCGGGAGCGCCCTCTCGGCCGAGCCCGTGGACTTCTTCTCGGAGCGCGGGGGCGCGCCCACCTATGGCACCGGCGCCCTCGGCGGCGGGAGCTACCTCTCCACCGTACGGCCCTCCCACGTGCCCAAGAGGCCGCAGGGGCCGCGCAAGGCGGGATTCTGCCCCGCCGGCCAATCGACGCAGCTCATCGTGGGCGCCACGCCAGAGGACGACCGCACCATCCTCGACCTCTCGACGGCGCTCTACCGGCGCTTCGGGCTCAAGCGCGTCTTCTTCTCGGCCTACATGCCAGTCGTGGAGGACGCGCGGCTCCCCCACCCCGAGACCCCGGTGCCCCTTCGGCGCGAGCACCGGCTCTACCAAGCCGATTGGCTCATGCGCTTCTACGGCTTCGAGGCGGCCGAGCTCGTGAGCGATGACGCGCCCTTCCTCGACCTCGACGTCGACCCGAAGCTCGCCTGGGCCCTCTCGGCGATGGAGCGCTTCCCAGTGGAGGTGAACGCCGCCACCAAGGAGGAGCTCCTGCGCGTGCCCGGGCTCGGGCCGAGGGGCGTGGCCAAGATCCTCCGGGCACGGCGCTCCCACCGCCTCACCTTCGACGACCTCGACCGGCTGAAGATCCGGCTCAAGCGCGCCGGGAGCTTCATCACCTGCGAGGGCGAGCGCGATTCGCGCTTCCCGAGCTCCCCCGACCAGATCCGCAAGGAGGTGGTGGCCAATGCCCGTGACTCTACGTACAACCGCACCCAGCGGCAGCTCCCCGAGCAGCTCACGCTCTTCTGAGAATTCGGTGGAGGCGCGAGGAGGCGGCGAAGCGCGCGCCGGGGGCGAGCCGATCCTCGAGCTCGAGGCGCTGGGAGCGGCGGACGCCATGCCGTGCCCGGCGCCCCTCGATGAGCGCGTCCGGGAGGTGCGCTCGCTCGCCTTCGGAAGCGGCGAGGGAGAAGGCGCCGGCATGGGAGCGGGTATCTCGGCCGTCGGCTGCGATGTGGCCCTCGGCTGCGCGCCCACGGCCGATGGGGTGCTCACCGCCGTCGGGCTCGCCTACCTCGCGCGCCTGCCCCAGGAATCGGTGCGCGTGCTCAGGACCGACCGCGCCCAGCCGCGTCTCGGCGAGGCCTATGGCGAGGTGGCGACGGACCCTGAGCTCGCGTCCCGGGTCTTCAGGGGCTTCAGCGCGCGGATGCGGCGGGATTGCCCTCAGGCTCGCCACGGCCAGTGCCCGTACGGATGCCCCAGCCAATGCGCGCGGCGGGTCGTCTTCATCGCGGCGGCCGATGACGAGGACATGCCCGAGGCGCTCCACGGCTATCTCGTCGCGGGCTTCGCCCATGGCCGTGCGATCCGCACGCTAAACACGCTGCCGCTCGTCGCCCGGGCGGAGGAGCTCTCCGTCCGCGTGGCCAACGAGTGCGAGAAGGCGCGGCAGTTCGTGCGCTTCTCGCGCCTTGAGAGCGGCGTCTTCCACGCCGCCTACGAGCCCAACGCCAACGTCGTGCCGCTCGTGGCCGGGCACTTCGCCAAGCGCATGGCCGAGGAGCGCTTCGCCATCGTGGACGCCTCCCACGACGTGGCCGTGCTCTACGCCAAGGGGAAGGTGCTTCGGGTGGAGCTCCCCCACCAAGAGGCCGTGAGGCTCTCGGTCCCCAGGGGGCTCTCCGATGACGAGCCCTACGTGCGCGCCCTCTGGAAGCGCTTCTACGATGCGCTCGCGCTCCCGGGCAGGGGCCCCGAGCAGCGGGGCTACGACCTCAGGCGGCAGTTCATGCCGAAGCGCCTCTGGCAGGGCCTCATCGAGCTCAGCCCCGCTTCGGACGAGGGCTGGAACGAGGTGCCGAGCGCCTACCAGGCGAGGGAGCGCCGAAGCGCGCTGGAATCCGGGGCGACGGCCCTGCCGCGCTAGCCGCGGCGTCCGACGCTCCCAGCGCCACGGGCGGGCGGCTCCGCGGCGGCGAGCGAAACGGGAAATGTGCGCATCGGAATCGACCTCCGATGCGCCCCTCGTCATCAGCTTCTTGCGCGCGTGGGGCCTAGTCGAGATCGTCCAGGTTCGTCACGGGCGCGTAGACCGTGGCGCCCGCATCGATGGGCTCGCTCATCACGGGCGTCTCGTAGCTCACGGCGCTCACGGCGCCGGCGATCGTCCCGGAGTTGGGGAACGTCGTGTCGGCGTCGTCCATGAAGTGCTGGAGGAGCTGCTTGTACTCGGCGCGGAACTCCTCGCGGGAGGCCTTGAGCCGATCGATCTCGTCGAGCTCGTTCTGCTTCTCGGCCAGGGCCTGGCGGATGACCTCGCGAGCCTTCTGGTCGGCCTCGGTGCGGATCTTGTCGGCGGAGTCGCGGGCTTCGGCCACGATGCGGTCGGCGGACTGCTGGGCCACGATGAGGGCCTGGGAGATCTGCTGCTCGGTGGCGCCGGTCGCGTTCGGACGGGAGGCGATGGCGGTGGAGCTCGCCACGGCCGCCTGGTCCTGGGCCTGGATGAGCTGCGCGCGCGTGGCCTCGAGGGCCTGGTCGGAAGCGGTGAGCCTGCCCTTGAGGTCGGCGATCTTCTGGAGCATCGCGTCCACCTCGACGGTGAGCTGCTCGAGGAACTGGTCCACTTCCTCGGTGTCGTACCCGTGCTTGGAGGGAGAGAACGTGAGTTGCTCGATGTCTTGGGGCGTGATGGCCATGATGCTTCCCTTCTGGTGCGTCTCAGCTGCTTGCGGGAGGTCCGTACTTGCGGGCATTTTGCCGCATGGAACAGCTCAACGCTAGTGTTTTGGCGCTTTTCACCCGTCAGAGGATGAAGACGAGGACCCTAAGGACCACCATCTCGATCACCGAGAGCGCGAGGATGGCGATGACCGGCGAGAAGTCGATGCCGCCGAAGGCCGGGATGAACCTCCGGAAGATGTTGATGTAGGGGCTCACGATCCTGTCGATGGCCGCCGCGATGTCGAAGAGCACGCTCCCCGGCCGCCTGGGAATCCACGACAGGATGCACCACACGACGATGAGGATCTCGTAGAGGTTGAAGAGCGCGCTGACGGCGTTGTAGATGCCCCAGGCGAGCACTAGGCAGTCCCCTGGGCGAGCTCTTCGGTGCGCCTGAGCGCGGCGGCCACGGCCTCCTGCGCCCCTTCGGCGAGGTAGGGCTCGAGGGCGCTCACCGCCTGCACGGTGGTGCCGCCCGGCGACATGACCCGCTCCATGAAGGCCCTGGGGTGGGTGCCGTCCTCGAGGATCTGGGCCGTCCCCTTGCAGGTGGCGAGCAGGAACTCGCGGGCGATCGCCGCGGGGAGGCCGGCCTCGATGGCGGGCCGCGTGAGCGCGTCGACGAAGAGCGCCACGTAGGCGGGGCCGCATCCCGAGAGCGCCCCGGCGACGTCAAGCTGGCGCTCGGTCATGAGGGCGGCGGTGCCGATGGCGCCGAAGAGCGCGAGCGCCGCCTCCCCATCGGCCTCCGTGGCCGTCTCGCCGAGGCAGACGGCGGAGGCGCCGCTTCGGACGGCGACGCCGAGGTTGGGCATCACGCGCACGATCCTGGCGCCGGGCAGGTAGCCGGCGAGCGTCTCGAGCGAGACGCCCGCGGCGATGGAGATGGCGAGCGATCCCTCGGCGGCCTCGCGCCACGCGGCGGCCACGTCGGCGAGCACCTGCGGCTTCACGCAGAAGACGATGACGTCGGCATGCTCGGGGGCCGTCTTTGCGCCCACGCCAGCCAGAGCCCCCAGCTCGTCCGCCAGCTCGGACGCCCTCCCGGCATTCGCGTCCACCAGGCGGAGCGCGCCCGGATCGATGGCGCCGCCCGCCACGGCTCCGCGGGCGATGGCCGAGCCCATGGCCCCGCAGCCCACGAACGTGACGGACCTGCCCGCGAGCGGTCCTTCGGTTGCCATGCTAGATGACCCTCTCTCGAGCAAGGCGGTCCATATCCACGCTTGAGAGCTTGACGCCCCTCGGCAAAAGGCAGAACACCCGCTCGCCGAGCTCGTCCACGGATCCCTCGATGCCGCAGGCGAGGCCGAAGCTGAAGTCGAGGATGCGGCGGGCCTCGTCCATGGGGGTGCGGCGCAGGTCGAGCACGACCGCCTGGGGCGTGCGCACGCGGCGGATGATGGATTGGATGTCTCCGTAGGCCTGGGGCCTGAGCACCGTCGGCGGGAGCGCCGCCGCGATGGGGATGAGGTTGTCGCCGCGCTCGGAGCTCTCGCCGAAGGTATCGGCGGCGAAGCTCGACGGCGAGGTGTAGCCGCCCGTGGAGGGCGAGGCGCTCGCCACGACCCGTTCGCCGGAGCGAGTGAAGACCGCGACGGACTCGGCCTCGGGCCGGGCGGAGTTGCCGAGGAGCCCCGAGCCGCGGTTATCGACCAGGCTCGTGGGCCTCACGCGCGAGGGCGGCTCGACATCGACGTCGGCGGGCTCGTCGTCGAGGTACTCGTCTTCGACGAAGTCCTCTTCGTACTCGTCCTCGTAGAAGTCGTCATTGGTGCCGAGCAGGCGATCCTTGAGGCCGCCCAGCGTATCCATGAAGCCCATGATCACACTTCCCCTTCTCCACTCGGGCCGCGGCTATCGACCCATCCTAGCCAATCCCCTGCACGGGAGCCCCTGGAACCCGGCCACCGACTCAGCCCTCGAACCGATAGCCCTCGTCGAAGACGACGCGCCCAAGGCGGAGCACGGTCGCGCCCTCCTCCACCGCCACCTCGAAGTCGTCGCTCATGCCGCAGCTGAGCGTGGGGAGGGGCACGCCCATCTCCTGCTCGAGGGAGTTCCGGAGGCCCCGGAGCCCGCGGAACGTCTCGCGCGCGGCGACGAGGTCGCCCGCAGGGGCCATGGTCATGAGCCCCTCGATGAGGATCCCCGGCAGCGAGAAGACGAGCTCCGCGTCGCGCAACAGCTCCTCGGGCGAGAACCCGCTCTTGGAGGCCTCGCCGGAGACGTTCGCCTCCAAGAGCACCGGCAGCTCCTGGAGCTGGCGCTCGGCGCGCTCGGAGACGGCCCTCGCCAAGTGCAGCGAAGAGATCGACTGGATGCGCCTCACACGGCCGATGAGCGAGTTCACCTTGTTCGTCTGGAGGTTCCCCACCATGTCGAAGGGCGGCACCGCACGGCCCGCCTCGGCGATGGCGGCCATCTTGCGCACGAGCTCCTGGGGCCGGTTCTCGCCGAAGGAGCGCCACCCGGCATCCTGGGCGAGCATGACCATGGGCGCATCGACGGTCTTGGAGATGCACACGACCTCGATCTCCGAGGTCTCGCGGCCCACCCGCTCGCAGGCGCGCTCCACCCGCGACAAGATCTCGCCCCTGCGCCTCTTCAGGAACTCGAAGGTGCGATCGGCATCCATGGTTCGCCGCCTCCCCCGCTATCGCCCGCTGTTCGCTTGGGCCTCGGAACCAGCCGCCGCGGCGCCGGCGCCCTGGTCGGCCGCGCCCGTAGCTCCCGTACCCCCATCGCCCGCCGCGCTTTCCCCGGGCGCCGCGAGCTCCACCTCGGGGATGCGGTTCGCGGCGCTCACGAGCCCCTCCTGCCCCATGCTGAAGCCGAGGCCCTGGGCCACCTGCATCTCCTCGATCTCGTCGGAATCGAGCTCGGAGAGGTCGTCCAGCGAGCGGCGCTGCCCCGTGAGCAGGAAGACCAGACGGTCGCCCACCTCGACGGAGTTGTCGCTGATGCGCTCCAGCATGCGCGCGGCCATCATCACGCGGCTGGCGGCGTCGATGTCGTCCTGGGTCTTCAGCTTGGAGAACGTCTTGAAGAACGTCCGGTAGAGGTCGTCCACCGGCTCGTCCAGCTCGGGCAGGTTGGTGGCCGCCACGAGGTCGTTCCCCACGATGGCCTCGACCGTGGAGCCGAGCACGCGGTAGACCAGATGCGCAAGGCTCGCCAGGAGGTCGAGCAGATGTCCCGGAACGTCATGGCCGGCGGCGCGCTCGGTGGTCTTGGCGATGTTTCGCGTGTGGTTGCACATGCGCTGGAGGTTGAAGTCCACGTAGATGATGAACTGCAAGAGCCGCAGGTCCGAGGCCACGGGGTTCTGGAGCACCATGAGGTTGTAGGCGCGCTCCTCCATGGCCATGGCCCGCCTCTCAACCTTATGGATCCGCTTCCTCACCTTCTTGGCCTGGGCCTCGTCGCCCTGGATGAGCGACGTGACGGCCTCGTGGAGCGTGAGGTCGAGCTCGGCATAGGTCTTGACGAGGTCGCGCCTCAGATCCGCCAATTCCGCATCGAACTGCTCGCGCATGACTTGAGCCTCCCCTTCCCAGGGCCCCTACGGACCCCCTCGCTGCAACTTCGACGACAGGGCCTAGCCGAAGCGCCCGGTGATGTAGTCCTCGGTCCTCTGGTCCTGCGGTGCGTTGAAGATCTCGCCCGTGACCCCGTACTCGATGAGCGTGGCGGGCTCGCCGGCGTGCTCCTGCAGGAAGAACGCCATGTAGTCGGAGACGCGCGCCGCCTGCTGCATGTTGTGGGTGACGATGATGATCGTCATCTCGGGCGCGAGCTCGTACATGAGGTCCTCCACCTTCTGCACGGAGGTGGGGTCGATGGCCGAGCAGGGCTCGTCCATGAGGAGCACGTCGGGCTGCACCGACAGCACGCGCGCGATGCAGAGGCGCTGCTGCTGGCCGCCCGAGAGCGCGAGGCCGTTCTTGTTCAGCTGGTTCGAGACCTCCTTCCAGAGGTTCGCGCGCTTGAGCGACTCCTCGACGATGGCGTCGAGGTCGCTCTTGGCGCCGACCCCCTGGAGGCGCGGCCCGAAGGCCACGTTCTCGTAGATGGACTTGGGGAAGGGGTTGGGCTGCTGGAAGATCATCCCCACCCGGCGGCGCAGGTCCACCGGGTCCACGCCCTCGGCGTAGATGTCTGCGCCGTCGAGCTCCATCGTGCCCGCCGTGCGGGTGCCGTCGATGAGGTCGTTCATGCGGTTGATGCAGCGAAGGAAGGTCGACTTGCCGCAGCCCGAGGGCCCGATGAACGAGGTGATCTTGTTCTGGGCGAGGTCCATGGTGACGCCGGTGAGCGCATGGAAGGAGCCGTACCAGAAGTCGAATCCCTCCACGTGTATGCCCGTGCCGGGCTCGTTTCTCGGCGCGTCGCGATAGGCGGTCATGGGATCACTTCCCTCCGGCCCTCTCGGCGCTCTTGCGCGAGAGGTAGCGGGCGAAGAGGTTGAACGCGAGGATCATGAGCATGAGCAGGAGCGCCGTGCCGTAGGCCGCCTGCATGTTGATGCCGTCGTTTGCCAAGAGGTAGAGGTGGATCGTCATGGGCCGCCCCGAATCGAGGGGCGTCACCGGCAGGTTGATGGCCTGCCCCATCGTGTAGAGCACGACGGCCGTCTCGCCCACGGCGCGTCCGATGGCGAGCACGATCCCGGTGGCGATCCGGGGGAAGGCGCTCGGGAGCACGACCTTGGAGACCACCTGCCACTTGGTGGCGCCGAGGCCGTAGGCGCCCCAGCGGATGTAGCGGGGCACGGCCCGGATGGCCTCCTCGGTGGTGCGCATGACGATGGGAAGCATCATGAGCGCGAGCGCGAGGGCCGCCGAGAGCATGGAGAGCCCGAATCCGAAGGCCTCGACGAAGAGCGCGAAGCCGAAGAGCCCCATCACGATCGAGGGCACCGACGAGAGCGTGTCGGCCGCGTAGCGGATGAAGGCCACGAGCCGGCCCTGCTTGGCGTATTCGGCGAGGAAGACGGCGGCGAGCACCGCGATGGGCGTGCAGATGAGCATCGCGAGGGCCGTCACGTAGAGCGAGCTCACGATCGTGGGGAAGATCCCGCCCTCGGCGTTCACGCCCTCGGGCCAGCCGAAGACGAAGTCGAGGGACATCACGGGAAGGCCGTTCACGGCCACGAAGACGATGATGAGCACGAGGACCGCCGTGGCGAGCCAGCCCGCCGCCTTGAAGACGCCGAGCATGAGGGCGTTGGTCGCGCCCTTGCCCACCTTTGACGTGGAGCCGTTCTGGAGGTGGCGCTTGATGCGCTTGCGGGAGTTCTCCTGGGCCTCGGCCTCTGCCTCCAGCTTGGCGCGCGAGAGGTCGGGGGCGGTCGTGGCCAGCTCCACCGGCGTGGCCTTGGTGAGCCGCTCGCGCCTCTCGCGCTCGCGCTCCGCCTCGCGCGAGTCCACGCCCTCCTCCCGCTCGCGCGAGATGAGCCGCACGATCCCCACGAGCGAGGCCGAGATGACGAAGAGGACGACGCCCATGCCGAAGAGCGCCGAGCGGTGGAGGCCGCTCGAATAGCCCATGTCGAGGGCGATCTGGCTCGTGAGGGTCGAGACCGGGCTCGCGACGCCCTCGGGGATGACGGGGGCGTTGCCCACGACCATGAGCACGGCCATGGTCTCGCCGATGGCGCGGCCCATGCCCAGGACCACGGCGTTCACGATACCGAGCCTGGCGGCCGGGAGCACCACCTTGTAGATGGTCTGCCACTGGGTGGCGCCCATGGAGTAGGAGGCCTCGCGCACCCCCATGGGGATGGAGCGCAGGGCATCCATGGTGAGCGTCGTGATGGTGGGCACGATCATGATGGCGAGCACGAGCCAGGCCGTGAGCGCGCCGAAGCCCATGCCGCCCGTGAGGTCGGCGATGAGGGGGCGGAGGAGCACGAGGCCGAAGAAGCCGTAGATGACGCTCGGCACGCCCGCCAAGAGGTCGACGGCGGTGGAGACGATGCCGCTCACCCGCTTGGAGGCGATCTCGACGAGATAGACGGCGCAGCCGATGGCGAGCGGCACGCCGAGTGCGAGCGCTCCCGCCGTGACCAGGATCGATCCCAAGAGCAGGGCGACGATGCCATAGGAGCCCTCGGAGGGCGCCCAGTCGAGCC
>CANRLS010000019.1 GCA_947631545.1 uncultured Atopobiaceae bacterium
GGATGCGCGGCCAGGTACTCCTCGCGCAAGTGGGTCATGTCGAGGTGGGTGTAGCGCTGGGTGGTCGAGATGTCGGCGTGGCCCAGGAGCTCCTGCACGCTCCTCAGATCCGCTCCGCCCTCTATGAGATGGGTGGCGAAGGAGTGCCTCAGCGTGTGCGGGTGAAGCCCCTCGATCCCCACGAGCCGCCCCGAGCGCTCCACGATCGCGTGCACCGACTGGCGGGTGAGCCTGCCGCCCCGCACGTTCAGGAAGAGCGCTCCGGTCGAGCGCCCCGGCTTCACGAGGCCCGGCCGCCAGTGCGCCAGGTAGTCCCCCACCGTCTCCCAGACCTCGGGGAGCACCGGCACCACGCGCTCCTTGTCGCCCTTTCCGAGCACGGTGAGCAGGCGTCCCTCGCCCGAGAACGACAGGGCGTCGAGACCGCAGAGCTCGCTCACGCGGAGCCCCTGGCCGTAGAGCACGCAGACGATCGCCCGGTCGCGCTGGCCGGCGGGGGTGAGCGGCCAGGGCTGGTCCATGAGCCGCGCGGCCTCGTCGATGGTGAGCACGTCGGGGAGCGCGCTCGGCATCTTGGGCCTCTCGATGCGACCGGCGAGCGAGTCGGCGGCCAGGCCCTCCGCCGCCATGAAGCCATGGAAGCCCTTGATGGCGGCCACGGCGCGGTTCACCGAGGCCGGCGCCAGGCTCGCCTTGACGAGCGCTCGCACATGCTCTTCGACGAGCGCGGACGACACGGCGTCGGGCTCCGTCACGCCGACGTCGCCGAGCCAGGCCACGTAGCGGTCGAGGTCTCGACCGTAGGCATCGAGCGTGGCCTCGGACCTCCCCCGCACGGAGAGCTCGTCCAAGTAGGCGCCGAGCGCCATCTCGAGGGGGGTCATGGGAAGCGCTCTGAGCCGCGGGCCGGTCCCTACGCCCCGGCGGCGCCGACCTCGTGGCGATCCACGCCCTCGTGGCGAGCGATGGAGGCGCGCACGAACTCGCGGAAGAGCGGCTGCGGCTTGGTGGGGCGGCTCTTGAACTCGGGATGGAACTGACTCGCCACGAACCAGGGATGCTCGCTTTCGGGGAGCTCGATCATCTCGACGAGCCGCTCGTCGGGCGAGACGCCGGAGAAGACGAGCCCCGCCCGGGAGAGCCGCTCGCGGAAGGCGTTGTTCACCTCGTAGCGATGGCGATGCCGCTCGTAGACCAGGTCCTTTCCGTAGGCCTCCCAGGCGAGCGTGCCCTCGGCCACCTTGCAGGGCCAGGCCCCGAGGCGCATGGTGCCGCCCTTGTCGGTGATGTCCTCCTGATCGGGCATGAGGTCGATCACGGGATAGGGGCAGTCGGGCACGAATTCCGTGGACGAGGCCCCCTCCATGCCGGCCGCATGGCGCGCGTACTCGCAGACCGCCACCTGGAGTCCGAGGCAGATGCCGAGGAAGGGGATCTTGCGCTCGCGGGCCCGCCGGGCCGCGAGGATCTTTCCCTCGAGCCCGCGCACGCCGAAGCCGCCGGGCACGAGGATGCCGTCGGCGTCGCCCAGGACCTCCTCCACGTCGTCCTCGGTGAGGTTCTCGCCGTCAACGAGGCGGATCTCCACGTGGCGGCCGTAGTGGACGCCGGAGTGGTGGAGCGCCTCGATCACCGAGAGGTAGGCGTCGGGGAGCTGGGTGTACTTGCCCACGACGCAGATCTTCGTCACGTCGTCGAGGGCGTTGGCCCGGTGCATGGCGTCGGTGAAGGCGTCCCACTCCGAGAGGTCGAGCTCCTTGGGGTCGAGGCCGAGCACCTCGCAGACCTTGAGGTCGAAGCCCTGGTCGGCCAGATAGCGCGGCACGTCGTAGATGCTCGGCAGATCCACGTTCTCGAAGACGCAGTCGGCGGGCACGGTGCAGAACATGCCGATCTTGGCGCGGATGGACTCGTCCACCTCGTGGTCGGAGCGGCAGACGATGATGTCGGGCTGGATGCCCATGGACTGCAGCTCCTTCACGGAGTGCTGGGTGGGCTTGGTCTTCACCTCATGGGCGCTCGGCAGGTAGGGCACGAGCGACACGTGGATGAAGCACACGTCGCCGCGGGCCTTCTCGGTGCGGAACTGGCGCATGGCCTCGATGAAGGGCTGGCCCTCGATGTCGCCGATCGTGCCGCCCAGCTCGGTGATCACCACGTCGGCGTCGGTGTGGTCCTCGATGCGGAAGTAGCGGTCCTTGATGGCGTTCGTCACATGGGGCACCACCTGCACGGTGCCGCCGAGGAAGTCCCCCTGGCGCTCGCGGTTGATGAGCGACTGGTAGATGAGGCCGGTGGTGAAGTTCGAGATGCGGTTGAGGTTCTCGTCGACGAAGCGCTCGTAGTGGCCGAGGTCGAGGTCGGTCTCCTTGCCGTCCTCGGTGACGAAGACCTCGCCGTGCTGGAAGGGGCTCATGGTGCCGGGATCGACGTTCAGGTACGGATCGGCCTTCTGCATCATGACCTTGTAGCCGCGGCTCTTGAGGAGCCGCCCCAAGCTGGCCGCGGTGATGCCCTTGCCGAGGGAAGAGACGACGCCACCGGTCACAAACACGTGCTTGGTCATACCCGCGCCTCCGCTCGCCGCCGTGGTGGGTTCCGCACGGGTCTACAGTCTACCAAGCGAGCGGCGCCGCAACGCTCCGGAAAGCGGGCAGCGGGGCCGCCCGGCCGCCCTATCGCAGCGGGCCGCTCAGAGCCCCAGGAGCTCGCGGGCATGGGTGCGTGAGGCCTCGGTCTCGGTGCCGGCGAGCATGCGGGCGATCTCGGCCACGCGCGCCTCGCCCTCCACCTCCGCGACCCGGGTCTCGGGGATGCCGTCGACAGATCCCGCTTCCTTGCTCACCACGTAATGGCGCTCGGCCGCCACGGCCACCTGGGGCAGGTGCGTGACGCAGATCACCTGGCGCGTCTTCGCGAGGTCGACGATCACCTCGGCGAGCTGGCGCGCCGCCTGGCCGCCCACGCCGGCGTCCACCTCGTCGAAGACGAGCGTCTCGGCCTCGTCGGACGCCCCTTGGACCACCTTCATGGCGAGCATCACGCGGCTGATCTCGCCGCCGGAGGCCACGCGCGCGAGCGGGCGGGGCGAGAGGGCGCCCGCCGAGCGGTAGAGGAGCTCCGTGGACGAGGGGCCGCCGGGCCCCCAGCTCTCCCTCGGCAGGCGCCTCGCGCTGAAGAGCGTCTCGGCGCCGGCCATGCCGAGCCGGCCCAGCTGGGACGTGACGAGGGCGCAGAGCCGCTCCCCCGCCTCCTCGCGGGCCGCATCCAAGGCATCGGCGGCCTTCGCGAGCTCCGCCTCGGCGGCGCTCACCCTCTCTCGGGCGCGCCTCTCGGCCCCAGCGCCGTCGCGGGCGGCCTCGAGGAGCCTCGCCGCCTCCTCTCGCTTGGCGAGCACGTCATCCAAGCTGGGGCCATAGGAGCGCACGAGCCCCTGGAGCGCCGCGTGGCGCTCCCGCATCTCCTCGAGCCGCTCGGGGTCGAGCTCGACGCCTTCGGCGTAGCGCCGGAGCGTCTGGGCCACGTCCTCCAGGGAGATGGCCGCCTCCTCGAGCTCGTCCACCGCAGAGGCGAGGGTCTGGTCGCTCGTCCGGAGCGAGCGGAGGGCATCCGCCGCCTGGGCGACGAGGTCGGAGGCCCCCTCGTCGCCCGCGATCGCCTCGCGGGCGCCTTCGACGGCGCGGAGCAGCTCGTCGGCGTGCTCGGCGGCGAAGAGCGCCTCCCTGAGGGCGTCCAGCTCCCCCGGCTTGGGATCGACCTCGTCGATCCGCCGCAAGGTGAAGGCCGCATCGTCCAGGCGCTCGTCGGCCGCGTGCGAGAGCTCCCGCGCCTCGCGCAGGGCGCGACCGGCCGAGGCGCGCTCGGCGAGCGCGCCTCTCCAGGCATCGAGCGCAGGGCCCACCTCGCGGGCCGCCCAGCCGTCCAGGAAGGCCAGCTGGCCCGCTGGGGAGAGGAGCCGCTGGTGCTCGTGCTGGCCGCAGAGGTCCACGGTGCGGCCGATGCCGTGGGCGAGCTCGGCCACCGTCGCCATGGCCCCGTCGATGGTCACGCGCCCGCGTCCACGGGCCGTGAGGGTCCGCACCACGACATGCCCCTCCTCGGGGCACCCGGCCGCATCGCCCTCGCCACCGCCCTCCGCGAAGATGCGGCCCTCCACGCGGAGCGCCTCCGCGCCATCGCGAACCGCCGTCGCCTGGCCGCGCTCCCCGACCAGGAGCTTCAGCCCCTCGAGGAGCGCCGTCTTCCCGGAGCCGGTCTCGCCGGTGATGACCGTGAGGCCCTCGGCGGGGGCGATGCCCGCCTCGCGTATGAGGGCGACGTTTCTGACGTGGAGCTCGTCGATCATGGGCGTCGGCCGTCCATGGGCCTCTGCCGGCCTCTCGTGCCCGTCTGGCTCCGCGCGCCCGTCCGGCTCCGCGCATCGGTCTGGCTCCGCGCGCCCGTCTGGCCGTAGAACACGCGGGAGACCGCCTGGTAGAACTCGCCGCCGTCCTCTGTGAGGAGGATGATGTCGCCCGAGCCCCGGCGCACCGTGATGCTCGTCGCCTGGGCGCCCTCCGCAGCGAGGCGCCCGTCCAAGAAGACGATCCGCTCCACCGGCCGCTCGGGCGAGAGCGCGATCTCCACCACGTCCGAGGGCGAGGTGAGGAAGGCGCGGGCCTGGATGGTATGGGGCGCCACGGGCACGCAGACCATGCCCGTGAAGGAGGGGGTGACGATGGGGCCGCCGGCCGAGAGCGCGTAGCCCGTGCTCCCCGTGGCCGTCGACACGACGAAGCCGTCGGAGCGGAGCCTATCGATGGGCTCGCCCGAGACGGCGATGTCGAACTCGATGATGTCTCCCATGGCGCCGCGCGAGAGCGCCATCTCGTTCAGGCAGAAGAGGTCGTAGAGCGGACCCGCGTCCTCGAAGGCGATGTCCACGGAAAGGGTCGCCCGCCTCGACGAGTGGAGCTCGCCGGCGATGGCGCGGCTCACGGTCCCCTTGATGTCGAAGGAGTCGGCGCCGGTGAGGAAGCCCAGATGGCCGTAGGAAAGGCCGAGGATGGGCACCTCCGCGCACCCGACGATGGAGGCCGCGCGAAGGAGCGTGCCGTCGCCGCCGAGCGAGACCACGAGGTCGAACTCCCCGGCCGGGGGCAGGCCCCTCTCGCCATGGGAGAGCTCAGGGGCCACGATGACCTCGACGCCCTCGCCCTTCAGCCAGCGGGAGAGCTCGCGGGTGCCCTCGACGGCGTCTGCCCGGGAACGGTTGGGCACGAGCAGGACCTTCAACGAAACCCCTCCTTGAGACGCCGCCTTCCGGCACCCATGCTACTCCGCCACCGCGCATCCGGGCTGGTAGGCCAGCGAACGGGACGCGCGCGACGCTCGCCCTCAGCCCTGCGACGAGCCCTGGCGCTTCACGGCGAGGAGCAGGTACTCCTGGTTTCCCTTCGCGCCCCTCACGGGCGAGGGCGCCACGCCGGCCACCTCGAGCCCGTGCTCGCCGAGGGCCTCGCGCACCCGCGTCACGGCCCCTTCGCGGACGGCTTCGTCGCGCACGACGCCGCCCTTGCCCACGGCGCCCGGCTCGGCCTCGAACTGCGGCTTCACCAGGCAGACGAGCCGCCCGCCCGGCGCGAGCAGGTAGGCCGCCAGGCTCGCGAAGCCCGCGGCGCTCGCGAAGGATACGTCCATGGCCACGAGGTCCGCGCTCTCAGAGCGCCGGGGATCGTCTGCGAGCGCCCTCGCGTTCGTGCGCTCGAGGAGCTCGACCTTGGAGTCGTTCCTGAGCCCCCAGTCGAACTGCCCGTAGCCCACGTCCACGGCCAAGACGGAGGCGGCCCCGTGCTGGAGCAGGCAATCGGTGAAGCCGCCGGTGGAGGCCCCCACGTCCACGCAGGAGAGGCCCCGCACGTCGAGGCCGAACGCGTCGAGCGCCCCCTCGAGCTTGAGGCCGCCGCGAGAGACGTAGCGCTTCGATCCCTTCACATGGAGCGGCTCTCCCCGGGCGACCTTGCGCCCGGGCGAGGTCAGGCACTCGGAGGAGTTCGAGACGAGACCGGCGAGGATGAGGCGCTCGGCGCTCTTCGCATCCGGGCAGAGTCCCTGGGACACCAGTTCTTCGTCGAGACGGGGCACCGCTGATCAGCTATCGGAGGCGGGCCCATCGGCGGCGGCACCCGCCGCGCCGCCCGCTCCGGCGAGCCCTTCGGCCGCCTCGACGGCTGCGGCCTCCTCGACGACCTCGGCGATCTCGTCGGCCTTCGCCTCCGCGAGCGCCGTCCGATCGGCGGCGGCCATCTCTTCGCGCTCGCGCTCGGTGAAATCGGGCTTGTCCACGAGGTCGGTCGCCCGAAGGCCCAGGGCGATGCCCTCCTCCAGGAGGTCGAGCGACTCCTCGATGGTCGTGTCCTTGTCGCGAACCGAGCCCACGATGCCCTGGAGCCTGCCCATGAGCTCGTCGAGGTCGCGGTAGGAGGCGGGGTCGCGCCGCTCGCTCATAGGGCCTCCCCGCCCGTCGCGTCCGCCGGCGCCGGAGCCCCCTCGTCGCCGCCGGCTGCGCCCGCGTTCGAATCCAAGGGGTCGATGCCGGCCTCCAGCTCGTCCACCACGGCGCCGATGATGCCGTTCACGAAGGCGTTCGACTCGTCGCTGAAGGACTTCGCCAGCACCACCGCCTCGTTGGCCACGACGGCGGGGATGGCGCCCTCCTCGAAGAGGAGCTCGTAGAGCGCCACGCGGAGGAGGTTCCGATCCACGCGGTTCATGCGAGAGATGTCCCAGCCCGTGGAGATGCGGGCGAGCACGCCGTCGACCTCCTGCCTATGGGCGTCGCATCCCAGCGCGAGCTCGCGAGCCCAGGGACGGATGGGGCCGGTCGACACGAAGAGCTCCGAGCCGTCGTCGTCGGTGACGAGGTAGTCCCCCGAGAGCACCGCCGAGACGCTCCTGTGGGCGGCTTCGGCCTGGAAGAGCGCCTGGAGCGCCTGCAGGCGCTCCAACGTCCGCTCGCCGTATCGGCTCACCGGGCTCCTCTTGCTCACGACGCCCTCGTATCTCCGCTGCGCCTTCGGCCGGGAGGCGCGCTAGGCCTTGGGGAACACGAGCTCGTCGATGGCCACGTTCACCGCGCCCACCTCGATGCCGGCCTGGCTCTTCAAGACCTCGGCCACATCGGTGCGAACCTGGTCGGCCAGCTGCTTGAAGGGATAGCCGAAGAACACGGCCACCGGCAGCGTCACGTTCAGCTTGTCGTCCACGACCTCGGCCTTCACGGTGTTCTCCGCCACGGTGGGCTTGGCCGTGATGAGCGAGAGCAGGTTCGTGGCCACGTTGTGGCCGTTCACGTAGGCCACGCCCTCGACGCGCTCGGCTGCGGCGGTCACGAGCGTGGAGATGACGTTGCTTGAGATGGTGACGCCAGAGACGGTGACGGCGTTGGGCATGGATGGTCCTTTCGAATGGCGCTCTTCAGGGTGATTATCCCCAAACCGCGCAGCTACACACGTGAGACGAACTTGCCGTCGCGGGTGTCGACCTTGATCTTCTCGCCGACGTTCAGGTAGAGCGGAACGTTCACCACGGCGCCGGTGGCGATGGTCGCGGGCTTGGTGCCGCCCTGGACCGTGTCGCCCTTGAAGCCGGGATCGGTCTCGACGATCTCGGCCTCGATGAACATCGGCGGCGTGATGCCGATGATCTCGGAATCGGCGTACTGCACCTGCACGGTGTCGTTCTCGAGGAGCCACTTGGCGTTGTCGCCGATGTAGTCGGCCGAGAGCGGCAGCTGCTCGTAGGTCTCGGCATCCATGAAGTAGTAGTCGGTGCCGTCGTTGTAGAGGTACTGGTACTCGCGGGTGGTGAGGTTCACGGACTCGAACTTGGTGCCGGCGTTCACCGTGTAGTCGACGACGCGGCCGGTCTTGAGGTCGCGCACCTTGTACCGCACGAAGGCGCCGCCCTTGCCGGGCTTCACATGCTGGAACTCCACCAGCACCGCCGGACGGTCCTTGATGAGAAGCCCCATGCCGTTCCTGAAGTCAGCCGTCGAGATCGTGGCCACGTGCGCCTCGCTTTCCTCATGCGATGTCAGTCCAAACGAACAGTATAGGCTAGCCGGCCCGCCGCCCCGCGCCGCGCCCATGCAGCCCGATGGGCGCCTCCCCCCTGGCAGGCGCCCCGAGCCTCACTCGCCCTCGTCCTCCCCCTTGCGGAAGACCGAGGTCACCTTGCCCTTGATGCGCTGCCCCAGGCTCTTGAGGTTCTGCTTGGCCGGCTGGAGCCTCTCGCGCCCGATGTGCGCGTTGATGCAGCGGAGCACCTCGGCGCCGTCGGTGATCACGAAGTTGATGGGCGCCGCCTCGTCGGTGGCCACGTCGATGGCCCGCACGTAGTCGCCCAGGATGTCGCAGGTCACCATCTGGATGCTCTTCCAGGGGATCTGGATGTAGCCGAAGCCCGTATCGGCGAGGAACTCCATGCCCGTCTCGCCGAAGGTGATGGTGCCGTGCTTGGGGAAGACCGGATTGGCGAAGCAGTTGGCCTCCACCACGAGCTCCTCCTCGCGGTTGAGGTTCACCGGGGGCTTCGCGCCCTCGAGGTTGCCGAGGTTCTCGAACATGCCCAGCGCCACCTGCCTTTCCGTGCCGGTCCCGCGCTCGGCGGGGACGGCTCGCGTCTTCGCCCCGGTTCGCGCCAAAGGGAAGGGCGCGCCCCCGGAAGGGCGCGCCCATTGTATCCGCCTCTTGGGCAGGGGGCTTACCAGATGCCGCAGAGCGATCCGACGATGCCCACCGCGAAGAGCCCGAAGATGATGGCGATTGGGCTCACCTTCTTGCGGAGCAGCCACATGCAGAAGAACGTCAGGAGCAGCGGCAGCAGGCCGGGGAGCAGCGAGTCGAGGACGCCCTGGACGGTTTGGGAGCCCACGAGGCGCCACGGGGCCTCCGGGTACTGCTCGGCGTTCTCAACCACCGAGTAGCCGTTGTCGGCCACGCTCTGGAAGGCGTTCAGCGAGTTGGAGAGGTCGCCGGGGTTCACCTCGCCGTTCACCGCGCCGTTCATGGCGTCGATGAGGTACTGGGCCTGGCCGAAGACGCCGGCCTGGGCGTTGCCCGCGGCGTCTGTGTAGTCGAGCAGCGAGCCGTGGTCGGTGGTGGAGATCACAGCGGCGATGTTGATCGACGTCCAGCGCGGGATCAGCACGCCCATGATGAACATGCCGAGGATGGACGCGCCGGTGGTGATCTTCTGGAGCAGGCCGCCGCCCAGGTCCTTGACGATGGCCGCGCCCTGCTGGTAGCCGAACTCCATCGTGTACCACAGGAACGCCATGCGGATGATGTTCCAGAGGACGAAGAAGAGGATCGGCCCCAGGATGTTGCCGGTCACGGCGAGCGAGGCCGCGAAGGCGCCGAGCACGGGGCGGAGCGTCCCCCAGAAGATGGGGTCGCCGACGCCCGCGAGCGGGCCCATCATGCCGATCTTCACGCCCTGGATGGCGGCGTCGTCGACGGGGGCGCCGTTGGCGCGCTGCTCCTCGAGGGCGAGCTCGACGCCCCAGACGGGGGCGGCCACGTAGGGGTGGGTGTTGAAGAACTCGAGGTGGCGCTTCAGGAACGCGATCTGCTCGTCCTCGGTGGGATAGAGCTTGCGAAGCACGGGGATCATCGCGTAGCACCAGCCGAGGTTCTGCATGCGCTCGTAGTTCCAGGAGGCCTGGAGGAACTGGCTCCTCCACCAGACCTTGTGCCGGTCGCGTACGGAGATCTCGATGAGCTGCTTCTCCTGAGAGGCGTTCGTCTCGTCAGCCATGGATCGTTCCTCCCTCTTCCTACTCGTAGTCGTTCAGGATGTCGTCGAGCGGGTCGCCGCCGGCAGCCGCCAGCTGCCCGCCGCCACCGCCGCCGCCGTTGAAGTCGGGATCGAGGGCGAGGTAGATGAAGGCCAGGCAGAGCCCGATCATGCCCATGGCGATGAGGCCGAGCTCGGAGACGCTCGCCAGGGCGAAGCCGATGAAGAAGAAGGGCCACACCTTGGCGTTGGCCATCATGTTGATGACGAGCGCGTAGCCCACGACCACGATGAAGCCGCCGGCAACGGAGAGGCCGTTGGTGATCCAGGCGGGGATGGCCTCGAGGGCGGCCTGCACGGCCTCGGCCGGGATGGCCACGATGACGGCCGCCGGGACGGCGATGCGCACGCCCTGGAGCAGGAGCGCGATGATGTGCCACCACTCGACGGTGCCGATGTGGCCGCGTTCGGCGGCGCCGTCGGCGGCGTGCACGATGGCGACGGTGATGGTGCGGACGAGGATGGTGAGCGCCAGACCGGCGATGGCCATCGGGATGGCCAGAGCCACGGCCTCGCCGTTGCTCATGCCCTTCATGCAGACCATGATGCCGGCGGCCACACCGGCGAGGGCGGCGTCGGGGGCCACGGCCGCGCCGATGTTCATCCAGCCGAGGGCCAGGAGCTGGAGGCTGCCGCCGAGCACGATGCCCTCAGCCGGCTGGCCCGTCACGATGCCGATGAGCGTGCACGAGACGATGGGCTGATGGAACTGGAACTCGTCGAGGATGCCTTCCATGCCCGCGAAGAAGGCCACGACGATCACGAGAATGACCGAGATGATTTCCATTCACTCCTCCTTTGGTCGTCTGGCTACTCGCCCGCGGGGACGAGGCCGTTGTCCTTGATGAGCTTGAAGATGTCGTCCGAGCCGTCGGTGGGCACCTTCTGGGTGTCGAAGGTCACGCCGTCCTTCTTGAGCTCGTAGATCGCCTTCACGTCCTCCGGGCCCACCGCGATGGACTGGTTGAGCATGGTCTTGCCCGCGGAGTGGGCCAAAGACCCGATGTTGATGTGCTCGATGGGCACGTCCCGCTCCACCGTGGCCAGGGCGTCCTCGGGGTTCTCGAAGAGCACGAGGGCCTTGACCTCGCCGAAGCGCGGATCGTGGTAGCACTTGGCGAACTGGTCGATGGTGGTCACGTTGGCCTTGACGCCCGGGGGCGCGGCCTCGACGATGAGCGACTTGCGCAGGTCGTCGTGGGCGACGGCGTCGGAGACGACGATGATGCGGTTGCAGCCCACCGAGCGGGCCCAGTTGGTGGCCACCTGGCCGTGGAGGAGGCGGCTGTCGATGCGCACATGGGCGAGCTTCATCTGGCCGTCGCCCATGACGGTGCCCTCGGGGATGGCGCCCGCGGGAGCCGCCGCCTGGGCGGGAGCCGCGGAGCCGCCGCCCTTGGGCTGCAGGCTCTCGGGCTTGCAGCGCACGCCGCGCCGGCCCTCCACGAAGATGTTCGAAGCGATCTCGGCGGCCGTTTCGGCGGAGAGGCGCTGGGTGTAGGCCTCGATGAGCATGGGCAGGTTGAGCCCGGTCACCGCAGCCCAGGTGTCGTGCGAGTCCAGAAGGGTGCTCACCTGGTTGAAGGGCGTGCCGCCCCACAGATCCACGAGGAAGAGCACTTGCTCCTGGTCGTCGAACCCGTTGATGGCATCCTCCAGCTTGGCCCTGAAGTCATCGGGGCCCATGCTGGGCATCAGCGTCACGGCGGCGACGTTCTCCTGATCTCCGAAGACCATCGAGCCTGACTGCTGGATGCCGGTGGCGAATTCGCCGTGGCTCGCCAGGACGATGCTGACCATCACATAACCTCCTTGTTTTCTCTCCAAGACGTCCACAATAGAACCGTGTGAATCGTATCGCTCCAATGGGTTCAAGGGCGGCATTCGCGCAGCTTGGGCCGTGAGCGGCAGTCACATCGTCCGCAGACGGCCAATGTATGGATCCATGCAATGGTGGGTATATAAAGATATTTGCATGCCATCGGAAGGCTCGTTACCCGGCCTTGCACGCAGCGTGGGCCGGGGCGACGTCGCCCCGGCCCACGAAGCCATCGCGCCGTTCGGTTCCCGGGACGCCTCCGATGGATCGGCGCCCCGGGAGGGCTCCCCTTGCTAGCAGTCGAGAACCAGCAGGTCGTGGGTGGATGTGGCGAAGGGCTCGTAGCCGGCTTCCGTGACCACACCCGTGTCCTCCAGGCGCATGCCGAAGCGCCCGGGCAGGTAGACGCCGGGCTCGATGGTCACCACGGAGCCCTTGGGCACGGGCTTCGCCCAGCGCGGGGCGAAGGACGGACGCTCGTGGATCTCGATGCCCACGCCGTGCCCGAGGCCATGGCCGAAGTACTCGCCCAGGCCCGCGTCGTCGATCACCTGGCGGGCCACCGCATGGACGTCGGCGCCGATCACGTCGGGGCGCACCGAGGCGGCAGCGTCCTCGTGGGCGCGCCGGATGACGGCGTAGGCCTCGACCACCTCGTCGGGCTGCTCTCCCAGGGCCACGGTGCGGGTCATGTCGGCGTGGTAGTCCCTGACGGCCGCGCCGTAGTCCATGAGCACGAGCTCCCCCTTGGCGCTCTCTCGCTCCCCCGGCTTGGCGTGGGGATTCGCGGCGTTGGGGCCGGTGGCCACGATCGAGGCGAACGAGATGGCGTCGGCGCCGTTGGCGAGCATGAAGTGCTCCAGCTCGGCGCGGATCTGGAGCTCCGTCTGCCCGGGCCGGATGAACTCGCACATGTGGTCGAAGGCGAGGTCGGTGATGCGCTGGGCCTCGCGCAGGAGCTCCAGCTCGCCCTCGTCCTTGACCATGCGCAGGTTCTGGCCCTCGCCATGGAGGCGCGGATAGAGGCAGGCGGCGCCCTTGTCTCGCACCTGCTCCCGGAGCTTGTCGGAAAAGCCCAGCTCGAGCGTGTCCTCCAGGGCCACGACGTGGCTCTTCGCCCTCGCGATGCGCTCGGCGGCCCATGCCTCGTGGCCCATGGGCTCCTGATCGATCCGCCAGGCGTCCGCATCCCGCACGTTCGCGAGGAAGGCCTGGTAGTAGCGCGAATCGGTGTGGAGCCAGAAGCCCTCGCCATCGACGAAGACGGTGTGCGAGCGCTCGTCGTCGAGCGTACGCGCCGCCCCCGTGAGCCAGCGGATGGTGGCGAGGTCCCGGATCACGCACGCGTCGTAGCCGCGCTCCTCCATGAGGTCGAGCAGCGCCCGGCGCCGCGCCCCTACGTTCTCTGCCATGTCGGCTCCCTTCCCTGAGTGGGTTCTGTGCCGTTATCCGTCGAGGTCGGCCTCGGAAGGAGCGCGCGTTGCGAGGAGCTTCCGGCGGCTGTCGCAGAAGCCCTTCAGATGCTCCAGGAGCACGTCGTCCTCCACGGGCCTCGGGCGCACCATGCCGGGCGCCGAGGGCAAGAGGAAGAACGCGCGGTTGGTGCGCCGCTCGGCGGCCTCCTTCATCGCCTCGAGCACCTGCTCGGGGGCGAGGTCGCAGGCCACGAGGCCGAGGCCGAGGGCTTCGAGGATCGCGTCCTGGTCGAAGACGAAGGTCGAATCCAGGTCGGCGAGCTGCCAGCCGAGACGGGCGGCGAAGCGCATGCCCTCGGCGAGGAGCCGGGCGTAGCCGGCCCGCCGGCCGAGGAGGAGCGCGAGGCCGTCCGCCAGCCTCTGCCCATAGCGGATGGAGAGCCGGGTGGCGGCGACCGTCGACGAGGCCACGCGGCCCCTGTCGCACGCCGCCTCGAGCCCCCGGTCCACGAAGGCGCGGGGATCCGCCGCGGCGAGGCCGTCCATCGCGCCCATGAGGGCCCCGTAGCTCGCCTTGGTGTTGATGACGGCCGTCTGGACCATGAGGGCGCGCCCCATGAGGCCGCCCTCGTCCTCGGCGACGAGGTCGCAGGCGCCCGGATCGGCGTAGAGGTAGCCGAGGGCGGGGGGAGCCGAGATGAGCCCGTCCCGTCCCTGGACCGCGAGGGCCCTCGGCGTGGCCGGCACCGCGACCGCCGCCTCCAGCGTCGTGGCGACGCCGGCGGCCGTGACGCCCCCGCACCATTGGCCGGCGAGGTAGCTCGCGAGCGAGAGCGCCTCCGCGCCGCCCACGGCCGCCATCGCGTCATCGGCGGTGAGGCCCGCACCCGAGAGCTCGTCCGCCACGGGCGCCACGGCGCCCAGGTCGGCCGCATCGCGGCCCCTCGGAACGCCCACCTCGAACACCTTGAACCCCTCGCTCGCGAGGAGGCGACGGAGCTCCTCGGCGAGGTCTGCCGGAGTGCCCTCCTCCACGAGGAGCGCCAGGCGCCGGGGCCTACCCACGGCGCCCTTGAGGTCGGGGCCGATGCGCTCGATGCAGCCGGCGCCGCCCACCGTCATGCAGCGGTTCCCGGCGACGGCCACGGCCTTGCGTATGGGCGCATCGGGCATGTCCCCTCCCCTCTCGACCCTCCCATCCTACTGAAAGCGAGGCGGTTCTCCTGGGGACGCGTCCCACCACCGCCATCGACTCCGCGAAACCGCTCCCCCAGGGAAGCGTCCTGCCCGCTAGATCGCGAGGGCCAGGGCGATCGCGAGGGCTAAGGCCGTGAGGTAGGGGCCGAGGGGGAAGGTCGCGCGATGGCGCGCGAGGGCCGCTGCGCCCCCGGCGGCGCAGCCGAGGGCGAGGGCGAGGACGCCCCAACTCCCGAGGGCGAGCGTCCAGGCGCAGGCGAGCTTGACGTCGCCGAAGCCGAGGCCCGCCGGGAGGCCGCGCCGGCGCCGGAGCGCCTCGATCGTCCAGAGGCCGAGGGCGAGCGCGAGGGCGAGCGCCGCGCACACCGACGGAGGGGCGAGGCGCCAGGAGATCCGCGAGAGCCAGGGAAGCCAAGGGAGGGCGCCGACGCCCCACTGCCTGAGGACCTGGCAGCCGAGGGCGGCGAGGGCCATGGGGCCCAACAGGCGGTTGGGAAGCTCGCGCCGCCTCGCGTCTATGGCCGAGGCCCAGACGGCGAAGGCGGCGACGAGGATCATGGCTCTGGCAGATCCCCCTCGCCGGGCTCGCTCGCCCGAGGCGCCGAAGGAGCCGATCCCGCCCCGTCGCCGGTCTCTCCCTCGCCCTCGTAGGGCACGCCGCGAAGGAGCCGCCGCTCCACCTTGCGCATGGGCTTGGCGTAGAAGAGGTCGCGCTCGGACTGCGGGTCCACGAGCGCCACCCGCACCCCCGCGAGCCGGCCCGCCAAGACGTCGGTGAAGAGCTGGTCGCCCACGAGGATGGTCTGCTCCCTGGGCACGCCCGCCTCCGCCATCGCGCGCCGGAGCCCATGGGGAAGCGGCTTCATCGCGAAGCTCACCACCGGGCACTCCAGCTGCGAGGACGTGCGCTCGAGCCCCTCGCGGTCCCAGTTGTTGGAGACGAGCGCCAGCGCGAGGC
Source organism: uncultured Atopobiaceae bacterium (assembly GCA_947631545.1). Lineage (GTDB taxonomy): Bacteria > Actinomycetota > Coriobacteriia > Coriobacteriales > Atopobiaceae > CANRLS01. The sequence continues at coordinate 15,227 of CANRLS010000019.1, forward strand.
CCACGCCCCTCGCTTCGGCGCACCACGCCACCACCTCGTCGGTGGGGTCGGTCTCGCCCCGGGGCACGCAGGTGTTGTCGCGGTCCAAGAGGACGAGCCTCACGCCCAGGGCCTCGAGCTCGGCCGGATCCAGGTCCCTGAGGGCGTGCACGCGCCGCCAGGGCGCCCAGAGCCCGTCGCGGCCCTGTGCGCCCGGAACCCTGCCGGAGGCATTTGCGCTGTTCGCGTTGCCCGCGGCGCTCACAGTCCCAGCTCCGCCATCTCGGAGGTGGAGCGGTCGATCGCGGCGAGGTGCTCCTCGTAGGTGGTAGAGAAGCTGTGATCGGAGTAGCCGTCGCGGTCGACGATCCAGAAGTAGAGGTAGTCGGTGCTCGCGGGGTTCAGCGCCGCCTCGATGCAGGCCAGATCCGGCGTGCAGATGGGGGTCGGCGGCAGTCCCTGGTAGGTGTAGGTGTTGTAGGGGTCCTCGCGCTGGAGGTCCTCGGCCGTCACCTCGCCGCCGGTGGAGTAGCCCATCGTGGCGTCGCTCTGGAGCGGCATGCCGATCGCCATGCGGTTCCAGAAGACCGACGAGACGAGCGGCAGGTCCTCGGGCGTCGTCGCCTCCCTCTGGATGATGGAGGCGAGCTTCAGGATGTCGTAGTCGGAGGCCGTGATGCCGTAGTCGGCGCTGATCTTGGCCTCGCCGGCGCCGAAGTCGATGGAGGGGATCTCGAGGGCGTACTGGTCGAGCATGGCGCGGATCACCATATCGGCCGTGGGATCGAGCCCCGAGAACTCGTAGGTCTTGGCCCAGAGGAAGCCCTCGAGCGAATCGTCGGCCGCCATCTGGAGGAAGTCGTAGTCGGCCACGTAGTTGGATGCCTTGGCCTGGGCGAGGAACTCGTCGGCCGAGATGCCGAGCGCCGCCTCCACGGCGTCGGCCGTCTGGGTCACGGTGAGCCCCTCGGGCACGGTGAGCCGCGCGCCGGCGGCGTTGGGACCGGCCATGAGCTGCCTCACCACGTCGGCGGGGGCCATGCCCGTGTAGAGCAGGTAGGTGCCCGGCTGGAGCCTCTGGTCGGCCCGCTGGTTGGCCACCTCCTGCATGAAGGCCGTCTCATCGGTGATGACGCCGGCCTCGGAGAGGGTGCTCACGATGACGTCGCCGCCGGCCCCCTGGGGGATGACCACCTCCACCGGCTGCCCCGCTTCACGGGCGGGCGCGCTCGCCTTGGGCGCGGCGCACCGGGTGAGCGCGAAGACGACGCCGATGGCGGCGACGCCCACGGCCACGCAGATGGCGATGATGGCGGGCACGGCGCTCCTCTTGCGGACGGGCTCCGAGAAGCGCGGCTGGCGCGCTTGCGAGGGCCGGCTCCCCGGAGAGCCCCCCTGCGCTCGCGCCATGGGGTAGGCGCCGGTGCGCGAAGTCTGGCCCGGCCGCGTCTTTTGGTAGGCGCCGGTGCGCGATGCGCGCGGCCGACCCGCGGCGCTCGGGCGCCCGCTCGCGATCCGGCCGTTCACGGGGAGCTGGCCCCGGGCCTGCGAAAGATCCATGGAGCCCGTCCCCGTGCGACGGGACGCTTGGTCACTCGGGTTGCTCGGTTCGCTCAAAGCGGACGTCTCCCTCTCACCGCGCGCGTTCGTCGAGCCAGGCCTGGAGGAAGATGGAGGCCGCCACCATGTCCAGCCGGCCTCGGCGCTCCCTCTCGGAGAGGCCAAGCTCCCTTAGCCTACGCGAGGCCTCCTCGCTCGACAGCCTCTCGTCCGCGAATTCCACGGGAAGTCCCAAGCCGTGGGCGATCTGGCCCGCCTGGGAGCGGATGCGATGGGCCTGGGGGCCCTCCTCGCCGCCCAGCGTGAGCGGCAGCCCCACCAGCAGGAGCTCGGGTCCGACCTCGTCCACGAGCTGGCGGAACGCCGGCCCGAGCCGTCGCACCTCAGCCGCATCGACCACCGAGCGGGGCGTCGCCACGACACCGCTCGGGTCGCTCACGGCCACCCCGACGCGCCTCTCGCCCAGATCGAGGGCCATGACCCTCATGCGCGAAGCCGCTCCCGGGCCCTGGCGAGCGCCTCGTCCACGCCGGCGGCGTCCTTGCCGCCGGCCTGCGCCATGGTGGGCCTGCCGCCGCCGCGACCGCCCACGGCCTCCGCCATGGCGCGGACGATGCTCCCGGCGTCGAAGCCCGCGTCCACGGCGGGCTGGGTGCCGGCGGCGAGCAGGGCCACCTTGCCCTCGGGGGTCACCGACGCGATCACCGCCGCGGAGGCATCGCCCAGGCGCTCGCGGAAGGTGTCCCAGACGCCCCGGAGCTCCTTGGCCTCGCGCCCGTCCAGCCGAAGCACCGCGGCCTTGTAGCCGTCGAGCTCGAGCGCGTCGGCCACGGCGCCCTCCAACGCGCCGCCGCCACCCGAGAGGGCCTTCCGCAGGCGCTCCTCCGTCTGGCGCTCCCGAGCGCGGAGGTCGGCGATGGCCTGGGGCAGGCGCTCGGGCGGGCACTTGAGCTCGGCGGCCGCCTCGTCGAGCGCCCCCAGGCGCCCCGCGAGCCAGGCGAGGGCGCCCTTGGAGGTCACGGCCTCGATCCGTCGCGACGCCGCGCCCACCGAGGACTCGGAGACGATCTTGAAGAGCCCCAGCTCGGCGGTGTTCCTCGCATGGGTGCCGCCGCAGAGCTCCATCGAGACGGCGCCCTCGTCGTCTTCCACCGAGACGACGCGCACCACGTCGCCGTACTTCTCGCCGAAGAGCGCGATCGCGCCCTTGGCGCGGGCGGCGTCGATGGGCATCTCCTCGGTCGTGACCGGGATGGCCCGGAAGATCTCCTCGTTCACGAGGCCCTCGACCTGGGCGATCTGCTCGGCGGTCAGGGCCTCGAAGTGGGTGAAGTCGAAGCGCAGCCTATCGGGCGCCACGAGCGAGCCCGCCTGGTGCACGTGCTCGCCGAGCACCTCGCGGAGGGCCGCGTCGAGAAGGTGGGTCGCGGTGTGGTTTCGGCGCACGAGCTCGCGGCGCTCGACGTCCACGACGGCGGTGACGACGTCTCCCACCTTGAGCTCGCCCTCCTCGAGGCGCCCCACATGGGCCTCGAGACCGCCGCCCCTCACCTGGCAGTCGTCCACGACGAACCTCGCGCCGTCGGCGATGAGGATCCCCTCATCGCCCACCTGGCCGCCCTTCTCGGCGTAGAACGGCGTGCGATCGAGCACGACCTCGGCCTCTGCGCCGGCGGCGATGGCATCGACGCTCTCGCCGGCGACGACGATGGTCTCCACGGTGCAGCCGGCGAGCTCCACGTCCTCGTAGCCCATGAAGTCGGTCTCGCCCAGGCGATCTCCGAGCCCCGTCCAGAGGTCGAGGCCCGTCCAGGCGTCGGCTTCGGTGGCCTGGGCCGCCCGGGCCCGCTCGCGCTGCTCGGCCATGAGGGCCTCGAAGGCCTCCATGTCGGGCGCGTGCCCCTCGCCCTCGGCGATCTCTCGGGTGAGGTCCACGGGGAAGCCGTAGGTATCGTGAAGCGTGAAGGCGGTGAGGCCCGAGAGCGCCTCGCCGGGGGCGAGCGCCTCCATGGCCCTCTTGAGGTAGGCGCGGCCCGTGCCGAGCGTCTGGGAGAAGCGCTCCTCCTCAGCGGCGATGGTGCCCTCCACCAGGGCGAAGTTGTCCACCAGCTCGGGGTAGGTGGCCCCCATGAGCCGCTGGACCTCCTTGGCGTAGTCGTTCAGGAAGGCGCCCTCGATGCCGAGGAGCCTCCCATGGAAGATGGCGCGGCGAAGGAGCCGGCGAAGGATGTAGCCGCGCCCCTCGTTGGCCGGGAGGATCCCGTCCGCGATCATGAAGGTCACGGCCCGGGCGTGGTCGGCGATGATCCTGAGCGACACGTCGGTGGATTCCGACTCCCCCATCCCGCGGCCGCTCTTGGCCTCGCCCAGCTCGATGAGGCTCCTCAGGATGTCTCCCTCGTAGTTCGACGAGAAGCCCTGCATGATGGCCGAGATGCGCTCGAGGCCCATGCCGGTGTCGACGTTGCGCTGCGGAAGGTCCACCAGCGTGCCGTCCTCCTGGCGATCGTACTGCGTGAAGACGAGGTTCCAGAACTCGAGGAACCGGTCGCAGTCGCAGCCGGGAGCGCAGTCGGGCCTCCCGCAGCCCACCTCCTCGCCCTGGTCGAAGTAGATCTCGGAGCAGGGTCCGCAGGGGCCTGTGGGCCCGGCCGCCCAGAAGTTGTCCTCCTCGCCCAGCCGCGAGATATGATCCTTCGCGATGCCCAGGCCCTCCCAGATGGCGGCGCACTCGTCATCGTCGGTGAACACGGTGCAATGCAGTCGCTCCTTGGGGAGCCTCAGCACGTCGCAGCAGTACTCGAGCGCCCAGGTGCAGGCATCCTCCTTCGTGTACCCTCCGAACGAGAAGTTGCCCAGCATCTCGAAGAACGAGAGGTGGCGCCCGTCGAGGCCGATCACGTCGATGTCGTTCGTGCGCAGGCACTTCTGGCACGAGGTGGCGCCGATGGCCTCCATCGTCTTGGTGCCCAGGTAGTACTGCTTGAACTGATTCATGCCGGCGTTCGTGACAAGGAGGCTCGGGTCGTCGGGTATAAGCGAGGACGACGCGTAGACGGCGCAGCCCTTCGACTCGAAGAACTCGAGGAACGACGAGCGGATCTCGTCGGTGGACATGAACGGGACGTCTGCCTTGGGCATGCTGCCTCCACGAATGGGTCGATGGCGATTCAAGCTCTCGATTCTAGCTGGTTTGCGACGAATCCTTACGGGGCGCGCCTTCGCCTCGCAAGGCCCTTACGGGGCCGGGGGCGGGTCACTCGGGGCTCAGCCTTCGCCTCGCAGCGCCCATATGGCTCGAACGCGCGGATTCCCTCGTTCACAACTCCCATGCCCAGCCGATCGATCCCCGATCCATTGCCCTCGATCGCGACGGAATCCGCGCTTCCGCACACGGGCTCTCGGATGAGCCCCGAGCCACCCGCCCCCGGCCCGATGTCAGATGAAGCTCCCCGTCACTCACTGATTGGGGTGAAACCCATGGGCAGACGCCGCTCACGCCACGCCCGAACCTTGCCCGCGGCAATCGAGACGGAATCAGAATTCGTCGCCTGCGCCACGCCCGAACCTTGCCCGCAGTTGCCGAGATACGGTCGCAGGGAGACTCGCTTGGGATAGGGCTCAGCCTTCGCAAGGCCCCTGCGGAGAGGGGGCGGGTCGCTCGGGGCTCAGCCTTCGCCTCGCAGCGCCCATATGGCTCGAACGCGCGGATTCCCTCGTTCACAACTCCCATGCCCAGCCGATCGATCCCCGATCCATTGCCCTCGATCGCGACGGAATCCGCGCTTCCGCACCCGGGCTCTCGGATGAGCCCCGAGCCACCCGCCCTGGCCCGAGGCGCTACTTGTCGTTGTCTCGATCGCGCTTCTGCTGGGCGCGCGTCTTGAGCTCGGACTGGTCGTTGGGGATGTCGTCCTCGTCCACGGCGACGATGATGGGCGTCTCGGTGAGGCGCTTGGCCTTGCGCTCGGCCTTGTCGCTCTTGTCCTGCGCCTTCTTGTCGCGCTTCGCCTGTCGGCGGCGCGCCCTTGCCGCAGCCTCGACCTCCTTCGAGGTCTTCGCGCCTCTCCCGGACGCCGCGGCCGCCCCGGCCGCCCGCGCGCCTCCCTGCCCGGACGAAGGACCCGTCGGCGCGCTCTCACGCACGGAGACGGTGACGGGCTCGGGCTCGGCTGCCTCGTCACCCTGGCCGCCGGGCTCGAAGATCTGGCGCGCGTCCTCCACATGGCGGCGGATGAGGCTCGAGGCCGAGAGGCCCCCCTTGCGCTCCTCGGCCACCACCGGCATCGCCGCGCCCTCGGGAATGAGGCGCGAGGTGGCGAAGAAGTTGTCGTCGTCCAGCGCGTCGAAGGAGGGCGCGGGGCTCCCATCGGGATGGCGGAAGGGCGTCCCCTGGAAGATGGCGCCCTCGTAGCTCACCAGCTGGCGATGGGTGCGCGTCTCGAAGTAGTAGATGAAGACGCCCTTGATGGCGGCCGAGATGGGGATGGAGATGACCATGCCGATGGGACCGCCGAGCGTCGAGCCCACGACGATGGCTAGAAGCGAGAACGCCGGGTGCACCGAGACGGCCGAGCGCATGACCACCGGGCCGATGAGGTTGTCGGTGATGTTCTCGGCGATGACGGCCATGATGAGCGTCCAGAAGGCGCAGAAGGGACTCACCGTGAGGGCCGTCACCGTGGCGAGCGCCGCGCTGATGAAGGGGCCCACCACCGGGACGATGTGCAGGAACGCCGTGAGGATGCCCATGAGCCCGGCATAGGGCTGGCCCACGATCAAGAAGCCGATCCACGCGAGCACGCCGGCGATGACGCTCGTGATGACGACGCTCCGCATGTAGCCGCCGACGCTCCTCGAGAGCACGGCGAAGAAGAGCGTCGTGTCCTCCTGGCGCTTGGGCCCCGTGATGATGGCGAGCTCCTTGAACATCCTCGGGTAGTCCACGGCCAGCCAGTAGGCCAGGATGATGCCGAGGAAGAACATGAAGATGCCGTTCATGAAGCCCATGATGTTGGGCAGGATGCCGCCCGAGATCTGGTTCAGGAGGTCGGTGGCGAGCTTGGACGTCGACGAGGTGAGCGAATCGACGAAGGCCTGGACGTTCTGCTCGATGCCGCCGAAGCCGTCGGCGGCGATCTGCTGCACGGCCCGGGTGAGCCAGCGCTCCGCCTCGGCGAGGTAGTCGGGCACGCGCTTGAGGAGGTTCACCAGCTGGTCGATGGTGGGCGGCCCCAAGATCAGGATGAGGAGCGCCACCACGCCGATGATCACCACGAGGGCGATGAGCGCGCCGATGGGACGCGAGACCTTGTGGTCCTCGAGCCAGTTCACGATGGGGCTGCAGATGAAGCCCACGATGCAGCCCACGGCGATGAACTCGAGCGTGGGCAAGAGGAAGCCGAGCCCCCAGAGCACGGCGATGAAGATCGCGATGGCGCCGACGACGGTCCACACGAGGTGGAAGCGGCGGCGATCCTCCGCGCTATCGACGCTCTGGGCCCGCTTGAAGCTCTGCCTCTCCCCGCTCAACCGCTCCCCCCGACGCTCCCTCGCCTAGCGGGCCGACCGAGCCCGCCCCTCCTGTGCCAGGATGCTAGGCCATCCGGCCGTCCGGGTCGATGCGCTCGCGCACCTTCTTCAGCGTGCGCCTGAGGAACCGCGAGACCTGCACCTGCGAGACGCCCAGCTTGTTGGCGATCTCGACCTGGGTGAGGTTCTCCACGAAGCGCATGCGGATGACCTCCTGCTCCCTCGGCGAGAAGCTCTTGATGGTCTCCTCGATGACCATGCGGTCGTCGAGCGACTCGAGCTCCTTGTCCTCGGTGGCGTAGCGGTCGATGACCGACGGGGCGTCGTCCTCCTCGGTCCCGCCCGCCTCGAGCGGCACCGAGCTGTAGGCGCCGGACGACTCCATGGCCTCCAGCACGTCATCGACGGTCACGCCCAGGGCGGCGGCGATCTCGTCCACCGTGGGCGAGCGCTTGAGCTCCACCGTGAGCTGGTCGGTCATGACGTTGACCTTCTTCGAGAGCTCCTGGAGGCGCCTCGGCACCCGCACCGACCAGCCCTTGTCCCTGAAGTGGCGCTTGATCTCGCCGGTGATGGTGGGCGTGGCGAAGGTGGTGAACTCGAGCCCGCGCTCGGGATCGAAGCGGTCGATGGCCTTGATGAGCCCGATCGACCCCACCTGGATGAGGTCGTCCAAGGGCTCTCCGCGGTTCTTGTAGCCGCTGGCGAGGAACCGCACCAGGTTGAGGTGGCTCTCGATGAGCTGGGTGCGCGCGTCCTCGTCGCCCTCCTCCTTGTAACGGCGAAAGAGCTCCCTCGTGCGCTCCTTGTTCCAGGCGAGCTTCCCCCGGCCAGCGCTCGCCGATGCCCTGCGGGCGTGGACCCCGCGGGTGTGGCTCACCGAGGGCTCATGCGAGCTCACGGTCGACTCCAAGCCGCTTGACGATGGTGAGCACCCCCGCGTCCTCGTCGATGGCGTACTCGTCGGTGACGGCCGCGAGGATGAGCTCCGCGTACGAGAACGAGCCCTCGGCGTACTCCTCGGCCTTGGCCTCGAGCTCGCCCAGCGCGAAGTCGAGGCGCAGGTAGTGCTCGTCCACCGTGAAGGTGACCTCGAGACTCCCCGCCTGCGTGGCGGAGCTGTAGACGAAGCCCTCCTCGGCGGCCATGCGCACGTCCTCCACGTCATCGATGGAGAGGCCCGCGACCACGGCGAGGTTCGCCGCGAGCATGCGCAGGGAGCGGGCGTACTGCGGCTTCGCCGGTACATTCAGTTTGACGATGTCGGATGCCATGGTGGTCTGCCTTCCACACGCGGGGTTCTAGGATGGCGGATAGGGCTGGCCTATGCGGTCCCTTCGGTTCCCGAAGCCTCGGACGGGGCGTCGGGATAGGTGAAGAAGCCGTCGTCGGCCGCCTTGGCGTCGGTCTGCATGGGCGGGAGCTCCACGCCCACGGAATCGGCGATCTCGGACGCCCGCTCCTCGAGCGCCATGCGCTTGGCCTCCACCGCCTCGATGCGCGCGGCCTGCTTGGAGGCCTTGGGGGCGATCTTGTCCGAGATGGTCTTGCCCACCTTGGCCACCGCGCCGCCGATGGCGGTCGTGGCCTGGGAGGCGCCGCGCGAGATGGCGTTGGTGGCGTTCATGGCCGTGCCGGTCATCACGCTCACGTCGGCGAGGATCGTATCGGCGGTCGAGAGGTCGGCCGAGAGCTGATCCACGGCCTGCTCCGTCTTGCCCAGAAGGCTCGGCAGCTGCTTGATGGTGGGCTGGAGGTCGTCGATGGTCGTCGTCGCGGACTCGAGTATGCCGTCCACCTCGGTGAGCGTCGTCTCGGCCTTGTCCATGAGCTTGTCGATGCCGCCCCTCGCCTTGCGCACCAGGAGGGCCGCCTCGACGATGGCCCAGATGGCCACCGCGGCGACCACGATGCCGAAGCAGATGAGGATGATGAGCAGTACCTCTTGGGAGATCTCCATGTGGCTCTCCTTGAGCGCGGCAGCCTCCGCGCGTCGGCTTCAATCCAGATAGTCGAAGTGTACCCAACGGGGCTCATGTTGGTGCGGTACCTGATGGGCGGGGCAGGATGGTT